>NZ_FSRA01000001.1:3491035-3857589 GCF_900129465.1 Chitinophaga niabensis | reverse complement strand
CACTGGTATCTGCCTGCAAATGATCCCGCCCATGCCAGATATTTCCAGGTTCTGTTTTAAGGCCCCGCGCGGCAATTTCCCACTCATCCAGGGTAGGGAGCCTTACTTTTGCCCATCTGCAATAGGCTTCTGCATCATGATAACTGATGGTGGTAACAGGATGGTCCATTTTCTGTTCAATACCGCCTCTGCTTTTTCCATTGGGGTATCGCCATGAGGCAGTGCTATCTTTTAACCACCTGAATTCAGGAAGGCCGGGGGCGAAGACCATGGCATCCTTATGCTTCTCAGCATCAGTAATATATCCCGTACTGCGCACAAACTTTTCAAAATCGGAATTCGTAAGTTCTGTGGAAGAGATCTGAAACCCTGTTGTTGTTACTTTGCGCAAAGGATTCAGCACATGGCCTTTTTCCCCAAGGGTATAAGTGCCCGCCGGTATTTGCACATATGCAACCAGTAACAGTACGTAGATCATTTTTTGCTTTTATAGAAATTGTCTGCACGTTGCATGATCAGGTCTTCGTTGGCTTTATTCAAATCAAGATAACCATCGTAAGCTGCGTCTTTACCATACAACTTAGCATAGGAAGCAGAAGCCACAAACACCGGGTATTTATTCTGTTCCATCAATAACATCAATACGGTGAGAATATCATGATCTTTCCTGTCAGTATTATAAGTGCTGATCAGGAAGGGCACCATCTCCCAGCCATTCATCTCCACAATTGCATATTTATAATTCACTCCCATCCTTTTGCTGCGAAGTACAGATTCTTTGATCAATGCCATCACAGAATCACGATTCTCTTTGAAGAACTTGTACTGGCGCTCACTCCAATTACTATCTCCAAAAATATCCAGCAAATGCCCGAAGATCTTTTTATGCTCATCCAATGCAAAGAAAATATCACAGTTCTGACTGAAATCCTCGGCATGGATCATATTGTAAGTGAACTTCTCCCGGAGGGAAAGAGCGTTATAGATCTTCTCCGGCATCGTCTGATGTCCTTCATCACTCTCCTCATAAACGGTTTTTAAGCCTGCCACCAGCTTTTTGATCTTCGCCAGTTCATAAGGAGGTACACTCATTTTGGAACGGTACTCATGATAAGCAAGACTTTCCTCACTGGGCCCTTCCTGCGCAAACACCTGCAGGGAGCAAAACAATACAGCAATAAGCAGATTAAACTTCATGGGAACAAATTTAAAACAACCCCTGTTTGCAGTAAACCTTTTTTTCGCCTATTTTTAACCGGGGAAATCAACCAAAAAGTGGACATGTATGATACGAAGGAATTGTTGCACCGCATAGCGGAGGGAGATCAACAGGCATTTACGAAGATGGTGGAGGAGTATAGAAAGAATATCTATACCACTGCCCTGCGCCTGCTGCATTCTACCGTGCTGGCTGAGGAAACACTGCAGGACATCTTCCTGAAGGTATGGCTTCAGCGTAAAGACCTGGTAACCATAGACAATTTCCCTGCATGGCTCAATGCCGTGGCCAGGAATACAATTTATAACAGCTTCCAGCGCTCGCTGAAAGAGAAAGGAACCGATACCACAGAAGGATTGGAAGGATCAATGATCTCCGCCCTGCAACCAGAACAGCAGCTCCAGGAGAAAGAATACACCACCTTACTGCAAAAAGCCATAGACCGGCTGCCGGCACGCCAGAAACAAACTTATCAGCTGATCAGGCAGGAAGGCCTGAAACGGGAAGAAGCGGCAAAAGCTATGAATGTTTCTCCGGAAACAGTCAAGCACAACCTGGAAGAAGCCACCCGTAAAGTAAGGGCCTATTGCCTCGCGCAATTGCCACTCAGCGTTTTGTTGCTGCTCATTAATATTAAATAAAAGAATATTTATCCATTAACCCCCCAACTTTAATTTTTAACCACACTATATAGGTAAAAGGGGAGGATCATGTCTCAAAATAGATTGGAAGACCTGTTTAATTTATGTCTTACTCAACGTGCTACGGCACAAGAGAAGCAGGAATTACATACCCTGCTGGAAAACGCAGAGAATGAGGAACAGATCAGATCTCACATTACACAATTACTGGAATCACCTAAAGAACTGGAAGATATTTCAGCGGATACCATGCAGTCTATTATGGCGGCAATCTTTGAGTCAGAGGACCGCCCCATACCTGTTCCCCGTGTTCAGCTGTTCAAAAGGTCCTGGTTCCGCTATGCCGCCGCCATTCTGATCATAGCGCTGGCTGCCGGAACTTACTTCTGGCAGCCGGCTCCCAGGAAAATCTCTCCTCCTTTAACACAGGACGTCAACCCGGGCAACAGTAAAGCCATCCTTACACTAGGAGATGGTTCCACCGTTACTTTGGACAGTGCCGGCAATCGTATGATCGGACAGGGTATCCGCCAGCAGGGCGATCAGCTTCAGTACGAAGTAGTAGAAGCCGTAAGTTATAATACGCTTAGAACACCCCGTGGAGGCCAGTTCCGCATTCAACTACCGGATGGTACAAAAGCATGGCTCAACGCAGAAAGTTCCCTCACCTATCCAACCGCCTTCCCGGACGATGAAAGAAATGTGGAGATCTCCGGAGAGGTTTATTTTGAAGTGGCAAAACAGGCACAGGCACCTTTTAAGGTGAAAGTGAATAACCAAACTTCCATAGAGGTCTTAGGCACTCATTTTAATATCAATGCTTACCGGGACGAAGATTATATCCGTACTACCCTGCTGGAAGGCGCTGTACGTGTAAATGCCGGCACAGAAAAAGTAGTGCTTGCACCGGGCCAACAGGCACAAATCTCTAACAAGGGTATTCTGGTACTGTCCAATACAGACCTTGATAAAACCATGGCATGGAAGAATGGGTTTTTCAATTTCCAGGACGCACATCTCAAAGAAGTAATGCGCCAGCTTGCCCGCTGGTATGATATAGATATCAGCTACGAAGGAAACGTGCCGGATATTGAATTCGGTGGTAAAATGAGCCGGAACATTAAACTGTCAGACGTATTGAAAGGACTAAAAGGAGCAGGCGTACAATTCCGGATGGAAGAAGGGCCTAAACTGATCGTAACACCTTAGACATGTATATATAACCGGAACCGGCTGAAAATGAAACCGCCACAGACTGGAGATCTGTAGCGGCAGGTCGTTCAGTCAAATCCAAATCAGAGCGTTCAAACTCAATTTTTAATCAACCAAACTATTGCAATCTATGCAAAAAAATGCTAATTGTAACCGGCCAATCCCTGTGCCTGGCCTAAGCCAACCAAATTCACAAGGCTGGTTCACAACCAAAGATCTGATGCTGATGAGACGGATGTTTCCGCTCACAGTGAACAAAACAATTGTGAATGCGATGAAACTGACCTTCATTTTTCTAACCGTCGCCTTTTTGCAGGTAAGCGCAAAAGGATGGTCGCAGGTGGTTACGCTTGCGGGTAAAGACGTTAAGCTGGAAACGATCTTTTCTGCTATTGAAAAGCAGACAGGGTATGTTGTTTTCTACAACAAAGACCTGCTCCGCAATGCGAAGTCTGTTTCCCTGACGGTACAGAATATGCCGTTGACAGACTTTTTAGCTGCGGTGTTGAAAGACCAGCCGATCACTTATGAAATGGCAGATAAAACCATCATGCTGTCCCGCAGGGATCTGGCAACAGCACCGGTTTTTATTCCTGTTACGGGAACAATACTATCTGCTGATGGTACTCCACTTCCCGGCGCTTCTGTGAAGATCAAAGGTAGTAAAAGCGGTACGGTTACAGATGCCAACGGTCGTTTTATGATCAATGCTTCGGAAGGGGATGTACTCTTGGTGAGCTTTGTAGGTTTTGAAGAAGCAACATTCCGTATCAATGGCAATGCTTCAACAGGTATAACAATTCGAATTGTTCCCTCTGAAAATAAACTGGACCAAGTGCAGATCATGGCCTATGGTACTACCTCCAAACGTTTCAATACCGGTAACATTTCAACCGTTAAAGCAGAAGATATCGAAAGGCAACCTGTGAGCAATCCGCTCTCAGCCCTTCAGGGAAGGGTACCAGGCATGGTGATCACACAAAGTACCGGTGTACCCGGTGGCTCTTTTAAAGTGCAGATCCGTGGCCGCAACAGTATCCGTGTTACTGCAAACGATCCATTATACATTGTTGATGGTGTGCCTTATCTCGCCAGTATGGTGATGGGTGTTGCCCCCAATGATCTCACCAATGGAGGAAGTCCGCTCAACTTTATCAACCCCCAGGATATTGAATCCATCGATATATTGAAAGATGCAGATGCCACTGCTATTTATGGTTCCCGTGGTGCGAATGGTGTGATCCTGATCACCACTAAAAAAGGGAAAGTAGGTAAAACCCTCATCACCGCAAATATTACACAGGGTACCGCTGTTGTTTCCAAAATGATGCCCATGCTCAACACCAGGCAATACCTGGATATGCGCTATGAAGCATACAGGAATGACGGAGTGGATTGGAAACTCCCGACTGTGACCAGCGCTATTGATCTGAAAAACTATGATACTACCAGGTATACGGACTGGCAGAAAGAATTCATTGGCAACACTGCCTCCTATACGGATGCGCAATTATCCATGACTGGTGGAAATTCGCAAACGCAATACCTGATAGGTGGAAGTTATCACCGGGAAACAACTGTATTTCCGGGAAACAATGCAGACCAGCGGGGAACAATGCATTTTAATATCAACAGCAGCTCAGATAATCAGAAATTAAAAGTACTGATCACCGGAGGATATACTATAGGAAATAATAACCTTCCACGTTATGACATCGTTGACCTTGCCTTTTCATTACCTCCTATTGCACCGAAGTTGTATAATCCGGACGGTTCGCTAAACTGGGCAAATGGTAACTGGACGAATCCTATTGCCAGGGGAACAGCGAGGTTCGGCCGTAAAGTGAACAATTTTATCACCAATGCAGCTGTCAGTTACCAGGTATTGCCAGGGCTGGATATCAAATCCACTTTCGGTTATACTTTTATGCATGTGGATGAAACGGCTAACTTCCCCATCTCTTCTTACAACCCGATCTACAATATAAACGGGTCTGCAGAGTTCTCTAACAGTAATAACAGAACATGGCTGATAGAACCACAGATCACTTATACCAAAGATCTTTGGAAAGGCCGCCTGAATGCTTTAGTGGGATCTACCATTCAGCAGAATACAGCTAATGGCCAATATGTTAGCGCTTCCGGATTTATCAGTGATGGACTGATCGGGAACCTGGCCTCAGCTTCTTCTATCATGCCCATGAATTCCCTGATCAGGAGCTACAAATACAATTCCCTGTTCGCAAGATTTAACTACAACGTAGAAGAGAAATACATCCTGAACCTTACTATGAGAAGGGATGGTTCAGACAGGTTCGGGCCTGATAACCGTTTTGGGAATTTCGGTGCCGTGGGTGCAGCCTGGATCTTCTCCAAAGAAAACTTTATCGAAAACCATCTGCCCTTTATCAGTTTCGGTAAACTGCGGGGTAGTTATGGTACAACCGGTAACGATGCAGTGGGAGATTACGAGTTCATGCGCTATTATACTATCGGCGGAAACCCTTACCAGGGCGTGAGAGGATTAGGACCTAACAACCTGCACAATCCTTATTATCAATGGGAAGTGAACAAGAAGCTGGAGGGTGGATTGGAATTTGGTTTCCTGCGTGATCTGATCTCTGTCAGCGCCAGTTACTATAACAATCGTTCCGGTAATCAGTTAGTAGGATACCGTGTTCCTGCCCATACCGGTTTTACACAGGTAACCGCCAACTGGCCCGCTGTAGTAGAAAATAAAGGATGGGAATTTGTACTGGGTACCAATAATGTAAAGATCGGTGAAGTTACCTGGAACAGCTCATTCAATATCTCCTTTGCTAAAAACAAACTGGTGGCCTTCCCCGGTATTGAAAATACCAGTTACAAATCTACACTCACCATTGGCGAATCACTGGATATCCTCAGGGTATATCGCTATGTAGGAGTAGACCCTGCTACCGGTATGTATCAGTTCCTGGATAAGGATAACAAAAAACAATCCCTGAGCCTGAACAGCCTCACGGATAAAGTGGGGGCGGTGAACAGAACACCTGAGTATTATGGTGGTTTTCAGAACAGCATCAGGTATAAAGGATTTGATCTGGATTTCATTTTCCAGTTTGCAAAACAGATCGGGCAGGCTTATCGCGGAGCAGTATTGGCAGGGGCAGGTACAGGTATGCAGGGGAACCAGCATATTGAAGTGCTCAACAGATGGCAAAAACCGGGGGATATCAGCATGAACCAACGGTTCAATGCAGACAGGGCATTGGGCTGGCCCAATACTTATTTCCGGGAAAGTGACGGTTCTTATTCAGATGCTTCTTTTGTCCGCCTAAAGAATATACAACTCACTTACAGCTTCTCTAAAGAGATCAACCGGAAGATCGGCTTACAGCAATCCAGGTTATTCCTTCAGGCACAGAACCTGTTCACTATTACAAATTTCAAAGGCATGGACCCTGAAAATCAGAGTGGCAGCAGCCTTCCTCCACTGCGCGTGTTAACTGCCGGTATTAAGATCACCATTTAAAGTATTATCATGAAATCAGGAATAAAACTCTTCATACTTATCGCATTACTGCAAACAGGTTGTAAAAAACTCGTTGATCCATCGGCCCCCGGTAACAAGATCGGGTACCAGGCAGTATATGCTAATAACAAAACAGCCTCCTCCGTATTATCCAGGCTCTTTTCCGATTTTGGATCATTTTCAGAAGGTACAGCCGGTATCCCCATCCTGATGAGTATTTCAGGAGATGACCTCAATGCCGCAGCTGCATCGGACTTGTTCACACAGGACATGTATAGCAATAGGATCATGAAAGACGGCACCTATTGGTGGTATGATATGTATAAATATATCTACACCACAAACGATGCGCTGGAAATGCTGCCTGTTTCAAAAGGTGTTACAGATCCGGTAAGGAATCAATTGATGGGAGAGGCTAGGTTTGCACGCGCATTCTGTTATTTCTATCTCGTGAATATTTATGGAGATGTGCCCCTCATTACTTCTACAGATTACCAGGAGAACATCACCAAAGGCCGTACTGCTTCTGAGCAGATCTATCAACTGATCGTAAATGATCTGATAGCAGCAAAAGCATTGCTGAGCGATAAATATTTTAATGCAGATATCACCACCGTTTCCACAGAACGCCTTCGTCCCACAAAAGCAGTAGCCACAGCGATGCTGGCAAGGGTTTATCTCTATCTGAAAGAATATGCCAAAGCAGAAGCTGAAGCATCCGAAGTGATCGCAAACCCCATCTACGAACTGCCGGAACTGAACAGCGTTTTCCTGCGTAGCAGCAAAGAAGCCATTTGGCAACTGCCTGCATTGCAGGCTCGGTTCAATACCATGGATGGCAAGGCCCTTATCCTGAGAACTACACCCGGTATTCCCAACGGCCCCAGACCTGAATACCCCTTTGTGATCAGCACCTTCCTGAAAAACGCTTTTGAAACCGGAGACACCCGCAGCACCAAATGGATAGGCGACAGCTCCGGCTTTAAATTTGCGAACAAGTACAAAGTATGGGATATAGACAAACCCATCACAGAATACATCATGATGCTCCGCCTTGCAGAACAATACCTGATCAGGGGAGAAGCACGTATCAAACAAAATAAAGTAGGAGAGGGCATCGATGATCTCAACGCCCTCCGGAAACGCGCCCGTGGAAGCAATCCGGGAGACCTGCCGGACCTTTCCAAAGCAATGTCGCAGGACGCTGCAATCCAGGCGGTAGAACATGAACGCCAGGTAGAGCTATTCGTGGAATGGGGCCACCGCTGGTTTGACCTGAAACGTACAGACAGGCTGAATGCTGTGATGACCATAGTAACGCCGCAGAAAAACCCTGCTGTTACCTGGCAGCCATTCCGCGCATTATATCCATTACCATCAGGGGAAGTGAATACCGCTCCTGGTTTACAGGGACATCAAAACCCCGGTTATAATTAAAAAACACTAAGCAGAAAAAATATGACCAATGAGTGTATTGTGAGCGTCCGCGGACTCTCGCACAGGTATAGTACTGCCTGGGCTATCCGGGATATTAATTTCGAGATCAGCCAGAAAGGTGTGCTTGGAT
Source organism: Chitinophaga niabensis (assembly GCF_900129465.1). NCBI lineage: Bacteria > Pseudomonadati > Bacteroidota > Chitinophagia > Chitinophagales > Chitinophagaceae > Chitinophaga > Chitinophaga niabensis. The sequence continues at coordinate 3,849,436 of NZ_FSRA01000001.1, read as the reverse complement.
TGCTGGGTTCAAATGGCGCCGGTAAATCCACTACCATGAATATCATGTGTGGGGTGCTGAATCAAACAGAAGGGGAAGTGTATATAGGCGGCCTCAACATGCGCAGGCAACCGGAAGAAGCAAAGAAAAAGATCGGTTTCTTACCTCAGAGCGCTCCCCTGCATCTTGATCTCACGGTAGATGAATACCTGACCCATTGTGCGTACATCCGCTTAATGGAAAAGAAAAACATTCCAACTGCGCTGGCGGAGGCAAAAGACAGATGTGGCATTGCGCATTTTTCCAAACGCCTCATCAAAAACCTCTCCGGCGGTTACCGTCAGCGGGTTGGGATTGCCCAGGCCATCATTCATAAACCGGGCCTGGTGGTACTTGATGAACCTACCAATGGATTAGATCCTAACCAGATCACTGAAGTAAGGGCATTGATCAAAGAAATAGCGGAAGAAAGATCGGTTATCTTCTCTTCGCATATCCTCTCAGAAATACAAGCTACCTGCAAAGACATCAAAATGATCGAAAACGGGAGAATGGTGTTTGCAGATACGATAGATGCATTCAACAACTACATCGTACCGCATAGCCTCATCGTATCCTTCGAAAACCCGCCTGCACTTGCAGCTTTGCAGGCTATAGAAGGTATTACAAAAGCAGCACTGCAATACGGAAATACCTTCCGCCTGCATTTTTCGGGTGTGAAACATATCACGGAAAGGATAGTGGAAACCAGTGTAGCGAATGGATGGCGCTTAACAGAGATCAACCTGGAAAGAAGTTCTTTGGATGAAGTGTTTGCACAGTTATCAGGTAAAAGCACCAATTAATATTAAGCAATGAAAGTTACACTCAGAATAGCAAGAGTTGAATTAAGCACACTGTTTTTCTCTCCCATCGCATGGCTGGTGCTGATCGTTTTTACATTTCAAACCGGCCTTACATTTGTAGATAAATTGAAGCTCTATGCAGGCTACCAGGAAATGGGCAGCAGGCTGAGCTTCATTACCTCTGCCATCTTTGGCGGCCCGCTGGGTTTATTCTCAGAGATCCAACGGAATGTATACCTGTACATACCCTTACTTACTATGGGGCTAATGAGCCGGGAACTGAGCAGTGGTTCCATCAAGCTCTTATTATCATCCCCTGTTAAGACCCGGGAGATCATACTCGGAAAATACCTGGCCATGATGGTCTATTGCCTGTTACTGATAGCTATACTGGCAATATTCGCAGTGGCTGGTATGTATTCGATACAGTCTTTTGATATGCTGTATATAACATCCGGTCTGCTTGGTATCTACCTGTTGATCTGTGCGTATGCTGCCATTGGCCTGTTTATGTCCAGCCTTACTGCTTACCAGGTAGTGGCTGCTGTAAGCACCCTGGTAGTACTTGCCGCTTTGAACTATGTAGGTCTCTTATGGCAGGATGTGAATTTTGTAAGGGACCTCACCTATTTCCTTTCTATCTCCGGAAGAGCTGATCAGATGAGGGATGGCCTGATCATTAGTAAAGACCTCTGCTATTTTGTTTTGGTGATTACGCTGTTCCTGGGGCTTAGTATTATGTTGCTGCAATCCGGCAGGGAAGCAAAACCATTGTGGGTAAAGATAGCCCGCTATTCACTTCTCACAGTAACAGTATTAATGCTGGGGTACATCAGCTCCCGGCCAGGGCTCGCGTTGTATGCTGATATGACTGCCACTAAAACCAGAACGCTCACTGCCACCAGCCAGCAGATCATCAAACAATTGAAAGAACCTTTGAAGGTGACCACCTATGTGAACCTGATGGATGATTTCTGGCATATGGGCATTCCCAAAAGCCGTAACAAAGATGTGAATTTCTGGCAACCCTATCAGCGCTTCATGCCTGACATGAAAATAAACTATGTATACTACTATGATACCTCTATGGCAGAATGGTTATACAAAGGCAACAAAGGGGTATCATTAGATACGCTTGCAAAAAGAATGGCAAAAGCGCGGGAACTGAGCCTGAAAATGTTCATGCCACCGGCAGAGATCCGCAAGATCATTGATCTGCGGCCAGAGGAAAACCGTTTTGTAAGATGCCTGGAATATAATGGTAAGCGGTCTTTCCTCAGGGAGTATGCAGGAGAAATGGATCCTAATCCCGGAGAAGCAGAAGTGCTTGCTGCCATCAAAAGATTAGTGGTAACACCTCCAAAGATTGGTTTCCTCACCGGGAATAATGAACGTGCCATCGATAAGGTAGGGGATAAAGATTACAAAGGCAGTACAGCTGAACTCAGCTACCGGAAATCACTGGTGAACCAGGGATTTGATGTAACAGCCCTTTCGCTGGAAGAAGGTGATGTGCCGGAAGATATTGCCGTACTCGTGATTGCAGATCCTAAAAAAACATTGCCACCCGCCGTATCCGAAAGAATAATCCGTTACATAGATCGTGGGGGAAATATGTTGATTGCCGGAGAACCCGGCCGCCAGGAAGTATTAAACCCACTCTTAAATAAACTGGGCGTGCAACTGAAAGAAGGCATCCTGTTACATGAAAGCAGGGATTTCTCTCCTGACCTCGTAATGGGATATATCACAACAGCTGCGGCCGCCACCTCCGGTAACTATAAAAATTTCTGGACGGATAGTGTGAAAATGTCTATGATCTCTTCAGTGGGAGTACAGTATACACAAAGTGATTTTAAAGTAACAGAGATCCTGGCTACAGATAGCAGCAAAAGCTGGAACAAAACTGGCCAGCTGAACCAGGATACCGGATATGTGCAATTTGATCCGTCAACAGGTGATGTGAAAGCCACTACCCCCATCGCCGTTTCACTAACCAGGCAAACGAAAGGAAAAGAACAACGGATCATGGTATTAGGTGATGCAGACTTTATGAGCGCTCCGGAACTCAACCGTTATAACATAAGGGTTGGAAATTTCTTTTTTATGTTCGAAATGTTCAAATGGCTGAGCTATGATGAATACCCGGTAGATGTATCCCGGCCTAAAGCACCTGATAGTAAGATCCTGATCGCTAAAGAGGATGTGACCATTCTGCGGATCATTTTACTCGTTCTCCTCCCTGCCGTATTATTTATTTCCGCTGTGGCATTACTGATCCGCCGGAAAAGAAGATAAAAGGTCGATTGGATTTCTCATAAGCTAAAGGGCTTCATTTTCTAATGAGGCCTTTTTTCATATCCCTACCTCACATATTAATTTCTTTTCATAGCTTAGCTACAGAAAAACATCACTTCATGAGAAACCGGCTGCTTTTATGCTGCATCTTCGGGTTAGCCACATTGGTCACTGTTGCCCAGGACACATCCCGTATAAAAAGAGATTCTACCCGCACAAGAAGAGGTGGAGGAATGTCTGCCATCTTTTCTGATTCCACTGCCCTCACCAGCAGCGATTATCAGCTGAAGATCGAGAACTCTTACGTAGTACTGGATAACATTGATAACAAAAGTGAACTGGGGATAGGTATAGACCTGATCGTTGCAAAACTGGCAGACAGTGATTCCGTGCTCAGTGTACTGAAAGACAATGTGCTTAACAACAGCCAGGCCCTCAACCTCCGCAACCTCCAGGTGTTCAGGACTTTGCTGCAAAACATCCAGACGGACCTCAGGGCACACCGCAAACTGCTGGACAGTTCCGAAACCAAACTGAACAATCTCAGGAATAACCTGGCAACCCTCAGAAGTGATACCGTACTCCGTCAACTGATGAGAGACTCTTTGCTGCGCATCCAGTTTGCGCCGCAGTTAAAAGATATGCGGGAAGCCTGGCGCAGCAGCACCCGCCATCTCCGGGAAAGCCTGGCCACCATCAACCTGCTGCAAACACATACTTCTGCCAATGCCATCACCACTTCCAAATTGCTGGACAAAGTGAACAACCTCCTGAACACTTCTGCCACCCGCATTTTTGGGAAAGAATATAATTACCTCTGGGAAAAGGATACACTGGATATATCTGCTGCTACCCGTTCTTCTTTTTACAAAGCAGTCAGGGGAGAAAGGAAAGCACTGGACTATTATTTTAAAGACAGCGGCAATAAAAGATTATTCCTGTTGCTCATTGGCATCCTGTTCTTTATTTGGATCTTCCGCAGCATCCGGGCTCTCCGCCGTCTCAATGGCATGGGGGCTATCCGCGAAATGGAATTCGTGTACCTGCCCTCCGGTTACATTGTTTCCTCTTTCGTGATCATGTTCTCCATCGCTCCCCTGTTCGATCTGCATGCACCTTCTGCATACATTGAATCCATGCAGTTCCTGTTACTGATCATCCTCACCATCATCTGCTGGAAGAAGTGGCCTCGCAGGTTATTCCTGTACTGGATCGCGATGGTGTTGTTATATATCTTCTTCTCTTTCGCACATCATATCATCGATCCAAGTTTCTGGCAACGCAGCTGGTTCATCATCCTCAATATCCTGTCTGTTGTGTTCGGATGGCTCTTCCTCACAAGACTAAAGGAAAACCTGCATTTGAGAGGTTTCCTGCGTTTTGTGATCATCCTGCATAATATCATGAATATCCTGGCCATCTTCTTTAATTTATTCGGCCGTTTTTCACTTGCGCAGATCTTTGGTCACGCTGCTATTTTCGCCTTTACGCAGGCGGTGGGCCTTGCCGTATTCAGCAAGATCTGTATGGAAGCCATCCTGTTGCAGATCGTTACCAGCCGGATCAAAAGAGGCGTTACCACCCACTTTGAATTCCAGCATGTGCTTACCAGTTTCCGCCGCCCGGTTTTATTCCTGGTGGTGATCCTGTGGCTGATCGTGTTCACCACCAACCTGAATATCTATACCACTGTATTAAACGGTTTGATAGAATTCCTGGAAGCACCCCGCAGCATCGGAAATGCCTCCTTTACCATCGGCGGTATATTATTGTTCTTCCTGATCATCTGGATAGCACACTTATTGCAGAAGTACGTAGGTTACTTCTTTGGTGATACAGGTAACGATGATGAGATAAGTAACAAGGGGCAGCGTTCACGCCTGCTCATAGCAAGACTGATACTACTTTGCCTCGGTTACCTCCTGGCTGTTGCTGCCTCAGGCGTTCCGGTAGACAAGATCACCATCGTGCTGGGGGCCTTAGGTGTAGGTATTGGTCTCGGCTTGCAGAATATCGTGAACAACTTCGTATCCGGCATTATCCTCATATTCGACAGGCCCCTGCAAATCGGGGATGTAGTAGAGATCGGAGATAAATCCGGCCGCGTAAGGGAAATAGGCCTGCGTTCCAGCACCCTGCTCACCCAGAACGGCGCAGAAGTGATCATTCCCAACGGAGACATCCTCTCCCAGCAGATCGTAAACTGGACCCTCACCAATAGCCAGCAGCGCCTGGAAATAGACCTGACCGTCACCGGCAACACGGATATGGAGGTAGTATCGGCCACTATCAAAAAGGCCATCCTTCAATCCAAATACATAGTCACCACCCGGGAGCCACAGATCCTGTTTACCAAAGTGATGGAAGACGGTTTTGAACTGAAGGCCTTCTGCTGGAGCATAGACGTTGCCAAATCCGCCGAAGCAAGAAGTGAGATCCTACTCCTCCTGCACAAACAACTGGGCGCAGAGAACATCTCCGTAAGTTTCTAATAATCAATGCATAAAGAATAAAAGAGGGCGCCCCATCAAGGGTGCCCTCTTTGTTAAGGTACTACCATCCCACTCTTAACATAGGCTTGACATAGGCTCAAGATAGGGTAATCCTTCTCCCATCCTATACTCAAAGTAGTGCCAAAGATAGTTTTGGGACCAGCTTTTGATCAACGATCAGCCGCCGTTGTGTCACTCCCTTCAGCGACAGTATATACCTGAACAAGAACAAACACCACTCAACTCCCAACCAAAAAAACACCAGCGGAAATAAGCATAAAAAAAATTCGTCCGAAAACTGTTCCCTCTTGCCTCTTATAACCACCGGGCTAGTTTTTTCGGTCGAATTTTTTTTATGCTTATTGGGAGCGGCGGAATAATTTGAAGACAACCGTGTCCCCAAAAAAAAGAGGGTGCCCTGAAAGAACACCCTCTCTTAAACGTTTCCAAAAATAATATTAGAACTTGAACGTAGCACTCGCAGCCAAACGCCTCGGCATTTGCTTTTCAACAGTCGTCCATCCACCAAAATATTCTTTATTCGTAGCATTATCCAGCTTCAACGCCAGGCGGAAAGCCTTTGCATTATAGAACACACTCGCATTCAGGATAGCATAAGAAGGCAAAGTAAACACCCCCGTCCTGGAATCATTTGTGATCTTATTATCACTCGCATAATTTCCACCTACACCAGCACCCAAACCCTGCGCCTTACCGCCGGTAATAGTATAACTGATCCAAAGGTTCGCCAGGTGCTCAGGACCAGCCGTAACAGGCCTTCTACCCAACACAAACACTGCGGACTTTTCCATTTTGCTGTCGTTATAAGAATAACCGGCAACGATGTTCAGCCCGTTCACAGGATTCGCGGCAAGGTCCAGTTCAACGCCCTTACTGCGTTGAGAGCCATCCTGGATTGTATAGTTGTAGTCAACATTTTCAACTCTCATCACAGCACCGCGGGTCATATTGGTAACCAGCAGGTCATAATAGCTCGCTGTGAAATTCAACCGATGGTCCAGCGCATCCAGCTTAATACCTCCTTCAAACTGGTTAGCCTGCTGAGGTTTGAGTACACCGTCCAGGTTAAGCTGAGGAGGTTGTACAACAGGAGCCAGGTTCTTGAAACCATTCATGTAATTGGCAAAGATCCCTATCTTATCCTTTACGATCTGGTAAACCAACCCGAATTTGGGAGATACAGCCAGCTGATCATATTTACCGGCTCCCTTCACACCCGTCAGGTGATCGTTAGCGCCTTTATTATCGAAATAGTCCACCCGTACACTTGCCATGGCAATGAACTTCTCTGTAATGTTCAATACATCAGACACATATGCACTGTAAGTGTCGTTCGTGGTACTGTTCATTTGTTTTCCGCCTACTATGGCCGCCAGCTTCGCATCTACAGCAGGCCTGTTCAGTTGACCATAACGGGGATCTTTTGCATTCGTTACGTTCACATAATCAAAGGTCAGATAAGGCGAGTTATTATTGGTGGTCTGCTGGCTCAGGTAATCCAATCCAAACACAACCCTGTTCCTCATTTTGCCGATCTTGAAATCGCCGATGAAGTTCTGCTGTACGCCCGTAGTGGTAGAAATAGAATTCTGGTTATACACGAACCGGCTGATAAGTGTGTCATTCTGCACCACGGGTTGGCCGGCAGGGAGGCCCTGGTCCAGGAACATCACGTAAGAATAATACCCTTCACTTTTACGCACACTCCTGGAGAGGTTCGTTTGAGAAGTCCATTTATCGGAGAGCTTATAATTAGCCTGGCCGTAGATGTTTACGGTTGGTGTTTTGTTCGTGATATCGTTAGCAGTATAGGAACGGTTGAAATCCATGTTGAGTTCCTTTGGCGTAGTAGCTTTCAAAGGACGGCTACGGTTCAGGAAAACCATTAGCGGGTTGGTGCCTTCCCCATTGTAGATCTCTGCATTCACCAGGAAGGAGAGCTTGTCACTCACCTTGTAGGATAAGCTGGGAGCCAGGAAGAAAGACTTCCTAAACCCTGCATCCTGGAAACTGTTTTCAGAATGGTAAGCACCATTGAAACGCAGCAAAGCAGTTTTATCATCATTCAATGGCGTATTGATATCAGCGGTGATACGGCTCAGGCCAAAACCACCACCGGTATAACTGATCTCGCCACCGAAGTTCTCATAAGGGCGTTTGGTCACAATATTGATCAATCCGCCGAAGGAGATCAGGCTGCTGCCGAACAGTGTACTTGAAGGCCCTTTGATAGTTTCAATCCTTTCAACATTAGCCGGGTCGATAGAGCCATTGGTCAGACCTGCAATACCATTGATCATGGTAGGCTGCACAGCAAAACCACGTATGGAGAAATAGCCGGCACCATCACCAGGGCGGCCGGTAGAAGACCATAGGCGGCTCACGCCCGGTGCATTTTTGACCGCATCATCAAAAGTAGTGATCACCTGTTCTTTCATCAGTTCTTTCCCGATCACATTATACACCTGTGGGTTTTCAATATTTTTGATCGGCAAACGCGCTACCTGGTCACTTTCCTTTCTGCCGAATTTATTCTGATTACCCTTGATGATCACTTCCTGCAACTGCGTATTGGAAATTTTGATCTCTATATTTACAGTAGTTGTTTCATTAGCAGTTACGGTAACCTGCTGTTCCGCGGTTTCATAGCCCAGCAGGGATACGAGAAGTGTATATTGCCCCGGAGCGATCCTGCGAAAATTGAATACGCCCTTTTCGTCTGTTATTACCCCGCGGTTCTTGTCCTTGATCTGAACCGATACAAAAGGAGCCAGTTGTCCATCGTTGGTTTTGATGGTGCCTTTGATATGCCCGGTTGGAATTTCTGCCCGCAGGCTGATGGCAGATACCATGAGCAGGAGGATAAACGCTGTAAATTTTCTCATCGTAATATATTTATTGGCTGATAGCGGTAAGAAACCGCCGGTCTTTAGTCCGCCGCAAAATTCAGGTACAATGAGTGGCCGGGTAGATCGGATGCGGAATTTTATTTACGCAATAGGGAATTTTCAGTGGATTTTTCAAAATAATTGTTCCCCCAGCTTTCCATCTGCATAATCACCGGAAGCAGGCTGGTGCCCCATTCCGTGAGGTAATATTCTACTTTGGGGGGTACTTCCGGGTAGATTTTTTTATATATGATATGTAACTCCTCCAGCACTTTCAGTTGCTGGTTCAGCACCCGGGCAGGGGCTTCGGGAATACTGCGGTGCAGATCACTGGGCCTGCGGATGCCGGAATGGATACTATCCAGTAAACAGGCCTTCCATTTCCCGCCCAATACCTTGATCGTCATGTTCACACCATATTCCAGTGATTCCGGGAGCTTTTTTACATACATGTCTGAGGGTTTAAGGACAACAAATATATCATAATGCGGGGAGGTCTGAAAAGGTATCCGCCAATACCCGCCAGTGGCGCATAGGGATAAATTTATCCCTTATGGAATCTTTGTTCCCTGATTGTTTAGGCCCTTTATTCCCAACATTTTTGCATAGTAAAAAACGGGTTTTCCCTAATTATTATGCTCAGAAAAATAATCGACAGGCCCGTTTTGGCCTCTGTAGTATCCGTCATTTTGCTCATCCTGGGATTGCTGGCTTTGAAGAGCCTGCCCATGGAGATCTTCCCTGATATTGCGCCTCCTTCTGTGGCTGTTTCTGCCAGGTACCCCGGCGCCAATGCAGAAACCGTGGCCCGCGCAGTAGCTACTCCCCTGGAGCAGGTGATCAATGGGGTGGATAATATGACGTATATGTCTTCTTCCTCCTCTAACGACGGCACTTTGGTGCTCTCCGTTTTTTTTAAACCGGGTACCGATCCGGACCAGGCAGCCGTTAACGTTCAGAACCGTATTGCACAGGCCACCAACCAGTTACCGAAAGAAGTGGTGCAGGCAGGTGTGATCACATCCAAACAACAGAACAGCATGATCATGTTCATCGATCTGCTGGCAACGGACGGCCGTTATGATGGAGAGTTCGTCAATAACTATATGCTCATAAACCTTATTCCTCAAATTCAAAGGGTGCAGGGGGTGGGCAAGGTAGCAATGTACGGGAGTAAGGATTACGCCATGCGCATCTGGCTGAATCCTGCACAGCTGGCAGCTTACAACATGAGCCCGCAGGAAGTGATAGATGCGATCAACAACCAGAACCTGGAAGCGGCGCCGGGCCGTTTGGGAGAAGGAAGTGCAGTAGCGTATGAATATGCGATCCGTTATAAAGGAAAAATGAATAAGGAACCGGATTATGAAAACATTGTGATCCGTGCAGAGCCGGGAGGGAAAGTGATGCGCCTGAAAGATGTAGCCCGTGTGGAATTAGGATCGCTGGACCATGCATATGCTTCCGCCGTAACCTCCAAAGGCCGGCCGGATGCAGGTATGTTCATTTACCAGACGCCGGGTTCCAATGCAAATGATATTCAAACGGAGATATTGAAAGTGATGGAGAATGCAAAGAAATCTTTCCCATCAGGATTGGAATACCTCGTAAGCTTCAGCACCAAAGGTTTCCTGGACGAAGCTGTTGCACAAGTGAAAGGCACGCTGATAGAAGCTTTCATTCTTGTATTCATTGTAGTGTTCATCTTCTTACAGGATTTTCGTTCTACCCTGATCCCGGCAATTGCAGTACCGGTTTCTATCATCGGTACCTTTTTCTTCATGCAGTTGTTTGGCCTCACCATCAACTTCCTGACCTTGTTTGCGCTGGTGCTGGCCATTGGGATTGTGGTAGATGATGCTGTAGTGGTAGTGGAAGCAGTACATAGCAAAATGGGCCATGGCACTGATGCTAAAACAGCTACAGTTACTGCCATGAGCGAGATCACCGGGGCCATCTTTTCCATCACACTGGTAATGGCTGCGGTGTTCCTGCCCATTGGTCTTACGGAAGGCCCCGTAGGCGTTTTCTACCGGCAGTTTGCCTTTACGCTGGCCATTGCCATTATACTTTCAGCCGTGAATGCTTTAACCCTCAGCCCTGCATTATGTGCGTTGTTATTAAAAACGGGGCATGTTGATAATAAGAAAGGATGGCGCCGTTTCTTTCATTATTTCAATGCAGGATTTGAAGCAATGTCTGCAAGATACATCAGGGCAGCCCATTTCCTGATCGGCAGAAAGTGGCTGGCAATGGGTGCTTTACTACTGACAGGGGTTGCCACTTTTGCACTGGCACGTACCACACCCAAAGCCTTTATTCCAACAGAAGATCAGAACATTGTTATTTCCACTTTGAATATGCAACCCGGTGCGGGATATGCCCGCACGAAAAGAGTGCTGGACAGCGTACACAAAAAGATCAACCAGATGGAAGCGGTGGAATTCAGTTCCATGGTGGTAGGAGAGAACCTCATGGCAGCCAGCGTTTCACCCTCCTATGGTTCTATATATGCCACTTTACGGCCTAAAAAAGAAAGAGGGGAATTTTCAGAAATTAACAGCATTGTTGATTCTATAAATACCCTCTTTTATAGTTATCCCGAAGGTAATTCCTTCACCTTTATTATGCCTACTGTACAGGGTTTTGGAGCAGTAGACGGATTGGATGTTGTACTGAAGGATAATACCGGCGGCCCCATCAGTAAACTGGCAGGAGAGGCGGACCGTTTCATTGCCACCTTGCAGGAACGCCCTGAAATTGGTACTGCCTATACTTCCTTCAATGCCAGCTTCCCGCAATTTCAACTGGAAGTGGATGAAGTAAAGGCCAAACAACTGGGGGTAGAAGTAAGTGATGTACTCAATACCATGCAGGCATATTACGGCAGTGTATATGCTTCCGATTTTAACCGCTTCGGAAAATACTACCGCGTAGTGGTACAGGCAGATATTCCCTACCGTGTGGATGAAAACAGCCTGGAACATATCCATGTGAAAAATGCATTTGGAGAAATGGTGCCGGTAAGATCTATTGCTCACCTGGAGCGTGTATATGGCCCTGAGGTGATCAATCACCTGAACCAGGCAAATGCCATCACGGTAAGTGTGCAGGCCAAAAAAGGCTTCTCCTCCGGCGATGCCATGAAAGCGGTGAATGAAGTAGCTGCTGCATTACCGATGGGATTCTCTCATGAATACATCGGCATGGCAAGGGAAGAACAATCCTCTGGTTCAGAGACCCTCTTCATCTTTGGATTGTGCGTAGTGTTCGTGTATTTCCTGCTGGCTGCGCAGTATGAGAGTTATATTCTTCCAATGGCGGTCATGTTATCATTGCCTACAGGGATCCTCGGCGTATTTGCTTTTATCCGCATGATGGATGTAACCAATAATATTTATGTACAGATCAGCCTGATCATGTTGATAGGTCTCTTAGCAAAGAACGCTATCCTCATCGTGGAGTTTGCCATACAGAGAAGAAGGGCAGGGAAAGCATTACTGGAAGCAGCATTGGAAGCAGCCACACTCAGGTTGCGGCCGATCCTCATGACTTCTTTTGCATTCATCGTTGGTTTGTTGCCATTACTGTTTGCGAAAGGAGCTACAGAACAGGGGAATCGTTCCATTGCATCGAGTGCTATCGGGGGAATGTTGTTTGGTGTGGTGCTGGGGTTATTTATTATCCCGGTATTGTTTGTGATCTTCCAGGCTTTGCAGGAGAGGTTCTTTGGAATAAAGAGAAGTTAAAATAATCTCCGCTCCAAATGGGAGTGGAGATTATCTATGATTACATATCCACTCCGTAATTCTTGCCCAATACCTTTCGTCCGTGAGGGTATGAATTCATATTCTATTTCTCCAGGAAGCCCTGGTTCATAATGTAGTAATGCATTGTTGATAACAGTTGTGAAATACTCCACTTCTGTTTTTGCATTTAGATTATCTACCGTAAGCCGCCACTGAGAGATTCCAATTATTATATGCATAACGTCTGGACAGTCTTCCGGAAGATAACGTCTGGACAGTCTTCCGGAAGATAACGTCTGGAAATACTTGGGAAAATCGCTTGAGATAGGATTATCAGCCCCACAACGGTTTGCTGGGAAGCTTATGCCTATTTACTCTGTTTTATAATTCGGTTGAAAACATACGTAGCCAACAATTATTAAAACAGAAAGAGGCTGTTCTTTTTTAAAAACCTCTTTCTATTAGGACATAGATCCCTCAATCCCCGCTACCCGCAGCTTTATTATCTATATCATAAGGAGGTTTATTCCTGTTGATAAGTTTATCCACTCCTTTGTCTCTTGTGTGGCTATTGGTTTGCAGGATAATATAGATCACCAGCAGTGCTATTAATCCTACAAATACCCAGAATCCTATACTCATAACAATGTTTTTAATTAAGAAAAGGCTTGTCGGGCCTGCTTCTGAAGGAGGCCTGACAAGCCGTTACTCTTTAAGGCCTGTTTGCAGCAGGAAAAGTATCCCTGCGCGGCTTGTTGAGTGTGTCTTTTGGCCAGTCCCTGTCCTTGTTTTTCTTCTTCTTCATGGAAGAATCCTTTTTGTGTTTTGGAATGGTATCCTGTTGTTCCTGCTGAACGGCTATAACCGGCTGCGAGGAGTAACTGATACTTGCCTGCGCCAGCATCATCACAACAAAAATGCTGATAATGCCAATGGGTGTGATTCGATTTTTCATGGTTATCGTTTTTTAGGGAGAAAAGGACAAAATCCAGTCCATCACTAACAGCAGGAAAACAGCAGGAAATAAGGGTTGAAAAATAGGGACAGATTGGGGAGGGAGGTACTCAGTTCCGGTAATAAAAAAAGCCGTATCAATTTGATACGGCTATAATATAATCAGCTTTAATTTCTAGTTAGACGCATTGATCATCTCCTGTATCCTTGCCTGCCCCGTAACCACATCTGCCTTCAGGTCGCTCAGCATGGAATACAATCCGAAATAAGTTCTGTTAATATAAAGAGAATGCCTGCTTCCCCTCGCTACTTTGGATTCCCGCACCTCCTTGAGATTATACAGGTGATCCATATAGGCATAGATCTCATTGAAATAATCTTCATTCCCAAAGTCGAAACGTTCTACCGTAAAAGGGTGGGTGAGTAAGCGGATCATTTCCTGGAAAAGCCCCGAGAAGAAAGTGATCTCTTTTTCCGTATCCGAAGGATGGATCATTTCAAGATTGGTGTAGATCTCTCTGCGCCGTTTTTCATCTTTCAACACCTCTTTATCTGTGAGCAGGAAATAGTTCACATAAAAATCTTCCGGTATCTCTTTCACACAACCGAAATCAAATATCCCTACGGTACCATCCGGCCGCAGCAGGAAATTACCGGGGTGCGGATCTGCGTGTACCTTTTTCAGTTTATGTACCTGGAATTGGTAAAAGTCCCACATCGCCTGCCCGATCTTATTACGCACTTCCTGGGAAGGGTTGGTTAGCAGGAATTCTTTCAGATGCTGGCCGTTCAGCCAGTCCATTGTAATGATCCGGTCTGAGGAAAGCTCCGGGTAATACACCGGGAAAACAAGATTAGGAATATGTGCGCATTGCGCAGAGAGTTCCTGCGAACGGTGCAGTTCCAGGTTGTAATCTGTTTCTTCCAGTAACTTTGATTCAATTTCATCAAAGTACTTGTCCATATCCACTTCATTCATCCCCACGATCCTGATGGCAAAGGGTTTCACAAGGCGCAGGTCAGATTTAACGCTGTTGGCCACGCCGGGATACTGGATCTTTACTGCCAGTGGTTTGCCGTCTTTCGATGCTCTGTGCACCTGCCCGATAGATGCAGCATTGGATGCCTTCATATCAAACTGGTCATATAATTGCGCCGGCGTTTTGCCCAGCGTTTTCGTGAAAGTGTTCACCACTAAAGGACCGGATAAAGGAGGTGCGCTGTATTGGCTCATCGCAAAACGTTCTGTATAAGCCTTTGGCAGCATGCCTTTATCCATGCTTAACATCTGTGCAACTTTGAGGGCGCTGCCTTTGAGGTTGCTCAATGTTTCGTAAATATCTTCCGCATTTTCCTGGTGGAGGGCATCCTTCGTAGTGGAAGGGTCCATCAGTTTACGGGTGTAATGTTTGATATAGTTCGTTCCTACTTTTAATCCGGTTGTCATAAAACGTCCCGCCCTTTCAACTTTGCCTGTAGGAATATTCGTTTGTTCCTTCATATCTGCTATTTCCTGGTGAAGATGAATTTTCCGAAATCAAGCAGGCTGTCCAAAGTGTTGGAATGGATCAGCTGGAAACTCAGGTTCACGGCTTTTTCAATAGCAGCATCCGTCATTTCAAAATTGACGCTCCTGTCATCTATCCAATACTTTAAAACAAATAATGCCTGCATCCAGAACCCATGTACATATTTATCAGAAATGAATTTCCTTTCCTTGATCTCCGTACTGAGGTATCCTTCTTTAATTAAGCTGGTGGCGTATTCAAAGAAGGCCTGCTTGAAAGTAGAGAGTTGTGAAAACTGCGCGGGGGAAGGGAACTGGTAGCGCTCTTTTTGCAGGAGGATGTAACTACGGTCTTCCTTCAGTTTTTGTACCCACAAAAAGTAAAAGGCCAGTAATTTTTCCTGCGCGGAATATTGCTGATAGGTTTCATCCGTCTGCAGCTGTTCAAGCGTACGTTCAAAGAAGCTCAGCCAGATGTCTGACTCAACGCCGTCCAATGAGCTATAACTTTCATAAAATGCAGATTCGGGGATGTCTATGATCTTGCAGAGGGCAAAAACAGATACGGGTCTTTTACCGTTTTCGAGCCAGTAGCGTTTGTACGCTTCGCGAATGGTATGCTTTTCCATATTAAGAACTGTTTTAGATGAATCCCAGGAGATGGGTCAGGAGCCTGGTATTACAAATTTACGATGCGGTGAATTACCACGAACGAAATAAAAATAAATATTTAGGAGGATAGGGGTTATATTAGCGGAGAGCCTTACTGGGCAAACGTTAACCAGTTTTGTTAAATATTCGCCAAATGCCATTTTATGACAAATATCAGTAAACATTTTTTAGGTCTGCGCACCACCATTTACAGGGTAAATGATCTGCCAAAAGCAACGGCGTGGTATACCAAAGCATTCGGTGTAATTCCTTATTACAACGAGCCTTATTATGTAGGATTTGAAATAGGAGGATATGAGCTGGGGCTGCAGCCAATACCGAAGGGAGAAGAACATCCCGGCGCCGGAGGAGTGGAAACTTATTGGGGTGTGGAGGATATCCAGGCTGCCTATGAACACCTGTTATCACTGGGGGCTACTGCTCACAGCGAACCGCGTACGGTGGGAGAACCTATCCAGGTGGCGATGGTGAAAGATCCCTGGGGGAATATCCTGGGGCTGATCTACAATCCCTTATTTAAATAAAGAAAGGCGCCGGTAACTCCGGCGCCTTTCTTTATGCAATTTATGCAGGAACAACGTCTTCCTTCTTCTTCTCAACAGCCGCATTCGCAGCATTATTCGTGATCTGCTTGTTTAACCGGTTCATCATTACCAGTGTAATAATGAAAGCTCCAACGATCACAATCCCCAGTATATCATAGTTCAGCAAAAATCCGCTGCTGGTCTTGTAAACGATCAGCCCTGCAATTACGGAAGCAAAACCGCCGGAGATCTGCTGAATGGAAGCATTGATACTCATAAAAGCTCCCCTGTCCTGCAGGGAAGGGATAGAGGCCAGCGATGCCTGAACAGGAATGATCCTGCCCAGTACACCCGCAAACATCAATCCGTTAATGATAATGGCAAGATATAACGGCGTAATGTGCAGCCTTGTGAAGATCAGGACCATTATACAGGTCAATAAGGTGGCAGCATAAAATACATTGATCCTGCCCACCTTATCGCTCAGCTTACCGATAATGGGGCTGACTACCAGTGAAACGGCTCCCGTAGCTACATACAGCCAGGTAATATCCTGTGGTGACAGTCCCATGTTATGCCGGGAAAAAGTACTGCCGAAAGGCATCAGCATGTAACCGCCTGTTGCCAGCAGGATGGTTGTGCAAAAAGCAAGTGTGTACTTTCTGTTACTCACCGTATGCACCAGGTGCTCCACGGGGTTCCTTTCTGTTCTGGCACTCAGGTGTTCAGTGATCGGTTTCATGTAAAGAAGGATAGCGCCTCCCAGGATTGCTGCCATTACACCGATCACCCAGAAAGGGGCGTGCCAGCTGAACCTGTTGGCCAGTTCCCAGCCTACCGGCATTCCCAGGATCTGGCTGAGTGCAAATGCCATCTGCATAAATCCCATTACACGGCCTCTTACCTGCGGCAGGAAAAGGTCCACCACGATAGCCATGCCAATGGCACTGATCACACCGCCAAACAAACCCGTGAAGATGCGGGCTGCCAGCAGGAAATGATAATTAGGTGCCAGTGCGCAAAGGAAAGTGCCGATCGTGAAACCGGAATAAAATACCATCAGCATTTTCTTCCGGTCAAACTTATCCGCAAAACCCGCTGCCAGGATACCGGATATCCCGGCACTAAAAGCATAAGCAGATACAACGAGGCCAAACTGTTGTGTGGTGATGTTCATTTTGGTGATCAGTATTTCACCGAGGGGGTTAAGTACCATGAAGTCGAGGATCACGGTAAACTGAAGTAAAGAAAGTACGGCAATGACGAAAACCTGGTACCGGGAGAATACCCTTTCTTTAGGTGCTTGCATTGTTTCCATTGTGTGTGTTAGAATTGTTAGGTTATTCGGGCAGTTCTTCGCAGAAGAAACCTGCCCGGGTAATAAGGTGGATAATATCTTGTGGCAGTAGGTGCCGGGCTTCTATGCGAAGCACTTTATCTGAATCCTCCCTGTCTACATTCCATCGCTGAATGCCAGGTTCTTTATCTAAAAAAGGGCCTACCTGCCTGAGATCTTTTTTGAACCTGATATTGGTGCGAAAAACCAGTACCTCCGGAATGGATGCTGTGATATAACCATTGTTCATAAAGTTGCTCATTTAAGGGTGAATGAATGATCTGACGGATCAGGGTTTTAAGGCTTTCAATACTAACTGTAAGGCTTCTTCCATGGCTTCCTCCGTGAATACAAATTTCTTGTCACCAAAAGTTTTATCCTGGGAGTGGAACTTGATCAGCTGATATAAAGGTGCATAGGCTAATGACCAGTATACTTCTGTAGAAAGCGGGATCAGTTCGCCTCTTTTTATTGCATTGCGGCAGAAACGGCCCATCATTTCTTTGAAGGTATTATACACGTCTTTGGATACTTTATCGTACAAATGCGAATACCGCATTTTTTCCATGAACTGCGTATCCAGCGGATTATTAAAAAAGTGCCTGGCGCGGTTCTGCCATTGGTTCCGTAAACCTTCTTCCAGAGACATGTTATCCGGATCAAATCCCTCAAGGCTTTCCTTCAGCATACGTTCGGTAACGCGGATGGCCGTTTGAACGATCAGGTCCTCCCGGTCCTTGTAATAGATGTAAATGGTGGCAGGAGAAACACCGGCAGCTTTGGCCAGCTTGTTCACGCCAAAGCCGTCCAGCCCATCCTTTACGATCATTTCTACCGTTCGGCGATGGAGTTCGCAGATCTTATTTTCATCCCTTGTCCTCATCAGGATACAAAGATAAGTGAGCGATCGCTTATTTACGAAATATATTTTTCCACTGGATAAAAAAGGCGCCCTTTGAAGAGCGCCTTTCCAGGAGTTTGTACGACCCATCCTCCCCTTAACTATTTGATTATCTGTCCATGGCGGGAGGAGAAGGTAAAGATGATCGCTGCACGATAGCAGGCGGGCCACTCCGGATAAGTACCATGAGCCCGGCTATGCAGCAGATGTATAGCCATATTGTTTTCATAAAAAATGCTTAAAGGGTGATGGCATACGCACAACGCAAGGCGCGCCGCGCATAGCCGGAATAGTACACGACGATATACGTTGCCTTTGTAGGTTTGGAAACTGGCAGGCTACACGTAAACCAATCGCGTGTGAGAAAATAAAAAATAAGCATTACACACGGGGATATGTACGCCTGTTAGGTTTGGAAACTGGCAGGGTACACGAAAACCAATCGCGTGTGAGATAATAGATATCAGATCAGAGAGGAAATAGTGCAGGGAGGATGGAAGATGTTTTTCAACCCCTTGTACCGGTATTGTGATGAAACAACACCATACACAACAGGGGATTGTAGCAGCGGTGTTCCAGGCACAGGGCTGTTCAGGGATGGAACATAATCCTGCATTTTAAGCGTGGAAGTTAACTGCTGCAATTGAGCATCTGGGTCCTTACCGTCAAATGCCTGTGTGAGGAAGTGAACGCAACCGCAATCTGCCGGAACGTTTTTATCATGCATGTATACTTTCACAATACATTGCAGGTATCCCGTTACCCGGAAGGTAAGCTGCAGGCTGATCACTGCAAAAAGGCATATGGCGAGGAAAGGTCGCACGTATGTAAATATAAGGAATTAATTGCAGGTATGATGCAGCATTTTCCTGATTACGCAATTGTTTTTCCCGATCCGTCTTGCTCCCGGGAAATTACCGGCGCATATTTGCACCGGATATTCAATATTAGCCTGACAGGTAAGATGAAAAAAATAGTAGGGAAAATACATCTCTGGCTCGGATTTACATCCGGGCTGGTTGTATTTATTATAAGTATTACCGGTTGTATACTCGCATTTGAGTGGGAACTGCGCGGCCTGGTAAATGGCTCCTGGTACTATACGGAGCCAAAGGCAAACGTACAGCCTTTGCCACCCTCCGTGCTCCGCCCGATAGCTGAGAAACAATTCCCGGGCAAAATAGCTAACGGCATCAGCTACCAGGGAGGTAAATACAGCACTGTTGTACAATTCTACGGCGGTGATCCCGAATATTATTACCAGGTGTTCATGGACCCCTACACCGGGAAAGTACTAAAGGTATGGAACGCGGAAAACGATTTCTTCCGTTTTATCCTCGATGGACATTTTTATCTCTGGCTGCCCACACATATTGGCCAGCCCATTGTTGCTTATGCCACACTGATCTTCTTTGTGATGCTGGTAACCGGTTTAATCCTCTGGTGGCCAAGGAACAAAGCAGCCCGCAGGCAGCGGTTCAGCATCAAATGGGACGCAAAATGGCGCAGGAAGAATTACGACCTGCACAACGTACTGGGCTTTTACGCCATGTTCATTGCCCTGGTGCTTGTGATCACAGGGCTGGTATGGGGTTTCCAATGGTGGAGCAATTCACTGTATTATGCCACCTCCGGCGGAAAGTCCCTCGATAATGCTATCTACGCCACTTCCGATACCTCTGCTTACACAAAAGAATATTCTGCTGAAAAAGCAACGGACCTTGCCTGGAACAAGGTACGCCAGCACATGCCGGAAGGAGCAGGGATCAGCGTATATTTTGCTTCCTCTAAAAATTCACCACTGAGTGTGACCATCAATCACCGCCCCGGTACTTACTATAAAACAGACAATTACCAGTTTGATCAGTACACCCTGAAGCCATTAAAACAAGACGGCCCCTATGCCGGATTCTACAAGGACGCGGGTTTTGGCGATAAATTGCGCCGGATGAATTATGATATCCATACGGGAGCCGTGCTGGCATTACCGGGTAAGATCCTGATGTTCTGCGCCAGCCTTATCTGTGCCAGCTTACCAATTACCGGTATTTATATTTGGTGGGGAAGGCGGAAAAAGAGCAAACCATCCCTGAAAAAAAGAATATACCCGCAGGCAGCGCTCTAATTTGGAAAAAAACGCTGTAAGTTTAAGTCATGAAAACTACGGCAGCCTACTGGCGCGAAACGCTTCAATTAACGCAACATGTAGAAGGAGGCTCTTTCAGGGAAACCTATAGAGCGCCATTGGTATTACAGCAACCAGCCGGACCAAGGGCTGCTTCAACAGGCATTTATTTCTTACTGGAAGATGGAGAGTTCTCAGCCTTTCACAGGATCGCATCTGATGAAATGTGGCATTTCTACGATGGTGTTACCCTGCATATCTACGAGATCAAACCAAACGGCACTTTGCATGTACACCGTTTAGGCAGGGACGTGGCACAGGGTGAACAACTGCAGCTGGTGATCCCCGCCGGCAGCTGGTTCGCATCCTCCGTAGAAGAAACCGGCGGCTTTGCACTCGTGGGTTGCACCGTTGCGCCCGGATTTGATTTTGCTGATTTTGAACTGGCAGAAAAAGCGGTACTCTCACAGTTGTTTCCACAACATGCAGGGTTGATAGGGCTGCTAACCAGGTGAGATTATTTATAATGTACTACATTTATACAAAAATTAACCTACCCGTATGGCTAAAATTGATCTGATCAAAGATCTTGTCCCCATTGCTCAGAACACGATGGCAGATATTGTCGAGAAAGAGCTGCGAGATTATTTAAAAAAGAAATCCTTTAAACCCGGGGATGCACTTCCTTCAGAACTGGAACTGGCAGAAGCATTAGGCGTGAGCCGCAACGTAGTGAGAGAAGCATTAAGCCGCCTCCGTATGTTAGGTATGGTGGAAACGAAGAAAAGAAGAGGCATGATACTTTCACGCCCTGATATACTTGGTTCTTTCGAAAGAGTATTGGACCCTTTGATCATAGACGACAGTACCCTGCAGGATATCTTTGAACTAAGGCTTACCCTGGAAATGGGACTGGCAGACATTCTCTATCTCCGCAAAACCAAAAAGGACCTGAAGGAACTGGAAGCCATCGCCAAAAGCCAGGAACCCAAAGGGAAAGGACAGGCCTTCCGCATCAGCAATGAAGTAGCTTTCCACGGAAAGATCTACCAGATGACGGGCAACGATACGCTCACCCGTTTCCAGAATATGCTCCTCCCTATTTTCGGTTATGTGATCAGCCTGGAAAAAGTACCCAAGATCGGTACCGTATCCCACATAGACCTGGTGAACATCCTGAAAGACGGGACCAAGGAAGAATTCCGGGCCGGTATGCTGGAACACCTCAAACCACACTTCGACCGCCTGAAATAAAGCAAGCAACATCTTGAAAGGGAACTGCCGCAAAGCAGTTCCCTTTTTTTATTCCTGGCAGGGACGAAATTTTTCCTGCCTGGTAAATTCTCTCGCCAAAAATTAATTTGGTTGATTGTGTCTTTTTATTTTACATTTGATATGTAGTACATATCTACATAGCTTGATGTCAAATTCCATCTCTGTCTAAACAGTGATCCGTTATGAAATTATCTCTCTTTATCTCCGGGCGGAGAATTCTATTCTTTGTATCTATGTTACTGTTGCCGGCTTTCGCTGCACTGGCGCAGTCTGTAGTTAGTGGTAAGGTCACTGACTCTACCGGTGTGCCCATTGAAAGGGCCAGCGTACAGCTGAAAGGCAGTACACGCGGAACTTTCACAGGTGCGGATGGTAGTTATTCCATCAATGTTCCGGCAGATGGGATCCTGATCTTCTCTTACCTCGGTTACCACAACAAGGAACTGAGCGTAGGCGGGCGTACCAGCCTGAATGTTTCCCTCAGCTCAGCGAACACAACACTGGAAGATGTGGTGATCGTAGGGTATATGCAGCAATCCCGTACCAAAGCTACTGCAGCTATTTCCAAACTGGATGTGGAAGAGCTCAAACATTCCCCCAATCCCAATCCCATACAGGCTATGCAGGGAAAGATCGCCGGTATGTCCATTCCTATTTCTTCCGGCCAGCCTGGCGAAGGTGCGAATAATATCATCATTCGTGGTAGTACCAAGCTGAACGTGTATGGAACAGGTATCGGTACCAGCGGCGGAAATGTGGTGAATACTGATGGCGGAAGCCCGCTTGTGGTGATCGATGGTGTGTTCCGTTCCATGAGTGACGTGAACCCTGATAACATTGAATCCATACAGGTGATGAAGGATGCGGCCTCTACCGCTATCTACGGCGCACGCGGCGCTAACGGCGTTATCGTGATCAAAACAAAAGGCGGAAAGAACAACAGTAAAATGAACCTGGCCGTTAATCACCGCACTACCTGGGAAACCCAGCCACGTGATTATAAATACCTCAGTGCAACAGACTATCTGAAACTGGCCCGTACCACCGTTCGGAATACGGCGGACCTGATCGATAAGAACAACCTGCTGAACAATGGTGGCTTCTCCGCAGGTACACGTGTGTATACCGCTAAAGGCCAGTATGGAAAGAATGTAAACCTTACGGCACTGTATGATAATATTGTGGCCATAGAAGGCCAGGCCTATGTAGATAATCTGCTGGCGCATGGTTATATGACCATGGACGACCCTATCAATCCCGGTACCAAATTGTTATATGCAGATAACAACTACGAAAACCTTATCTGGAAAACCGGCCTGTCCAGCAATACAAACGTATCTGTAGACGGTGGTTCCGAGAAGGCAAATTATAACATTTCACTGGGCTATACAGATCAGCAGGGAACCTTTATTGGTACTAACTACAAACGTTACGATGCCCTCGGTAACTTCAGCTTCCAGGCCAGCAACAATTTCAAAGTGGATGCGATGCTGAACTATCAGAATGTTTTACCCAACTACGTGGATAACTTCACGAACGATCTCACCAGGGGCACGCGCATCACGCCGTTGATCCGCATTTATAAGGATGATGGTAATCCTGCACTGGGTGAATTATGGTCCGCCCGTAACAGGTTGCATACTGTGAAATACGACGATACCAGGACTTCTACAGAACGTGTGGTAACAAGGCTGGCAGGAGACTGGACCATCCTGCCCGGACTGCACTTCAGGCCTTCTGTCTCTTACTTCATTTCAGATTATCGCTATATGTTCATGCGGAAGGCCACGCCTGCTGATGAAATTCAGCCTACTTACCAAAGGCAAAAGAACGAAGCGACCAATAACAGCCGCCAGTTAATGGTAGACCAGGTGTTACAGTATGACTTCGATCTGAACAAGAAACACAACTTTACGGTACTGGGCGGGTTTAACTATACCAGGAATACCAACAGCAATATCAACATCAGCTCGCAAAGAGCTACCAACGACTATATCTATACGATCAATGAACCCCCTACCTCCGTGATTGGTGGTGTTCCTACGTCAAACATAATACCTGACTACTTTGGCACTTCGCTGGGAGAATCCAAATCGGCCAGTTTGTTCGGGCAGTTGAACTATGATTACGAAGCAAAGTACCTCTTCAGCGCTTCCCTGCGTTACGACGGGTTCTCCAATTTTGCTCCGGAAAATAAATACGCTTATTTCCCTTCTTTCTCTGCCGGATGGAATATCCATAAAGAACGTTTCTGGCATGTAAAACCCATCAGCAACCTCAAGCTCAGGGGCAGCTATGGATGGGTAGGCGCCAGCGACCTGCGGGTAGTAGATACTTACGGCGGGTACAACGCTTACTCTTATGGCCAGGGTTCCGGTATATTGAGGGCTAACCTCAGCAACCCCAACCTGAAATGGGAAGGCACAGAGGCTATGGACGTAGCGATTGAAGCGGGTTTCCTCAATAACCGCATCAACCTTACGGTGGATTGGTATAACAAACTTACAAAGGACAGGCTGGCGGCAAAACCATTGCCTTCTGAAGCACCATTTGCTTCTATCTATTACAATAACGGAACCTTACAGAATACCGGTATAGAGATTGAGCTTGGCGGTACAGTATTACAGGTGAAGGATTTCATCTGGAACACCAACTTCTCATTTGCCTACAATAAACAAATGATCAAAGCACTGCCTGCCAATGGAAGACCTAAGAACCGCCAGGGCGGGGATGTGGTATGGAACCCTGCTACTAAATCCCTCGTGGAAGCAGGTGGCCTTGCTGAAGGTGAAAGACCTTTTTCCCTGTATGCTTACCAGGTGTTAGGTGTGTTCTCCACAGATGCTGAAGCAGCTGCATGGAATGCCACGAAGAAAGATAACCTGGCTTCCGCATCCGGTATCGCCGTTGGAAAACGCGCAGGTGATTTCATTTTTAATGATGTGAACAACGATGGTGTGATCGATACCAAAGACCAGGTGTTTATGGGATACCGTACACCTGATAAAATAGGTGGATGGCAGAATACATTTTCCTATAAAGGCATTACGTTAAGAGTAGCGATGGACTATGCTATGGGCCATATGATCACCAATGGTGCATTGGCCCGCTCCTTAGGCCAGGGTAGAGCCTTTAACGAAGGTGCTCCCGAACAGGCGCTGGGGCCGGACATCTGGCAAAAATCAGGGGACGTGGGTAAGAAATACGCACGGTTCTCTTTTGCAGATTTCGATTTCGGTCAACGGAACTATCTGCGTGGCGCCACACTGGGTGTGAATAACAGTTATTCCTCTGATGTATCTGTGATGTATGAGAAAGGAGATTTCCTGGCCTTCCGTGAGATCACCCTCTCTTATGATATACCGCGTAACATCATGAAAAAGATCCGCTCCACCGGCATGAACGTTTTTGCCAGTGTGTACAACCTGGGATACCTCACCAAATATGAAGGTATCAATCCTGAATCCTATACAGGTTTTGATGCGATAGGATATCCCCGCCCAAGACAATTCTCATTGGGTGCAACGGTTAAGTTTTAAGTACTAAAAAATTCAGTCATGAAAAAGATATTCCTGTTTAGTTTGATAGTTGTAGTGGGATTGACCGGATGTAAGAAACTCCTGGAAATAACGCCGCAATCCAGCATTACGGAGGAAACCTATTTCCAGAACGAAAGTGATTTTGATCCTTATGTAACCGGCATATATGGTTTTATGCGGTTCTTCGCCAATAACATAACCTATGGCACTGAGCGCGGAGATGAACTGATCTCCGCCTTAAACTCCCGCTTTGGTGTAGCATGGACGCAGATCATCACCCCTACTAACGGCGCTATTAATTATAACGATTGGTACAAAGCCATCGGTCATTGCAACCTGTTGTTAGAAAAGATCAAACCTTTTGAATTTTCTTCCAATCCTGATACCCGCAAAAGGATCATTGCAGAAACCTATTGCCTGCGTGCATATTTCTATTTCCATCTCACCCGCGTTATAGGAGACGCTCCTTTGATGCTGACCGCTGTAGTGGATGAAAATGTGCCTCTGCTGGCGCGTTCACCGGCAACGGATGTGATGAAGCAGATCAATGCAGACCTGGACACGGCTATTACCATTTACAAGTCTATAAGCAATTTTGCAGCTACATCCTTCCCTTCAAAATACCGTTTTGCCTATGGTTCTGCACAGGCCATGAAAGCAGATGTGAAATTATGGAGCGCTAAAGTGCTGGGTGGTGGCGCAGCTGACCTGAATGCTGCGATCGCCGCAATTGATGAAGTGGAAAAAACAGGGGCTAGTTTAAACCTCGATTTCAAAAATGTAGTGGGCTTACGTGCCGCTACCAATCCGGAAGTTTTACTGGCAGCCTATTACCAGCGGGACGAGCCGGTTACCGGCAGCAGTGTGGTACCCAATGCAGGCCATTATGTAATAAATGCATTACCTTACCTTACAGGTGTGCAGGGAGCGCTCAACCTGGATAGCCTCCCTTATTGCAACACCACCGCCAACGGGTTGGGTGCCTACCAGATCAGCCTTCAGTCGAGAGCCCTGTTCAACCAGTATCCGGCAGACAAGCGGAAACCTTATACCTGGGTAACGGAACGGCAGGCGAGTGGCCCTAAGATATCCTGGATCACCAAATTCCCCGGTACGAAATATACAGACGACCGTGTAGCAGATAACGATGTGATCATGTACCGCCTGGCAGACATCTTCCTGCTGAAAGCAGAAGCCTATGCAGCGTTGGATCAGACAGGGCTGGCCATCGGATACATTAATAAAGTGCGGGTGCGTACAGGCAACGGAGATTATACAGGTGCAACAGATAAAGCTACCGTAGAGAAAGAGATATTGAACGAAAGAGGTCGTGAGCTTTTCTTTGAACAAAAACGTTGGTACGACCTGGTGAGGTTCCATAAAGGTGGCACCATCAATGTCTATACAGTTGTACCCAACCTGGTTGGTAAAACAACGCCATTGTTCTGGCCATTGAACACAACCGTAATGGCTAACAACAACCTGATCAAACAAACAGAAGGTTATCAATAAACTGTAACATGGAAAAGGTAAAAGGATTAATTGCTGCGGCATTTACACCCATGCATGAAAACGGATCTGTAAACCATGCCCTCATCCAGCCCCTTGTGGATAAACTGGTAGCAGATGGTTTAACAGGAGTATTTGTATGCGGCAGTAATGGCGAAGGCCCCAATATGACCACCACAGAACGGATGGCCGTAGCGGAATCATTTGTAAAAGCGGCACAGAAGAGATTGCTGATCTTCGTTCACGTAGGGCATAGTAGTATTGCAGAAGCAAGGGCATTGGCGGCACATGCACAGGAGATAGGAGCAGATGCTATTTCAGCGGTAGCAGCGTTTTATTTCAAGCCTGTTAATGTTCAAAACCTGTCAGATAGTATGGCAGAGATTGCATCCGCAGCGCCGCAATTACCTTTCTACTATTATCACATCCCGCATCTTACCGGTGTGGGCATGGATATGATCGAATTCCTGAAAATAGCAGGGCCTGTCATTCCTAACCTGGCAGGCATCAAATACACCGCCACTACCTTACATGAATACCAGGCCTGCCTGAACTTTGAGAACGGGAAGTTTGATATCCTGTACGGGCTGGATGAAATGTTATTGCCTGCATTGGCAATTGGTGCGCAGGGAGCTATCGGCAGCACATATACTTTTGCCGCACCACTTTACCTGCAAACAATAGCAGCATTCCGCAATGGAGATATTGCCAAAGCGCAGGTTTCGCATGCTTATATGGTAGAAGTGATCCGCATACTGGTGAAATATCCGCCCATACCCGGGCAAAAGGCGATCATGCATATGTTAGGCTGGAACCTTGGCCCATGCCGGCTTCCATTGACAACATTAGATGCGGCGGCGTATGATAAGTTCCATGAACAACTGTCTGCATTGTCTTTCTTTGAAAAGGCGCCCGCAAAGAAACTTAAAGAACTTAAATGAGAGGACTACTGGCATTTATAATATGCCTGCTAACCATACAAACCAAAGCACAGTTTAACTGGAAAGAGGCTACGCAGCTGCCGGTGGCAGATGGTTTGGCAGGAGCTTATGCCGGTGTAAGCAACGGCGCCCTGATCATAGCAGGAGGCACCAATTTCCCCGGCAATAAAAGACCCTGGGATGGCGGTGTTAAAACCTGGTATGATACTATCTGGGTATTGGAAAAAGAAAACGGGAAATGGAAACAGGCAGGCAGATTACCACGTCCATTAGGATATGGTGTTGCGCTCAGCAGTAAGAAAGGATTAGTATGCCTGGGTGGGGGAGATGCCAAAATGAATTATGCGGATGCCTTCATTATCAGTTATAAAAAGGGGAAAGTAACTATCACTGCTTTACCTCCTATGCCTGGCCCGGTGATCAATGCATGCGGTGTACTGATCAACGAAACCATTTACATCGCCGGAGGGATTGCATCGCCCACCGGCAGGGCAACACAGCAATGCTGGAGCCTGGACCTCAATGCGCCTGCCCAACAATGGAAAGTACTGGAACCCTTACCGGGCCTGCCACGCATGCTGGCTATAGCAGGTACGGAGAAAGGTAAGTTCTATGTTTTCGGCGGCGTATATCTTGATAGCGCTTTACAACGGAAATATTTAAAGGATAGCTGGGTATATCAACCCGGTACAGGATGGAAGCAGATCGCAGACCTCCCTGCTGTACTGGCCGCCGCACCTACACCTGCCTACAATGATGGGCAGGCGGATCTCTTGCTGTTTGGCGGAGATGATGGTGCAAATGCTGCACGCGTTACGGAACTCAAAGATGCACATCCCGGCTTTAACAGGGAAGTACTTCGTTATAACACCGTTAAAGACACATGGTCTGTAGCAGGTGATGTTAAAGCAGAGAATGTATATGCACCTGTTACTACCCCTTTGGTGATATGGAATAATAAAGTGGTGCTACCGGTTGGCGAAGCCAGGCCTGCTGTACGCAGCAGAAAGGTCCTGATCGGCGTACAAAAAAAATAACGGTGGTACCATAGAAAAATAGTTGAACAAATTGTTCAAGTTCACTGTAATGACGGCCGGTCTATTTCCATAGACCGGTTTTTTTTTGCTCGTTAGCAATATTTTAGCAGCCTCCATTGGCAAAGAAGTTCCTATTTTTCAGGATCAAACATAAAATATGAGCAGAAGAAAGTTCCTACGTCAATCCGCGTTATTATCATCCGCCGTTATTTTACGCCCTGCACTTTCCTGGGCCGGCCAGAAAGAATTCCCCGTTGTACGCATCCCCGCAGCACAGCGTAAGTTCCGCAGTGAAGCTGTGGAGAAGGCGATAGCTGCTGTAAAAAGCAAAAGTACCAACGCTGAACTATCCTGGCTTTTTGAGAATTGCTTCCCTAATACGCTGGACACTACAGTAGAATATAAAATGAAAGATGGCCGCCCGGACACTTACGTGATCACCGGGGATATTGATGCCATGTGGCTGAGGGACAGTACCGCACAGGTATCTCCCTATCTTCCCCTGGTAAAAGAAGATGAGCAGCTGCGCCACCTTATTGCCGGGGTGATCAACCACCAGGTGAAATGTGTGCTGAAAGACCCTTACGCCAATGCGTTCTATGGAGATGAAACAAAACAGGGGGAATGGAAGAGTGACCTCACAGATATGAAGCCTGGTATCCATGAGCGTAAATGGGAAATAGATTCCTTGTGTTATCCTATCCGCCTGGCTTACCAGTATTGGAAAATAACAGGAGATGCTTCTCCCTTTGATGCCACCTGGAAGCAATCCATAGAGCTGACGCTGAAAACATTTAAGGAGCAGCAACGCAAGGATGGTCCCGGTCCTTATCATTTCCAGCGGACCACTTCCTGGGCAACAGATGGTGTACCCTTAGGTGGTTACGGTTATCCCGTTAAACCCGTAGGGCTGATCTGTTCTGTTTTCCGCCCTAGTGACGACGCTACTATCTGGCCCTTCCTTGTTCCTTCCAACTTCTTTGCTGTGGTGAGTTTAAGACAGGCAGCAGAAATGGTGCTGGCTTTCCATAAAGATGCCAACCTGGCCAATGCCTGCCGTACGCTGGCTACAGAAGTGGAAAATGCGCTGCAGAAATATGCCATCGTTACACATCCGCAGTTCGGCAAAGTATATGCTTTTGAAGTGAACGGTTTCGGCAGCTTCAACCTCATGGACGATGCGAATGTGCCCAGCCTCCTTGCACTGCCTTACCTGGGTGCAATAAAACCGAATGATCCGGTTTATATCAATACACGGAAAATGATCCTCTCTTCAGAAAACCCCTTCTTTTTCTCAGGAAAAGCCGGGAAGGGAATTGGTAGTCCGCATACGGGCCTGAATAAGATCTGGCCGATCAGTTTAGTGATCCAGGGCCTGACCAGTAACAACGAAGCTGAGATCAAACAATGCCTGCAGACATTACAGCAATGCCACGCAGGCAAAGGCTTTATGCATGAATCATTCGACAAGGATGATCCGGCTAAGTTCAGCCGCTCCTGGTTTGCATGGGCCAACACCATCTTCGGGGAATTCATCTGGAAGGTGTATAAGGAAAGACCTCATTTGTTGAAATAGCTGAAGGGCTGGCCTTACGGTCAGCCTTTTTTTGATTACTTTTAGCAGTCTAACGTACTAATTCCCTTATGGAGAGTAAGCAAAATGCCTATTTCATCACCCGGTGGCAATCCCAGATAAAAAAAGGACTGTTTGAATACATCATTATGCTCCTGCTGCAAAAGAAGGAGCGTTACGGGTATGAATTGATCAGCGAGATCAAAAAGCTGGCTGATATGGATATTGCTGAAGGTACTATCTATCCGTTGCTAAGCAGGTTGAAGAAAGAGAAACTCGTGGAATCACGCTGGGTGGAAATGGATGAAGGTGTTCCCCGTAAATATTACCAGCTCACCGATCTGGGGAATGAATACCTGGAAGCGATGTATCTGTACCTTGGTGAACTCATGCAGGCTATTGGAGACCTGAAAAAGCTATAAACGATATGAACGGTCAAAAGAAATATATCCTCTCCCTTGATCTGGGCTCGAGCGCTGCCGGGGCTGTGCTGTTTTCCCGGGAAGGAAAGGTGATCAGGCAGGTGCAGAAGGAATACGAAAAGTATTATCCCCAGCCCGGCTGGATAGAGGTAGACCCAAACGAGATCTGGTTTACCATGTTGTCCGCCATTGAAGAACTTATTGCCAGTGCCGGCATATCAGCTGAAGAAATTGCCGGTATAGGCATTGCCAGCCAGCGGGAAACAACCGTACTCTGGGACCGTATCTCCGGGGAGCCGGTGTATAATGCCATTGCCTGGCAGGACAGGCGCACTTCCAAACTCTGCGACGAATTCCGCTACCAGGGCTTCTCCGGCCTCATCCGCCAGAAAACCGGGCTGATCCTCGATGCTTATTTCTCCGCCAGTAAGATCACCTGGATCCTGGACCATATCAAGGATGCCCGCATCCGGGCAGAGCAGGGCCAGCTGGCTTTTGGAACGATAGATGCCTGGCTGGTATGGAAACTTACCGCCGGCAAAAAGCATGTAACCGATGTTACCAATGCTTCCCGTACCATGCTTTTCAATATTCATACCCTGCAATGGGATGAAGAATTACTCCGCCTCTTTAATATTCCACATAAACTTTTACCAGATACCTGTTCCAACAGCGAGGTGATCGCTTATACAGAAAGCTCTATCCTGAACGCTGCCATTCCCATCGCGGCTATGGCAGGAGACCAGCAGGCCGCATTGTTCGGGCAGATGTGCCTGGAACCGGGTATGGTTAAAAATACCTACGGCAGCGGATGTTTTGCACTGATGAACATCGGTTCCCATCCCATTATTTCCGACAATCACCTGCTCACCACCATTGCCTGGCGGATCGGCGGGGAAGTTACCTATGCGCTGGAAGGCAGCGTATTTGGCGGCAGTTCTGTATTCCGCTGGATCAGGGATGGTCTTGGCCTCATTGAATCCACCGCAGAGATAGAAGCGCTGGCGCAGACCGAACCGGATAATGGCGGGGTACTTTTTGTTCCGGCCCTTTCCGGGCTGGGCACACCATACTGGGACCCTTACGCCCGTGGCATGATCATCGGTATCACCCGGGGTACTTCCTCCGGCCACATTGCCCGTGCCGCGCTCGAAGGAGTAGCCCTTGGCATTGCCGATGCGCTGGAGGCCATGGAAAAAGACAGCGGCCGCGCCATTACCGAATTACGGGTAGACGGTACCTCCGCTACTTACGATTTCTTTATGCAGATGCAAACCGATATCCTGCAATACCCGGTCATGCGGCCGCAGGTAATGCCCTCCGGAGCTACCGGTGTTGCTTACCTGGCAGGCCTCGCTACCAATTTCTGGACCCTGCAGCAGATCCGGGAACAGTATACCGTAGCCAGGACCTTTTCGCCCAATCCACCTGTGGAAGGGCAATCAGTACTGCGGGAGAAATGGCAGAAGGCTATCGCAAGGGTGAAGAACTGGGACTTTTAGCATAGATACGCAAGCAGATTTCATAATACCCTAAAATTCAACAGTATGGATCGTCTCTTTAAAAAGGACAAAAAACCCTGTGGAAATGAATTAAATTTGCACGTATCGGATTACGATGTATATTGTATAAAAATGCTTGAATAAAAGAGAAAATGAATCGTATAGAACAACTGAAAGCGATGGAGACCGCGCAGGAGTGGGACGTGATCATTATCGGGGGTGGAGCTACCGGCCTTGGGGCCGCGGTGGAGTCTACAACAAGAGGATACAAAACACTGCTGTTAGAACAGTCGGATTTCGCTAAATCCACGTCCAGCAAAGCCACAAAATTACTTCATGGAGGTGTAAGATACCTCGCCCAGGGGGATGTAGCCCTGGTACGCGAAGCCAGCGTAGAGAGGGGCCTGTTATTGAAAAACGCCAAACACCTGGCCAAGAACCTCTCCTTTATCATTCCCGCCTATAGCTGGTGGGAAGGCATTTTTTACACGATCGGTCTGAAAATGTACGACTGGATGGCAGGGCGCCTCAGCCTGGGCCGTTCTATTCACATCTCCCGGAAAAAGACCCTGGAGAAACTCCCCGGTTTAAGAGATAACAACCTTTCTGCCGGTATCCTTTATCATGATGGTCAGTTTGATGATGCCCGCCTGGCGGTGAACCTGATGCAGACCATTTATGAACAAGGCGGTATTGCCCTGAACTATATGCGGGTGAAAGGATTGGGCAAGAACGGGAACGGCCAGCTTTCCCTGGTAACTATAGAAGATGCGGAAACCGGTCGTGAGTATAAAGTAAAAACAAAAGGTATCATTAACGCCACCGGCGTTTTTGTAGACGATATCCTTGAAATGGATGATCCTGCCGTAAAACGTAAGATCGTAGCCAGCCAGGGTGTTCACCTGGTGCTGGACCGTTCTTTCCTGCCCGGCGAGAATGCGCTCATGATCCCTAAGACCAGCGATGGACGTGTACTTTTTGCCGTACCCTGGCATAATAAGATAGTGGTGGGTACTACGGATAACCCGGTGAACGAAATCAGCCTGGACCCTGTGGCCATGGAAAAAGAGATCAGTTTCATCCTCTCCACTGCCGGCCAATACCTGCAGCGTGCCCCAACAAGGGCTGATGTGAAAAGTGTATGGGCTGGATTGAGGCCATTGGCTAAACCGGAGAAGAGTGAAAAAACAAAGGAGATCTCCCGCAACCACAAGATCATGGTTTCCGCTTCAGGGCTTGTTACCATCCTGGGTGGTAAATGGACCACCTACCGGCGTATGGGGGAAGATGTAATAGACAAACTGGAGAAGGTGAAACAATGGCCGGAGACCACTTCCGTGACCCGGAACTTACCCATTCACGGTTCTGCGGTAAAAATAGACGAAAAAGACCCGCTATATTATTATGGCGCTGATGCAGTTGCCATCAGGAACTTATCAAACGGAAACGAAGAAACCCTGAGCGAATCGCTGAGCATTATTAAAGCGCAGGTATTGTGGGCAGTGCGCACAGAAATGGCGCATACGGTAGAAGATGTACTGGCCCGCCGTACCCGCGCACTCTTCCTGGATGCGGAAGAAGCAGTACGTGTAGCACCTAAGGTAGCCGCTATTATGGCCACTGAAATGGGGAAAGACAAGGAATGGGAGGAACAGCAGGTACGTTCTTTCCGGGACCTGGCTAAAACGTACCAGCTGCAGTAATTTCTGCGGATACATGGGTATCCGGTTACAGTAGCTTCCTGCAGGTGGTTGCTAAAACGTACCAGTTGCAGGAATTTCTGCGGAAGGGCTACGAGCCTGCTTTTACACTGGCCCGTACCAGCCTGAACATCCTACATCCACTTCACTTTTTCTTCCAGGGGCTTCACGCGCCGCCCGGTGCGTGGAGCCTCCTCGGAATACCCGAGGTAAAGGAATCCCAGTACTTTATCATCATCTCCCAAACCCAGGTAATCCTGCATGGCAGGGTGATAGGTCATACCACCTGAACCCCAGTAAGCAGCTATCTGCTGTGCAGTAGCACCGAGCCAGATATTTTCCACCGCACAGGATACCGCCGCTATCTCTTCTATTTCAGGGATCTTTGGATTGTTGCCCCGCTTCATACAAATGGCAACCACATGCGAAGCCAGGTCTGCCTGTGTTTTCAGCTTCTCATAATTCCCCTGGATATACTGGGCAGCAGGCGTGAATGATTTATACATCTCTGCATGGTCTGCCGCAAAGGCCTGCGCCTTTTCACCGGCATATACCATAAAATACCAGGGTTCTGTATGGCCGTGCGTTGGCGCCCAGTCTGCCAGTTGCAGTAATTCCTGCACAATGGCATCGTCTATCTTTTTCCCGTTCATATTGGCCGGCTTCACTGTCCGGCGATGTGTGATCACATGCTCAATGTCCTTATATGCCATGCTGTTAAATTAATTGTTGTTTTAAAGCGTCAGGTACCCTGCTCACTTTATGGTTATCGTAATCGTAACAGATCATGGCGGTTTTGGCTTCCGCCACCAATACTGTTTTGCCTTCTTTTTCCATGCTGATCCGGTAGAACAGATCAAAGCCCACGCTGCTGATCTCATCCGCTGCTACCGCAACAGTCAGCTGATCACCGTAAAAGGATTCTCCTTTATATACCACGGCCAGGTCTGCCATGATCAGCCCGGTGCCGTATGCTTTCAATTCCGTGCAGCCAATAGCCTGGAGGTATTGCATCCGGGACTCATGGAGGATGGACACGATAGCATCGTTACCCACATGCCCGCCATAATTGACATCGCCAATGCGTACCGGGATCCGGGTAGAAAACCGGTAAGATGCCGGCATATCTATCTTAACTCTTGCCATGCTATTGTGTTTGGAGGAATGCGATCAGCTTCTTAAAAGCTTTTGCGCGGTGGCTGTATTCGTTCTTTTCTGTAAGTTCC
The DNA here is from genome assembly GCF_900129465.1 of Chitinophaga niabensis. NCBI lineage: Bacteria > Pseudomonadati > Bacteroidota > Chitinophagia > Chitinophagales > Chitinophagaceae > Chitinophaga > Chitinophaga niabensis. The sequence continues at coordinate 3,814,421 of NZ_FSRA01000001.1, read as the reverse complement.
ATTTCAGCGAAGGCCCTATCGCTGCCTGTGGGCTGAAAGATAGGATCATACCCAAAACCCTTGCTGCCCCTTGCGGCCGGGAGGATGTTCCCTTCAGCGATACCTTCGAACTGGTGTTCTGTTCCATCTATGATCAGGGAAATAACTGTTCTGAAGCGGGCTTTCCTGTTGGTCTGACCCTCCAGCAGATGCAGTACTTTGGCCACATTGTCTGCAGCGTTCTTTTGTTCTCCGGCATAACGGGCAGAGAGTACTCCCGGTTCCCCGTTAAGGGCATCCACTTCCATGCCCGTGTCTTCAGAGAAAGAATTTTTGCCCGTCAGCTTATAGATGGTTTCCGATTTTTCCCGGGCATTCGCTTCCAGCGTATCATGGGGTTCCGGGATATCTATATCTATACCTGCTTCCTGCAGGGTGATGATCGCAAAAGCGTCTCCCAGCATGGAACGGATCTCTTTTACTTTGTTCTCGTTATTGGTAGCAAATACTAAGGTCATAGCCGGTCGGGTATATTAAATTCCAAAAAGTTGTTTCAGTGCCATCCATAATTTCCCTTTCGAAGTTTTGTCAGTTGCAATTTGTTGCAAATGGTCCGAATACAACACGGGGATCTGTAAATGCGTCTCCAGCCGGTAGGGCTGCATCGGCGGGAGGCCCAGCGTTTCAGGGGGAATAGCGAAAAAGATGCATTGCTGTGCAGGTATCAGTTGTTTATAGTCCGCCAGCGTTAAACCGGGATATTGTGCAACATTTACCAATGCAACTTCCTGCATGCCGAGCTTGCATGCACTCAATATATTTGTCAGCAGATTGAACAATTCATCGTTCAAATACGCTTCGCTTTCGTTTTGTATAAGCAGTAATACGTTTTTTTGATTTTCGCCTAAATATTTCACTTTGGGCAATGCTTTCTCCACTGCAGGTTGCGCGCTCCGCATCTCCGGAATGATAGGCTGGTTGTACATTTGCGCCAACAGGTAAGGATCCAGTTGCAATTGCTCTAGGCTCATAAATATATTGTTATGGTTTAATATGACGATCCCATGTAAGGGAAAAAACGTTTATTTGCGGATCGTTCGGTGGAACGAACCTGCTTTGAAAGTTCAAAAATATTGAGATAAAACTAATAAACCATGATGGTAGCAGACTATCCCACCGCTAAATCTACAGTAATGGAAGAGGCGAAACGGAAGATAAAGGTAACCAAAACAACAAAGAGCCGCTTAAGTGAATTGGATTTTTCTAACCTGGCTTTTGGCAAGAAATACGCGGACCACATGTTAGTGGCCGATTTTGACGGAAAAGAATGGAAGAACGCAGAGATCATCCCTTTTCAAAACCTGAGTGTAAGCCCCTCCAACGCCGCCTGGCACTATGGGCAGGCAATCTTTGAAGGGATCAAAGCATATAACGACCAGGAAGGCAATCCCATGATCTTCCGCCCGTACGATAACTATGCCCGTTTTAACAAGAGTGCTGAGCGTATGGGTATGCCCGAAGTACCTGAATGGCTTTTTGTGGGTGGTATGGCTATGCTGATCGACCTGGACAGGGGATGGGTGCCTTCCAATGAAGGATGTTCCCTTTACCTGCGTCCGTTCATGATCGCTGCAGATGAGTTCATCGGAGTGCGTCCTTCTGATACTTACAAGTTCGCTATCATCAATTCCCCTTCAGGGCCATATTTTAATAAACCTATTCACCTGCTGGTGCAGGATAAATATGTACGTGCTTTCCCCGGCGGGGTTGGTTATGCCAAAGCTGCCGGTAACTATGGAGGGGCCATGTACCCTACTATGCAGGCTAAAAAGCAGGGCTACGACCAGATCCTCTGGGTAGATGGCTTTGACTATAAATACCTGCAGGAATGTGGTACCATGAACGTATTTGTGATCATTGGCAACCGGGCCATCACGCCGGACCTCACCAACGGCACCATCCTGGCCGGCGTTACCCGCGCCAGTGTAATGGATGTGTTGGCGGATATGGGTTTTGAAGTGGAAGAACGCCCTATTTCCATTGAGGAAGTAGTAACCGCCTGGAAAGAGGGCACCCTCCGGGAAGTATTCGGCACAGGCACCGCTGCCAGCGTGGCCTATGTGGAACAGTTGGACTATAAGGAGCATAAGATCTCCCTGGATACCACTAAATACGCGGTAGGTGCAGAGGTGATCGAACGCCTGGATGCTATCCGTACAGGTAAAGTGGAAGATGTGAAAGGATGGAATTATAGGATCTAAAAGTTAATATAATATTATATACAGTTGAAAAGGCTGCCTTCGGGCAGCCTTTTTGCGTTTGTAAGAAGCAGCATCCTGGCCTATTCTTATATCATTCCTATATCATAGTTCCAGCATTCCTATATCGCTCCTATAACATTCCTATATCCAAACGATATAGGAATGCTGGTAGAATGCTATAGGAATGCGCCTTCAGCGATATAGGGATATAGAAAGATAAGACCTCAATAATAAGCACATATTAGCGCTGCCCGCTCTTTTTGATTGAAAATGAATTGTTTACATAAAAGAGCGTTGATTTTTTAATACTTCTGAGAGGATTTCCTGACCTTTGCTCTTCAAAACAGGCTAAATAATGACCGTTACCGAATTCAAAGCATCTTTAGCTAAGGCAACCCCGCCATCGGGATTACCACTTTTATTGGAGGCTTTATGGTGGGATGGGAAGGATGATTGGGAGCGGTCTCATACCATAGCCCAGGATATCAGCACAAAGGATGGGTCCTGGGTACATGCTTACCTGCACAGGAAGGAAGGGGACCAGGGAAATGCTGCCTATTGGTACGCCAGGGCAGGCAGATCTATGCCGGGAGGGGCATTGGAAGCCGAATGGGAATTGATTGTGAAGGCTTTATTGGAAGAAAGTGGCCGTTAAGCATGATTTTTTGGAAATTTCTTCCCGGACAATTTTGTATTCTAATTAGTAAGTGATACCTTTGCCGTCCCAAATTCTCATACTGAGATATTTGGCTGACATTGTAAACCAGCAAGAAAAATAAACTAGGTAAGAATGCCTACAATACAGCAATTAGTAAGAAAAGGAAGAGAAATTATCAGGGCTAAGTCCAAGTCCAGAGCATTGGATGCTTGTCCTCAGCGCCGTGGCGTTTGTACCCGTGTGTACACTACCACTCCGAAGAAACCGAACTCTGCTTTGCGTAAAGTAGCTAAGGTGCGCTTGACAAACAAAGTAGAGGTGATCGCCTATATTCCGGGTGAAGGCCACAACTTGCAAGAGCACTCCATCGTTCTGATCCGTGGCGGAAGGGTAAAAGATCTACCAGGTGTACGTTATCATATCGTACGTGGTTCATTGGATACCGCTGGTGTGAAGGACAGGAAACAGAGCCGTTCCAAATATGGTACTAAGAAGGAAAAGGCTAAGAAATAATTAATTAAAAAGTCGAAATTTTTCTAATAAATGAGAAAGCAAGCTGCGAAAAAATTACCCCTGGCTCCGGATCCCAGGTTCCAGGATAAACTGGTAACTCGTTTTGTGAATAACATCATGGAACAAGGAAAAAAGAGCATTGCCTATAAAATATTCTACGACGCCGTTGACCGCGTTAGCCAAGCAACTAACGAAAATGGTTACGATGTTTGGAGAAAAGCATTAACTAACGTAACTCCTGCTGTTGAAGTTCGTAGCCGCCGTATCGGTGGTGCTACCTTCCAGATCCCTGCAGAGGTTCGTGCTGACAGAAAAGTGTCTTTGAGCATCAAATGGCTCGTGCGCTATGCTGGTGAAAGAAACGGTAAGAGCATGGCTGAGAAACTGGCTAATGAGATCATCGCTGCCAGCAAAGGTGAAGGCGCTGCATTCAAGAAGAAAGAAGATACACACCGTATGGCTGAAGCCAACAAGGCTTTCTCTCACTTCAAAGTGTAGTATTTTTCAGAATATATTTAAGCGAACATTCCTGCAAAGGGATGTTCGCTTTTTTTGTGCCTTCTTTGGGAGGTGTTTTTCACGGCATACTTAAGTGAACATTTTTTTGTCCTCTTTGGGAGGGTGTTTTTCACGGCATACATAAGTGAACCTTTTTTTTGTCCTCTGAGGGAGGGTGTTTTTCACGGCATACTTAAGTGAACATTTTTTTTGTCCTCTTTGGGAGGTATTTTTCAGCATATATTTAAGGAATACCCCTTCGGAAGAATGTTTGATTTTTTATGCCTTTTGTGGAAGGCATTTTTCTTTTCCCCTTGAAAGGAAGTACTTTCGCCGCCCCTGCCCAAAAATATTCAACCGCCGAAGTGAGTGACACAACGGCGGCTGAGCGATAGAAAAAAGCTGACCCCATAATATTTTACTCCCCCCTCAAGCTACGCACCGGGTTGGTCAACGCCGCTTTCACGGAATGGAAACTAACCGCCGCCAGGGCTATCAGGATGGCTGAGAGAATGGCAATCACGAATACACTCCAACTGATGTCGATCCGGTAGGCAAACTCCTGCAGCCACTTGTTCATGATCCACCAGGCCACCGGTAAGGCCAGTACATTGGCGATCAATACCAGTTTCAGGAAATCCTTCGAGAGCAAAGCCACTATGCTTGTTACAGTAGCACCCAGTACTTTCCGTACACCAATTTCCTTTGTGCGCTGTTCAGCGGTGAAAGTGGCCAGACCAAACAGGCCCAGGCAGGCTACGAAAATAGTCAGGCTGGCAGAGATACCCAGGATCAGGGCTATCTTTTGTTCCGCTTCGTAAGTTGCCTTAAAACGTTCATCCAGGAAGGAATAGTTTAGCGGGGCAGCTGCCTTGAGATCATTCCATGTTTTATTCATGTCCGCCAGCAAGCCGGAGATATCTTTTGTTTTCGCTTTCACGATCATGGTACCGTTGTAACTGGCCAATACCATCACCAGCGGAGAGATCTGCTCGTGGAGGGACCTGAAATGAAAATCTTTCACGATGCCGATCACATGGTAAGTGACTTTATCTGTACCAGCCTTATTATGGGAGCGGGTGATCGTTTGGCCCAGGGCATTCTGTGTATCCCAGCCCAGCGCTTTTACGGCCGCTTCATTAAGGATGGCACCAGTTGAATCTGTGCCATAGTTCCTGGAGAAATTACGGCCCGCTATCACCTGCATGCTCATGGTAGGGATGTAGCTGTCATCCACATCGTACCGCAGGGTTTTGATCTGCTCTGCCTGCTCTTTGGCATAAACAAAGAAGTTATTGTTATAGGTAGGGCCTGCGGGAAGATAACCGGAAGTACTGATGTTCACCACCCGCGGGTCCTGCAGCAGCCGTTCCCTGAAGGCATTTTCATTAACACCCAGCCGGGAGGTTTCCGGCAGCACGATCACCTGGTCCCGCTCGTACCCCAGCTTTTTGTTCTGGATGTACGTGAGCTGTTGATACACTACCACCGTTCCTACGATGAGTATAATAGAAACGGCAAACTGGAAAACCACCAGGCCGCTCCGCAAACCCATCGTGGCCTTGCCACCTGTAAACCTGCCTTTCAGCACTTTAACAGGATTGAAAGAAGAAAGCATGAAGGCAGGATAACTACCGGCCAGTACGCCTACAAATAAACCGAAAAGCAGCAGGGAAGGGATCAGCCAGGGATTAGTGGTTAAGCCGAGACGGAGTTCTTTTCCGGTAAGGTGATTGAAAACAGGCAGGGCTAAATACACCAGTACCAGGCCTAATATCATGGCAAAAGCGGTGAGCAGGATAGATTCCAGCAGGAACTGGCGTACCAGGTCTGTTTTTGCGGAACCGAGCACTTTTCGTATACCTACTTCCCTGGCGCGTTTGGAGGCACTGGCGGTAGAAAGGTTCATGAAATTAATACAGGCGATCAGGAGCATGAATATTGCCACGGCACCAAAAATATACACGTAACGCATATCCCCGGTAGGCTCCAGTTCCGTCATGGGCATCAGGTTCGAGCGCAGGTGGATATCTGTGAGCGGTTGAAGGTACAGGCCAATGTCGTTCCCCTTTTTGCGGAATTCAGCCAGCGTAAAACCCATGGACTGGTGCAATTGCGGGCCCATGTATTTCTCTACCACTTGTGGTAGTTTGGCTTCCAGTTTTTGCCAGGCGATGCCAGGTTTCAGGAGGAGGTAGGTGAAATAACCGGAAATCATCCATGAATCAGAACTTTGATCGGGTAAACTCGCCATGGAAAGAAAAAGGTCAAAATGAAAGTGAGCATTCACGGGAATGGCTTTCATTACCCCGGTCACTTTATAGGCCTTCTGCTCGTTTTTTATTTCCAGTAACTGGCCAATGGGATCTTCCCGTCCAAAATACTTTTGTGCCACGGCCTCCGATATCACGATGGTGTTGGGTTCCAGCAGGGCCGTTCCAGGATCCCCTTTCACAAAAGGAAGGGTGAATACGCTGAATAAACTGGCATCTGCAAAGGCCAGGGCCTCTTCTTTAAAACTTTTTTCTTTATGGCTGAAAGTGGCAGCACCTGCGTTCCGGATGCGGGTGGCGGCTTCTACTTCGGGATAATCTTTCAATAAGGTCTGTGCCGTAGGAGGCATTACATTAGCTTCTTTCATAGCCTGCCCCTGCACCGAACCTTTAAATACAACCCTTACGATCCTGTCTGCCTTTTCATTGTGGCGGTCGTAACTCCATTCATTCTTTATAAAAAGCATGATCACCAGGCAGATGGCAATGCCCATGGCCAGGCCTGAGATATTGATGGCTGTAAATATTTTATTCCTCAACAGATTACGAAAAGCGAGCTTGAAATAATTGCGGATCATGCACTTGTTTTAAATGGTATTGACAGCTGCTGCCCAAAGGTAATGCCAGATAGCAATGGTGTTAGTAATCAACGATTTAAAAGAAGGATTTTTTAGTTTCCTGTCCGGTTTTGATACATGAATTGTTCACTATTGAAATTGTCGCAAATCAGCCCGTAGATTGACGTATATGCACCCTGTTAAAGTACTTTTGCCCGGCTACATTTGTATCATGGTAGAAGTATTTAAAACCAATGTAAGGGAACCCATCTTTGCTTACAAACTGGTAGATCAGATCCATCAGCGGTATGCTGATTACAAAGCCAATTTCGATCTCGAAGATTGCGACAGGATCTTGCGTGTGAAATGCACAACAGGCCCTGTTCACGCTTCCGGACTGATAGCGCTGTTGAATGAATGGGGATTCAAAGCTGAAGTATTGCCGGATGAAATTATTCAGACCGGAGGCTTCGCACGGGATTGGTCATCGCAGCCGCGATGGACTGGATGCTTACGGCAACGAATGCTATCACAATAGCTATTCCTCCCGCCAGTATAAATGTACCTGCCCCCAGGTGAATACGATAGGCAAAATCCTTCAGCCAGTTATTCATCACTATCCATGCAGGGCTGCCGCATGTTCTTCTTTTTTAAACTTCAGCCAGATACCACCACCATACCAGCTGCTTATGGTTGAATGGATTCACGTAGCGAGCCGTAATGATAATCCTTTACTACGCCAACGGAAAAAAAGGAGGCTGCTCCTCACGGAACAGCCTCGCCACATAATCCAGACATTAACCTTCACTCAAGCGTTTAGGTCTGCCATATCAGATCCATTATTTTACATTCACCAGCACTTTGATCTTCCCATTACCGGAAGCCAGTTCCTGCAATGCTTTGCCGATCACCTGGCCGGGCTTCACCTTTTCAGGATCGGCCTTCATGGCATAACCGGGTTTACTGGCAGTAACGAGCAGGTCACCACGTTTGATAACACCGCCTTCGTCACATACTTTAGTGGGGATCACACCTACTACGCCTAAAGGCACCTGGTCCGTGATATCATCTACCCCCTCTCTTTCTGTAAGCAATACACCTGGTTTAGTGGCGTATACGCCTGCTACGAGGGCAGAATAAGGTCCGGATGATTTTTCCATAGCCCTGTCCTGAGACGTCGAGATCACCAGTACATCGCCTGGTTCATAGGCATTCATTGGGCCAGTCACATCAAATGCTTCCGCAATATCCGCACCGCTATTCTGTGTGCCATCATTGAAGAAACCGCGGCCTGCTGAGTTAATCCTAGCTACGTTCACTGTTCCTGGGTTCCCGCTTTTGAACACAGCAATTGATCCGTTGCTGTGTTGTTCAACAGTGAGTACAGGATTGATATTGCCCGTATTGTAATTCACCAGGCGTGCAGCTCTGCCGTTGCCGAAGTTGGGTACCCAGGCATACAGTGCGCTACCTGTACCATCTGCTGTAGTTTCCACACCATCCCCGGTGTTGGAGGCGTTGGCGGTAATACCATTACCGTTACCATCAGCTATTGCGATGAGGGCAGGGCCATTACCTGCAGGGTTGGAAGCATGGAACAGGCCGGCGAAGCCACCGGTACCTGAACTGACACCGTAGATACCGGCGGTACCAAAGTTGGCAAATTGGGAGTTCACTTCTCCTCGTACGGCAGGAGATGTACCGGTTACTTTATCCACTTTGAAGTTGCCTGCAATACCATTACCTACGGTGGTTACCGTGATCACATCACTGGTGTTGCTTTCGTTGAAGATATTGAAACGTCCGGCCCTGCCCGTGGCAAAAGTAGGTACCCAGGCGTAAAGGGCGTTGCCGCCGCCATCAATATTGGTTTCTACACCATTTCCATCCTTGCTGGCATTAGCGGTGATGGCGTTACCATTCCCGTCCTGGATGGCCACCAGGGCGTGGCCGTTACCTGTTGCATTGGATGAGTGGAAAAGGCCTGCAAATCCGCCGGTTCCGGAGGAAATACCAAAGATCCCGGCTGCGCCGAAGTTGCCGAAGATGGTTTTTACTTCACCCCGTACTGCCGCAGCAACGCTGTTGGTATTATTTACCAGGAAGGAAGCGGCATTACCTTTTGTATTATCGGGAATATTACCGTTACCGTTGGTTTCCACTTCCAGGGTGTTACCCACGGTATTGGTGTTATTGAAGTTTTCAAAGCGGCCTGCCCTTCCGGTACTATTATTTAACCCTACCTGGCCCAATACGCCAACACCTGTACCAGTGGCATTGGTGGCAATAAAGCCTCTCACGCCATAGCCGCCGCCATCATTCCGGCCTACCACTGCACCTGCGATATTGCTGGTGGTGATACCTACTACCGCTTCGCCGGCGCCATTATTATAACCGATTACGCCGGCTGCCGTTTGTACTTCCGTGGTTCCCCGCACGCCATGGCTTCCGGCGCTGCTGGCATTTACAGCTGTACCATTTCCCGTGGAGCTGGAATTTATCACGGTTCCATTACCTACAGAGGAAACAACGAGGGCATTGTTGTTATTAGCGTTGTTGAAGATGGAAATACTGGCCGGAATACCGTTGTTACTGGTAGCTTGTAAACCAGTTCCCGTATTACTGTTGGCATATACGCCAAACCCGTTGGCTGAAGCGTTACCATATACCCCAAGGCCGTTTGGCGTTGTGCCATAAACGCCCCAGCCGGAGCCATTCTGTGAGCCATAAACACCAACGCCTAATCCGCCGGTGCCGTTATTTATACCACGCACGCCGGCAGAGAATCCACCGGGAGAGGTGCTGCTAACGATCCCACGGATGGAAGCAATGTTACTGGTGGCGGTATTGTTCACACCTTCCAGCGAGGTGCCGTCTCCGGAGTTGGTGATGGAAAACAGGGTAGCAGGGTTATTTTCGTTGGCTACGTAAGGGAGCACGAAAGCACCTACCACGCTACCGGGTGCCCATTCCACACCATTGAACTTCAATACCTGGTCTGCCACAGGTGCAGCATTATTTACAGCTTTGCCTTGTATCTGCGCAACAACAGGGTTAGGATATGAACCGGTAAGATCTCCACCAGCGGGAGCACCTACAATCGAGCCAGCAGGGCCGGCAGGACCAACCGGACCAATTGGGCCAATTGGGCCAGCGGGGCCGGCAACACCGGGAGCACCGGGAGCTCCTGCAGGGCCAACTGCACCAGGAAGCCCCATTGGTCCTATCGGGCCAGGAACACCCGCAGGGCCGGCAGGCCCCACAGGACCTACTGCACCGGCAGGGCCAGCGGCACCAACAGGCCCGGCAGGACCAGCAGGGCCGGCGGGACCAGCAGGACCGGCAACACCATTGGCTGCAAATTGTGCGAAGGGCACACTCATCAGCTGGTTAGTTCCTAATGTGGTAAAACCACCACCCGGGTTTACTTCCACTTGCAGATACTGGTTAGCAGCTACCCATGGCACACCGGCAAAAGTTCCGGTAACAGGGGTACCACGGCCTACCTGTAAAGTAAAGAGACCAATTGCGTTAGTGCTGGTAGTATGTGTTTCCTGGTACTGCACCGGGCCGGCAGCAGATCCGCCGCGGATTGAGAACCTCACCGTGAGGTTCTGATTAGCGGCAATGGTCCCGTTGGCATTGCGTGCCACTGCCTGGTAGTTGATACCTGAAAGCCCGTTTTGCGCAAAGGTTTCCTGGGCCACCAGCATGAGTAAGAATATAGTAAGGGTTAATAGTTTTTTCATGATGATCAGTTTTTGGGTTTTTGTTCTGTTTCCTGTTGTTCCAGTTTAGGTGCTAAAGTTTTAGTTCGTATGGTGGCCTGCTGTTCCTTCATCTCTTTATCTGCTTCTGTCAGGCTTTTGGAAGAGCCCAGCTGTTTGGTTTCCAGTTTAGCGGCAGGAGCCGTGGCTGGAGCTGCACCACCACCGGTGGTTTTAAAGATCCTGTCCCGCAGTGCTTTGGGGCTGGTGATCAATGCTTCAGATGGTTTTGCTCCCAGCGGCTGTATTGTACCTTTTAACCTGATCTGATCTTTTGCATAATCGGGGAAAAGGATGTCCCGGGTCTTTTGTTGTGCATGGGCTGCTGAAAGGCCCATCACCAGTAAAACGGTTATTAAGAAAGTGATTGATTTCATGAGTGAGAGGTTTAACGGTCTGTGAAAGGTGTGTATAACAGAGTGAATTTTAAACTTTTACGTTGCAGCAGGCTTGTTCCGGTAGGCATCTGGTAAGACATATCTACCTGGAAGCCCTGGATATTTACGCCGATCCCTGCCGCAAAATGCTGGCGGTTACCCTTATTCGGATGCTCGTAGAAATAACCTGCGCGCACAAAGAACTTGCGCTGGTAGGCATATTCAAGCCCGGATGCGATCGTAAACTCGCGGATCTCTTCGCCGAAGCCGCCCGGCGCATCCCCAAAGGAGGAGAAGATAGATTCCACGATGCCGCGGTTGGGATCTTTCCCTTTTTCAATTTCGCTGGTGGGATTACCACCAGCATCCAGCTTGTAGATAGGAGGGGTAGGCACCAGGAGTTTGTTGACATCCACTGCTACGGTGAACTGGTGTTCCTGCGTATGCACAAAAGAATAACCGCCACCAATCCGCAGGTTCATGGGAAGGAAGGATTTACGGTTGTTATCGTCCGTATACTTCAGCTTGGTACCCAGGTTAGTAAAACTGATCCCCCAGCAATAGCGGTTGCCATAATCGATATGGTCAGTAAAACCCTGGTAATACAGTCCTATATCGCCTGCAAAAGAGGAAGCGGGCTTTTGTTCCAGGCCATTATAGGTACCGGAACCAAGCTCGCTGCGGATGTACCGCAGCGACACGGCAACCGCCAGCTTTTTGGAGAGCTTTCTGGCGTAACTTCCGTCGATAGCGTATTCTCTCGGGCGATATTGTTGCAGTTCCATACCATTATCGTCCCGGAAGGTTACTTCTCCGTGGTTGAAATATTTAACGGAAAACCCGATGCCTTCCATGTCGTTAAAGGTTTTGAAGGCAGATACATAGCCCATATGGGTTTTACTTTCATTCAGATCATACATCCAGGGGGAATAGGAGGCGCTGACACCCCAGCTTCCGGCGAATGGGATCTTGGCAGCATTACCGAAAAGGGCATTGGCATCCGGCTCAATGCCGGTAACCGCATCCCCCATACCGCTGCTGCGGGCATCCGGGTTGACGAGTAAGAATGCTGCGCCTATGTTCATAGGCTGTTGTTGCGTTTTCTGAGCCAATAAAGGATGAACGGCTCCTATACAACAAAGCACTAACAGCAATAGCTTATGCTTCATGATGAATATTTTAAACATTTTGAATAGAGCGCTTACTGAACAATGAGTTTTTCAGTATAGATCATACCGCCCGCTTTAATGATCACCGTGTAGATCCCCGCGGCAAGTTTATCTACCGGTGTGGGGATGGTTACCTTACCTGCTCCGTAGACCCGTCTTTCTGAATAGATCACCTGGCCGGCGGTATTCACCAGCATGAGGGTGATCATATTTTCAGTAAGCAGGTTGAACTGCATCCTGGCCGTAGTGGAGGCGGGGTTGGGAAAGAGGATAAAATCCATAAGGGGGTTAACTCCCGGTGCCAAAGGGGGAAGGATCTCAGGTTGCTGAAATCCCTGGGATAACATCCAGCTGCCTGCGGCGATGGTGGCTACGGCGGGTTCGCCGATCGTGTAGTCGAAGGTGATGCCACCGGCCGTACCGGTGCCTCCGCTACTGGCTGCAACATCACGGACCAGTACCAGCTGGGCGCTCGTGGGCAGCCATGCTATTGCCATAAGCACGGCAATAAGCAGATACTTTGTAAAAAGATGCTTCATGAGTGTGAGGTTAATGAGTGAAAATGGAAAATGCTGAATATAGAGGGCCTGCATGCAGAGCTGCATGTCAAAACAAACTGTAAATAATTGATACTAAATGCTCCTGACTATTGGTTATACATACCTGTAAGCATGCGCCGCCCTGCATCGGGAAGTGTATTTTGGGGTTCCCGTGCGTTTTGTGTTAATCGGTTTTAGTCGTTAAATATGCTACTTAGAAATTGGGGTTCAAATTCAGCCTAGAACGCAATAAAGGTAGATAAAAAACGTTTCCGGCCAACAATAGGAGCCCCTAATTTAGCATTTGGTAGATTTTGGATGATGATTGGCTGAATTTTGAAAGCAGCCGGAGGATCATGGATTTAACAATTTGACATTAAATCCATCTTTATTAATTGATTTAAAAAGACTACCTTTGCCCCCCAAATTGCATTACTTATAGTCATTTTACTTTTATGGCAGACTTAAGATTTCAAAGAAACTTTGGTATTGCGGCTCACATCGATGCCGGTAAAACCACTACCACAGAGCGTATCCTGTATTATACAGGGAAGACCCACAAAATCGGTGAGGTTCACGAAGGGGCAGCTACCATGGACTGGATGGCGCAGGAGCAGGAGAGAGGTATTACCATTACATCTGCTGCTACTACCTGTTTCTGGAACTTCCCGACTCAACAGGGACAGCCTACGCCTGATACAAAGAGCTTCAAATTCAATATCATTGATACTCCCGGCCACGTGGACTTCACCGTTGAGGTGGAACGTTCCCTGCGTGTTCTGGATGGTCTGGTAGCATTATTCTGCGCTGTATCCGGCGTTGAACCTCAGTCTGAAACTGTATGGCGCCAGGCTAACAAGTACAAGGTACCCCGTATCGGTTTCGTTAACAAAATGGACCGTTCCGGTGCTGACTTCCTGAACGTGGTAAAACAGGTGAAGGAAATGCTCGGTGCAAACCCTGTGCCCCTGACCCTGCCTATCGGCGCTGAAGATAGCTTCAAAGGCGTGGTAGACCTGATCACCATGAAAGGTATCATCTGGGATGAAGAAGGTAAAGGTGCTACTTACCAGGAAATTGCTATCCCTGCGGACATGCAGGCGGAAGCAGAAGAATGGAGAGCGAAACTCGTGGAAGCAGTAGCTGACTACGATGAAACTTTGCTGGAGAAATTCTTCGAAGATCCTAATTCTATTTCTGAAGACGAGATCCATAACGCTATCCGTAAAGCCACAATCGATATGGCGATCATCCCGATGATGTGCGGTTCTTCCTTCAAGAATAAAGGTGTTCAGAAGATGCTGGATGGCGTTTGCCGTTACCTGCCTTCTCCGCTGGACGTTGAATCTGTAAAAGGTATCAACCCTGATAATAATGAAGAAATTGAGCGCCATCCGAACGCAAAAGAACCTTTTGCTGCCCTGGCATTCAAGATCGCTACCGATCCTTTCGTAGGTCGTCTGGCATTCTTCCGGGTTTATTCAGGCCGCCTGGACGGTGGTTCTTACGTACTGAACACCCGTACCGGCAAGAACGAGCGTATCAGCCGTATCATGCAAATGCACGCTAACAAGCAAAACCCGATCGACTTCATCGAAGCCGGTGATATCGGAGCAGCTGTTGGTTTTAAAGATATCAAAACAGGCGACACATTGTGCGCGGAAGATCATCCGATCATCCTTGAGTCAATGACGTTCCCTGAGCCCGTTATCCACGTAGCTATCGAGCCTAAAACTCAGGCAGACGTTGATAAAATGGGTCTGGCCATCTCTAAGCTGGTAGAAGAAGATCCTACCCTGAGAGCAAGGACAGATGAAGAAACCGGCCAAACCATCCTGAGTGGTATGGGTGAGCTTCACCTGGAGATCATCGTAGACCGTATGCGTCGCGAGTTCAAGGTAGAAGTGAACCAGGGTGCGCCGCAGGTTGCTTACAAAGAAGCGTTCACCAAAGTTGTTGAACACCGCGAGGTTTACAAGAAACAAACAGGTGGTCGTGGTAAGTTTGCGGACATCCAGATCGAGATCGGACCTGCTGATGAAGCATGGCTGAAAGAGAACGAAGGCAAGAGCTTCCAGTTTGTGAATGATGTATTTGGTGGAGCCATCCCTAAAGAGTTCATTCCTGCGGTAGCAAAAGGCTTTGAAAACTCAATGGGTAATGGTGTACTGGCTAACTTCCCGCTCGTGAGCCTGAAAGTTCGTTTGTTTGACGGTTCTTTCCACGCGGTTGACTCTGATGCAATGTCCTTCGAGCTTTGCGCCAAATCAGCCTTCCGTGAAGCTGGTAGAAAAGCGAAACCAGTATTGCTGGAACCTATCATGAAAGTGGAAGTGACCACGCCTGACCAATACATGGGTGATGTTACGGGAGACCTTAACCGTCGCCGTGGTATGCTGGAAGGTATGGAATCACGCAATGGTGCACAGGTGATCAAAGCCAAAGTGCCATTGAGCGAAATGTTCGGATACGTAACGCAACTGCGTTCCCTGTCTTCCGGACGTGCTTCTTCCATCATGGAATTCTCTCACTATAACCCTGCACCGAACAACATCGCTGAAGAAGTGGTGGCTAAGGTGAAAGGTAAAGTGAACGCCTAAGCACAAGTTGATAGATAGAAATAAAGAAGGCCTTCCGGATTCCGGAGGGTCTTTTTTTTTGAGGCCTGCCTGTAACCATTTTGGCGCCTGCCCCGTCTTATAGCAGACCTCAAATAATAAAACCATGCGTAACCTCATTTATCTGTTCGCAGCCTGCGTGCTGCTGGCAACTGCCTGTAAAAAATCCCGAAACAACACCCCAAAACCTAAACTGGAGCGCCGTTCCCTCCAGGACAAGGAAGTAAGTTACCTGCATCCCCAGTTGATCAATATCGATGGAGATACGCTGCATGATGTGTATTTCGTAGTAGGCCTGATCAATGATTCGGAAGGGGTGCATGCGAAGTTCGCGGCGCTTGCCGTAAAACACGCAAAATTGCTGTCACAGCCGGATTCCGTTATTAAACTCACAAAAGGGGAAGTTATACCTGTGATCCCCGATCATCCGCGGGAATGGAATGGCTATGATACCTACCTCTGCGAGATACTCCTGCCGGCTGGTAATCCGGCGGATACTACCTGGCGGGGTGCCTGGACGGCGGCTAACCGGAAGTATATAGGCGTGCAGTTTATGATTGGCAATGAGCCTTACCTTGGATGGATCTCCGCATCGGTAGACACTGCGAGGGATTGTATGATCCTGCATGAAGCTGCCTGGCGGAAAGCCAGCGCAGGCAACATTCATGCAGGAGATCTGGAATAGTTATTCAGGTTTGCTGATCTGTACAGGAGATCTGAAATACTATTCAGGTTTGCTGATCTCAATGATCTTTCCGGCATTATCATCCGTGCAGATGTATACCCTGCCGGCAGGAGAGATGCAAAGGTCCCTTAACCGGCCGTACTGGTTAGTAAAGTAATTTTTGGTGCTGGCTATTGTTTTGCCATCCGCGCCAAGCTTTAGCTGGTACAGGGTCTGATTCTTCAGGCTCAGTACCAGCAGGGAGCCTTTCCACTGCGGAATGCGGTCGTTATTGTAATAATCCAGTCCGCAAAGGGCAAAGGTGCTGTTGCCGGTTGACCAGAGCGGTTCCTTTACGTTATTGGCAGTGCAGAAGGTGGCTTCGCCGCCGGGATTGCAGGGGCCCTCCACATTTGGCCATCCGTAATTACGCTGCTTTTCAATAATGTTCACTTCATCTTCTACGCCGGCCCCGTGTTCAGAGGTGTAAAGGATGCCATTGTTCATCACCATCCCCTGGGGATTGCGGTGACCATAACTCCATACAGCACTGCCCGGGAAGGGATTATCCGCCGGAATGGTGCCATCCAGGTTAATACGAAGCACTTTACCGCTAAGAGAGGTAGTGAGCTGCGCATTCGCCTGAACGCTCGCATCACCCGCTGTAATGAATAACTTACGGTCAGGGGTAATGAGCAGCCTGGAACCATTATGGATCCCCGCTGCCGGAATGTTGTCCAGCAGGATCACGGGATCTTTTAAAGTATTGTCCGCATACTGGTAACGTACCACCTTTTCCCGGTAGTTGCCGGCATTCCTGTAATTATACACAACGAACACCTGGGGAGTGGTGGTAAAGTCCGGATGAAGGACCATACCCAGCAAGCCACCTTCTCCATCAGAAACAGCATCCGGGATGGTGAGCAGAGGGCTGAGTGCGCCCGTTTTAGGGTTTACGCGGCTTACCTTGCCGTTGCGTTCCGTCATCCAGATAAAGTTATCAGGCCCCCAGAGGATCTCCCATGGCCGGGAAATACCCGTACCTACCACAACGCGGATATTATCCGTTGGCCAATCCGGGTCTTCCGGTGGGGGAGTAGTGGGGGAGTTGTTCTTTTTGCAGGCAAAGGCAAATATGCAGGCTGCAGTTGTGAGAAAGGCCAGGGTGGCCACAGATATGGTAACAGGTTTCATGCAGGTTTTATTTAAAAACGGATAATAAGGTAATTTATATATATAATGATCAAAATGTTTGCCACGTTATTTTTACCATGTTGAAAAATAATGTGCTGAGAGTCAACCTTTTTCAAATCCTCGTGTTAAGAAAGATGTTTAACCCCTCCCGCCTCTTTATCCCCTTGGCCAATGAAATCATGAGCAAGCATTCATCAAAAACACATATTATGAGAAAAATTGGTCACTTAACCCTTATTCTGGCTGCAGTATTATGTTCTACTGCCACGTTTGCACAAACCGAAAAAGGCAATATGCTGGTAGGCGCCAATTTAGGTAACATCGGAGGTACTTTTCAGAATGGAGCTAACAGGTTCAATTTGAATTTAACCCCCAAATTGGGATGGTTTATAAAAGACGACATTGCAATTGGCGGCGAGGTTAAACTTGGATTGTCAACAGGAGATGGTTCTACTGCCTTTACTTATGGTGTCGGGGCATTTGGCCGGTACTACATTAAAGACAAGAAGGTGGAAGTATCTAAAAGAGCGCGCTGGTTCCTGGAGGCTAATGCCGGTATTAACGGTGTGAATACAAAAGCCGGGGATATAAGCACCAACACCAATGGACTTGGAATAGGCTTTGGTCCCGGACTGGCCTATTTTATTACACCTAATGTAGGTCTTGAAGCATTGTTGAAATATGATCTGACAGTTGGTTTTGGCAGTTCCACTACAGCACATGCTGTTGGGGTTAATGTAGGTTTTCAGATCTATCTGCCTACATCAAAGGCTAAACAGATCTATCGGGAAGAACGCGCAAATATGAAGAAATAAGCCCCTTAAAAAGTAGATTATATATCACAAACAGGCTGTGTTCCCTGCATAAAAAGCGGGAGGCAGCCTGTTTCGCTTAGTGTTTGGGCAGTTCAAAGCGGATGATCACCTGGTGTTTGCTGGGTACTTTCCTGCCATCCAGCTCCGCGGGGATCCATTTGGGCATTTTCTCCACAATGCGGGTAGCCTCCTCTTCGAGGCCATAACCGATGGCATCACCGATCGTGGCAGCATTATCCACGCGCCCGTTGGCAAGGATCAGGAATTCTACCGTCACCGCCCCGGCAATGCCGGCACTTTTTGCCTCTTTAGGGTACTGGAGGTTCTTTCTGATAAAATAGGCCAACGCTTTACCGCCGCCCACGTACTGAGGTAACCGGGAGACTTCCGGGGTGGGTACATTATATGGCTTACGCATGCTGTTACCCAACTGTACATTCATGGGAATGGTGAGGTTAAGGTCCACCGGCTTTCCGTTCAGGGTGCCTGGTTTCCATTTGGGCATGCGGGAAAACAGGAGGAGCACCTCCCTGTCCAGTTGCTTGAACCCGGACGAGCGCCGGAGCTTTACACCGGTCACATAACCGGTATGTTCTACCGTGAAATCCACATATACCCTCACCAGGGTATCTTCCCGCAGGTTGAAGTAGGGCACGGTAAGGTTATAGTTAAGCCAGTTTCCCATATTACGGGAGCCGCCTGGGAATTCGGGGAGTACATCGGCTTTCAGTGCGATGAGTTCCTGTTCGAGGGCTTCTTCTAATTCTGCCTGGCTAAGGGGTATTGAGTCCTGGTTTTGGGCAAAAACAGGAAAATAAACAAACAGGCATAATACAATAGATAAAAACCGCATAGAAGAATGTAATGCCTTGGTAATAAAATGATTAAACAAATTGCTTACCTTGCAGCCGTTAACCTAAATAGCTTTAAAACTAAAGATTGGAACGCATAAAGTCAATATTCTCCAGAAATATACCTCAAAATATTTGTCATAAATAAAATAAAGCATACCTTTGCCCTCCCAAATTGTAAGGGGTAATAAAGAAGAAGTTCATTGCATATGTCTCAGAGAATTAGAATCAAGCTGAAGTCCTACGATCACAACCTGGTGGATAAGTCTGCCGAGAAGATCGTTAAAACCGTGCGTAACACGGGTGCCGTGGTAACAGGTCCAATTCCTTTACCAACAGAGAAGAAAATCTTTACGGTACTGCGTTCTCCGCACGTTAACAAAAAAGCGCGTGAGCAATTCCAACTGTGCACGCACAAGCGTTTGTTAGACATTTACACCTCTTCTTCCAGGACTGTAGACGCGCTGAGTAAGCTGGATCTGCCTTCCGGAGTAGAAGTGGAAATTAAAGCGTAGGTAACTAAGAGACCTCAGCAATGGCGGGCAAAAGGCCCGCCTGAGGTGTTTTGTGACAGAAGCAACAAACAATAGGCTACGCCTTCAGGGTAGCCGCCCAATAAACAGTATTTAAACCGCTCATCCTGAGGATAGCTAGAGATCCCTCAGGCGCTGGGCTAAATTATATAACACAATGAAAGGTATTATTGGTAAAAAGATTGGTATGACCAGTATCTTCGAGGCCAATGGTAAGCAAACTGCTTGTACCATTATCGAGGCTGGTCCATGCGTGGTTACCCAGGTGAAATCTCAATCATCTGACGGGTACGACGCTGTTCAGGTAGCTTATGGCGAGAAGAAAGTTAAGAACACTCCCAAGGCAGAACAAAATCACTTCGCGAAAGCACAAACCTCCCCTAAACGTTACGTAAAAGAATTCCGCAACCCGGACGCTGCTGTAGCTAAAGCACTTGGCGAAACTATCACCTGCGAGATCTTCGCTGAAGGTGAGAAGATCGACATTGTAGGCACTTCCAAAGGTAAAGGTTTCCAGGGTGTTGTTAAACGCCACGGATTCAGCGGTGTGGGTGAAGCTTCCCATGGTCAGCACGACCGTCAGAGAGCTCCCGGTTCTGTAGGTGGTTCATCTTATCCTTCCCGCGTTTTCAAGGGTATGCGTATGGCTGGCCAAATGGGTAATGAAAGAGTGAAAGTGAAAGGCCTGAAGATCCTGAAGATTTTCCCTGAGAAGAATTATATCCTGGTAAGTGGTTCCGTTCCCGGCCACATTGGTTCAATCGTTTTAATCCAGAAGTAATATGCAACTAGATATTTTAAATATAGAAGGTAAGAAGACCGGAAGAACTATTGAGCTTCCTGAAGAGATATTTGGTGTTGAGCCGAACAATCACGTGATCTACCTCGCTGTAAAGCAATACCTGGCTGCGCAACGTCAGGGTACGCACAAGGTAAAGACCCGTGCTGAAGTGAAAGGTGCTTCCCGCAAACTGCACAAACAAAAAGGTACCGGCGGTTCCCGTAAAGGTAACATCCGTAACCCATTGTATAAAGGTGGTGGTACCATCTTCGGGCCAAAACCTCACAGTTACGATTTCAAACTGAACCGTAAGGTGAAAGATGTAGCGAAGATCTCTGCACTGTCTACCAAGGCTAAAGAGAACAGCATCATCATCGTTGAGGATATCAACCTGGATGCACCTAAGACCAAACAGTTCCAAAGCATTCTCAAAAACCTGAACATCAATGTAGGTGGAAAGAAAACCCTTGTGGTTCTTCCTGAGTACAATGATAACGTATACCTGTCCCTTCGCAATATCCCTACCGTTGACGGTACTGTATTGAGCGATGTGAACACATACGAGATCATGAACAGCAACTACCTGGTGTTCACAGAAAGCGCAGCAAAGATCTTCACTGAAGAAACTGCTGACATTGTAGAAGCATAATTTTCAAATAACAGCTCAAAGCTATAATGATATGAGATCGTAAGATCCCATCTGGCCCGAGCAAATTAAATATTAACAGATGAAACTGTCTGATGTTTTAATCAAACCGGTGATATCGGAGAAGGTAAACAAGGCGACTGAAAAGTTTAACCGCTTTTACTTCATTGTTGACAAAAAAGCCAACAAACTGGAGATAAAGAAAGCAGTGGAAGATTTCTACGGCGTAACCGTTGCAGAAGTTAACACCATGGTGGTTCCAGGTAAGAATAAAACCCGCTTTACCAAAGCTGGCTTTATCTCAGGCCGCAAACCTTCCCACAAGAAAGCAGTGGTAACACTGGCGAAAGGAGAATCCATAGATCTGTATGCTAACATATAATATACCAGTGCCGTTAGCGGCGTAAGCTGCTAACCTGGATGTATATACAGATCAAATTATAAATAGTCTATTAATCATTTTGAATTAAGTAGAAAAATGGCACTGAAAAAGTACAAACCGATTACAGCCGGTACCCGTTGGAAAATAGGTAATGCATATGCAGAGCTGACATCCGACACTCCTGAGAAAAGCCTCCTGGCTCCTGCTCAGAGAACTGGCGGTAGAAACGTGCAAGGTAGAAGGTCTATGCGCTACATTGGCGGTGGACACAAGAAACAATACCGTATCATCGATTTCAAACGTGATAAGGTAAGCATCCCGGCTACAGTAAAAACGATCGAGTACGATCCAAACCGTAGCGCATTCATTGCTCTGCTGAACTATGCAGATGGTGAGAAACGTTACATCATTGCTCCAAACGGACTGCAGGTTGGTGCTACTGTTATCAGCGGCCCTGAAGTTGCTCCGGAACTGGGTAATGCATTACCGTTGAAAAACATGCCTTTGGGTACTGTTGTTCATAATATCGAGCTGCAACCTGGTAAAGGTGCCGCTATCGCACGCAGTGCCGGTACTTATGCGCAATTGAGCAACAAGGAAGAAAAATACGCTGTGTTGAAAATGCCTTCCGGCGAGTTACGTAAAGTGTTGAACACTTGCATGGCTACCGTAGGTACAGTTTCTAACTCTGATCACGCGCTGCAATCTATCGGTAAGGCTGGTGCCAACCGTTGGAGAGGTATTAAGCCCCGTACGCGTGGTGTGGCCATGAACCCTGTGGATCACCCGATGGGTGGTGGTGAAGGTAGAGCTTCAGGTGGTCACCCAAGATCAAGGAGCGGTAAATATGCGAAAGGTCTGAAAACCAGGAAATCGCATAAGAGCTCAGATAAACTGATCATCACCCGTAAAAACGGTAAGAAATTATAATAACGCTTAACAAGTTTCAATCCCGTTAAACCCGGGATTGAAATCTTAAATAAACAAGACTATGGGTCGTTCCATTAAAAAAGGTCCTTACGTAGACTTCAAATTAGAGAAGAAAGTAGAAAAACAGAACGAGGGTGGTTCTAAAAGGACCGTTATCAAAACCTGGAGTCGTCGTTCTACTATCACTCCCGATTTCGTAGGCCATACTTTTGCCGTACACAACGGTAACAAGTTCATCCCGGTTTACGTAACCGAGTTCATGGTGGGTCACAAACTGGGTGAATTTGCACCTACCCGCAACTTCAAGGGACACGCAAACAAAAAAATGTAGTCATTCCGTTCTCTGAACGCTGACACAAAACTTATATAACACAGAAATTAATCACAATGGAAGCAGTAGCTAAGCTGAACAACAATCCTACATCTACCCGCAAAATGCGTTTGCTCGCAGACCTTATCCGCGGCCTTGATGCAGAGAAAGCTTTGAATATTTTGAAATTCCATCCTAAACACCCTAGCGTGCCGCTGGAGAAACTTTTGCTATCAGCTATAGCAAACTGGAAGATCAAAAACGAAGGCGCGAGGGTTGAAGATGCTAACCTGTTCGTAAAAACTGTTTTTGTAGACGGTGGCCGCGTTCTTAAAAGGATGCGTCCGGCTCCACAAGGTAGAGGTTACCGTGTGCGCAAAAGAAGTAATCACGTAACACTGGTGGTAGATGGTCGCGCTGCTAAGTAAGCAGACCAGCTGTAGGAAAAAAATATATTTAAAACTCATAGACAAATAAAACCAGAACATGGGTCAGAAAACAAATCCTATTGGTAACAGGTTAGGTATCATCAGAGGATGGGACTCTAATTGGTATGGAAGCAAAAAGGATTATGCTTCCAAGCTGATCGAGGATAACAAGATCAGGACTTACCTGAATGCACGTATCAACAAAGGCGGCATTTCACGCGTAGTGATCGAAAGAACACTCGGTAAGCTCATCATCACCATTCATACCTCTAAGCCTGGTATCATCATAGGTAAAGGTGGTAACGAAGTGGACCGCATCAAGGAAGAATTGAAGAAACTGACCGGAAAAGAAGATGTTCAGATCAACATTCTGGAGATCCGTCGTCCGGAGATAGATGCTACCATCGTTGCTGAAACGATCGCTAAACAGATCGAAAGCCGTATCAACTACAAACGCGCTATCAAAATGGCTATTGCTACCGCTCTCCGTATGGGTGCAGAAGGTATCAAGGTTAAGATCGGTGGTCGTTTGGGTGGTGCTGAGATCGCCCGTTCAGAAGAAATGAAACAAGGCCGCGTTCCTCTGCATACTTTCCGTATGGATATCGATTACGCTTCTTTGTTCGCATTGACTGTTTACGGTAAGATCGGTATCAAAGTGTGGATCTGTAAAGGTGAAGTACTGGGTAAACGTGATCTGAACCCTAACGCTGTATCCGGCAAAGATGGTGAAGGCCGCGTAGGTGGTGGTCACCAGGGCGGTGGAAACCGTGGTGGCGGAGATCGTGGTGGTGAAAGAAGAGACAACCGCGGTGGCGGTGGTGGTGATAGAAGAGGTGGTGGAGACCGTGGTCCTCGTAAATAATCACACAGCTGTTGAAACTTAATTAAACAAACTTTTTAACAACATAAACGATGTTACAGCCCAAGAGAACGAAACACAGGAAGATGCACAAAGGCCGCATCAAAGGTAACGCAAAGAGGGGCGCAGCTCTTTCTTTCGGTTCATTCGGCCTTAAAGCATTGGAACCTAAGTGGATCACAGACCGTCAGATAGAAGCTGCGCGGGTGGCGCTGACCAGGCATATGAAGCGTGAAGGTAACGTGTGGATCCGCATTTTCCCGGACAAACCAATCACTGCTAAGCCGTTGGAAGTGAGGATGGGTAAAGGTAAAGGTGCTCCAGACCATTGGGCATGCGTAGTAAAGCCCGGTCGCATCCTGTTTGAAGCAGATGGTGTTCCCCTGCAAGTAGCTAAAGAAGCTATGGAACTGGCTGCACAGAAACTGCCGATCAAAGTGAAATTCGTAGTGCGCCGCGACTTTGTTGCTTAATAGCACCAGCGTATTAAACCTGATCAAGTAAACAAACCTGATAACCAGAACAAAATTTTAAAAAATGCCAAAAGCAATACTGGACCTTAAAGGCCTGACTGAACAAGATCTGAAAGACAAATTGTCTGAAGAGAAGTTGCGCTTGAAAAAGGTCACGTTCAGCCACGCGGTAACACCGATCGAAAATCCGATGAGCATCCGCTTCATCAGAAGGGACATCGCACGTATCCAGACTGAACTGCGCAGAAGAGCGTTGGGTTTCTAGTGATAGCTATTAACCAATAAAAACGATAAATTATCTCTTTAGGGAGTAAAATACCTTTCAAAATGACCGAAGAAAGAAAAGTAAGAAAAACCAGGATCGGACTGGTATCCAGCAATAAAATGGATAAAACCATTACTGTTGAAGTTGAACGTAAAGTGAAACACCCGATCTATGGTAAGTTCATTAAGAAAACCACCAAGTTCATGGCACACGACGAAAAGAACGAGTGCAGCATTGGTGATACCGTACGTATCATGGAATCCCGCCCGTTAAGCAAAAACAAGAACTGGCGCATGGTTGAAGTGATCGCTAAAGTAAAGTAATTATTCATTTGTTTCAAGCTGCCCGTCATCAACTGATACGCAGCCTCTGCTAAAACAATTAACAACGTATTACGATGATACAACAAGAATCAAGGCTGAACGTAGCTGATAACAGTGGTGCTAAAGAAGTACTCTGTATCCGCGTACTCGGCAACTCCGGTCAGGATTACGCAGGTGTGGGTGATAAGATTGTAGTGACTGTGAAAGACGCTATCCCCGGTGGTGGTGTAAAGAAAGGCACAGTAACCAAAGCTGTTATTGTAAGAACAAAGAAGAAACTCCGTCGTAAAGATGGTTCTTACATCCGCTTCGATGACAACGCCGTTGTATTGCTGAATAACTCAGACGAGCCACGCGGTACCCGTATATTCGGTCCGGTTGCACGTGAGCTTCGCGATAAAGGATATATGAAGATCATCTCCCTGGCGCCAGAAGTGCTTTAAGGAGTAAAATATACGTTCGGATCTGGAATTAAAGATTTTGAGGATAAGGGTAATATATATGAAAATTACCTTTATCTGAAAGCTGGAATTCAAGATCCGAATTCTTTGCATATCTTTGCAGCCCGTTTAAAAAACGACATAAATATTAATCAAGTGGAACAGGTGTTCCGTTTGGCGTTTATAAATAAACAAACAGATGAAAACTAGATTTAAGCCTAAGTTCAACATTAAGAAAGGCGACCTGGTTGTGGTGGTTACCGGTGATGATAAAGACCGGACCAAACCCCGCAAGGTGTTGGAAGTAATTCTTGACAAAAGCCGTGTATTAGTGGAAGGCGTGAACATCATCACTAAACACACCAAACCTTCTGCCCAGAATACCAAAGGCGGTATTGTAAAGGTAGAAGCTCCTATTGCTATCTCTAACGTGATGTTATGGGATGCAAAGGCTGGCGCACCTACACGTGTAGCTCGTCAGAAACAGGATGGTAAAGTAGTTCGTATCGCTAAAAAATCAGGGGAGGTAATCAAATAATGGCAAACACATCATATCAACCCAGGCTGCAAACTAAATACCGTAATGAAGTGGTGTCTGCTTTGCATAAGAAATTCAATTATAAAAGCGTAATGCAGGTTCCCCGCCTTACCAAGATATGCCTGAACCAGGGTATCAACGGTGCGGTAGGTGATAAGAAACTGGTAGATGTTGCAGTAGATGAAATGACCCGTATCGCCGGTCAGAAAGCTATTGCTACCATGTCTAAAAAGGACATCTCCAACTTCAAACTGCGTAAGAACATGCCGATTGGTGCACGTGTTACGCTGCGTGGTGTAAATATGTACGAGTTCCTGGACAGGCTGATCTCTGTATCCCTGCCCCGTGTTCGTGACTTTAAAGGTATCAACGAAAAAGCTTTTGACGGCCGTGGTAACTATACCCTGGGTGTTACAGAGCAGATCATCTTCCCTGAGATCGACATCGATAAAGTTTCCCGTATGACTGGTATGGATATCACTTTCGTGACCACTGCCAAAACCAACGAAGAAGCTTATGAGCTGTTGAAAGAACTGGGCATGCCTTTCAAGAACATCAGAAAAGAAAACTAATATTAATATTTCATAATCAATTATGGCAAAAGAATCCGTAAAAGCCAGACAAAGGAAGAGAGAAGCGATGGTAGCCAAGTTCGCAGAAAAACGCGCTGCTTTGAAAGCAGAAGGCAATTATGCTGAGCTGGACAAACTGCCTAAGAACGCATCTCCCGTTCGCCTGCACAACAGATGCCAACTCTCCGGTCGTCCAAAAGGATATATCCGCATGTTTGGCGTATGTCGTAACATGTTCCGCGACATGGCACTGGCAGGTAAGATCCCTGGTGTAAGAAAAGCAAGCTGGTAATTCCGGTTGAATTACCCACTCGCAGATTAACTTGATTCCTTTCTTTTTCGATTGGATATCGCATTGTACTAACTGTTTTAAATTTTTTCGAAACAATGGTTACTGATCCAATAGCAGATTTTTTAACACGCATCCGTAACGCCCAGATGGCAAATCACAGGATCGTGGAAATTCCGGCTTCAAAACTGAAGAAACGCATTACCGAAATCTTGTATGATAAAGGTTATATCCTGAAATACAAGTTCGAAGAGGACAACAAACAAGGCCTCATTAAAATAGCGCTGAAATACGATCCGCAAACAAAGATCCCTGCGATCACTGACCTGCAAAGGATCAGCCGTCCGGGTCTGCGCCAGTATTCCAAACCTGATGGTTTCACACGCATCAAGAATGGCCTGGGTATCGCTATCATTTCTACTTCCAAAGGTGTAATGACCGATAAGGAAGCGAAACAACAGAACGTAGGTGGCGAAGTAGTTTGCTTCGTTTATTAATATAACTGATCCCGCCTTGCAAAAGGCGGGATTGATGGCATTCTGACAATTAAGCTCTTCTTTTTCCGGCGCTGAACACGGAATGCCTGAATTACACAACACAATTAAACTGACTGATTATGTCACGTATAGGAAGAAGTCCTATTAAATTGGCCAGCGGCGTTACAGTAACTGTATCCCCTGCTAACGAGATCACGGTTAAAGGTCCCAAAGGTGAACTGAAGAAAGAAATGGACCGTGATATCAAACTGGAAGTAAAAGATGGTGAGATCCTGATCTCCCGTCCTACAGACCAGATCCGTCACCGCGCTTTGCATGGCTTATACCGTGCTCTCGTAGCTAACATGGTTACAGGCGTATCTGAAGGATTCAAAAAACAACTCGAACTGGTGGGTGTGGGTTATAAAGCTGCGAACCAGGGTCAGTTGTTAGACCTATCTTTAGGTTATTCTCACAACATTATCTTCGAAATACCATCTGAACTGAAGGTTTCAACCCTCACAGAAAAAGGTCAGAATCCGAAGATCATGCTGGAAGGTATAGACAATCAACTGTTAGGCCAGGTAGCTGCCAAGATCCGCAGCCTCCGCAAACCAGAACCATACAAAGGTAAAGGTGTTCGTTATGCAGGTGAAGTGGTACGTAAGAAAGCTGGTAAATCTGCCGGTAAGTAATAACACCATCCGCAACGCGGCATAAACGGTAAAAGCTAACAGCATTAATAATCAATAAAGAGTAATAGTCCCGGCAGCATCGGGCCTTAAATACACTTCATAATGAGTACAAGAACAGACAGAAGACAAAATATCCGCTACCGGATCCGTAAAAAGATCAGCGGAACTGCACAACATCCCCGTTTAGCGGTTTACCGCAGTAACGCGGACATCTATGTGCAGCTGATTGACGATACCAATGGCACTACCCTGGCATCCGCTTCTTCCCGTGATAAGGATATCAAAGCCCAGCAAGGTACCAAATCCGAGAAATCAAAGCTGGTGGGCGCTGCATTGGCCACTAAAGCCAAAGCACTGGGACTTTCAACCTGCGTATTCGACAGGAGTGGTTACCTCTACCATGGTCGTGTAAAAGCAGTAGCTGATGGCGCACGCGAAGGTGGACTGCAATTTTAATCAATCTGATATCGTAATTCTTATTAAATAAAAATGGCAAAGAATTCATTCAATAAAGTAAAAGCTGGCGATCTTGAGCTGAAAGAGAAGGTTGTAGCTATCAACAGGGTTACCAAAACCACCAAAGGCGGCCGGACTTTCAGTTTCTCCGCGCTGGTAGTTGTAGGTAATGAGAACGGTGTGGTAGGTCACGGCCTTGGTAAAGCCAAGGAAGTACAGGAAGCCATCACTAAAGGGATCGACGACGCTAAAAAGAACCTGATTAAGATCCCGGTACATCACGGCACCATTCCTCACGACCAACTGGCGAAGGAAGGTGCAGCGAAAGTACTGATCAAACCAGCCGCTCACGGTACTGGTGTGATCGCAGGAGGTTCTATGCGTGCTGTGCTGGAAAGCGCTGGTATTACCGACGTTCTGGCGAAATCCCTGGGTTCTGCAAACCCGCACAACGTGGTGAAAGCTACTTTCAAAGCGTTGGGCCTGCTGCGCGAACCGCTGCAGATTGCTAAAACCCGTAGCATTTCCCTGAAAAAGGTATTCAACGGATAAGCATTATTTCTAATTAGGAATATTTAAAGTAAAATGGCAAAGATTAAAGTCACTCAGGTAAAAAGTGGTATCGACCGTCCGGAAAGACAAAAGCTGACCCTTAAGGCGCTTGGTCTGAAAAAGATGCATGCCACTGTTGAAGTAGAAGCAACCCCCCAGGTACTGGGTATGGTGCGTGCCGTGAACCATCTGGTAAAGGTGGAGAATGTAAACGCGTAATGTAAAAAAAACAATTACATTTGGCTTCTTACTTTTTTGAACTATCATTGTAAAAGCGAGCGGTTGATTTCCGCGTAAGTAAAACAATTAAAATTATGAGTTTACAGAATTTAAGGCCTGCACAAGGCGCAGTACATAAATCAAAACGTTTAGGTCGTGGTGAAGCATCCGGTAAAGGTGGTACTGCTACGAAAGGTAACAAAGGTGCTCAATCCAATACTGGTTACTCCAGCAAAAGAGGTCACGAAGGTGGTCAGATGCCTATTCAACGTCGTTTGCCTAAACGCGGTTTCATCCCTATCACCCGCACTGAATACAAAGTGTTCAACATCGGTGACCTGGATGTGATCATCGAAAAATATGGTCTGCAGGAATTCTCCGTAGAGAACCTGTACATGAACGGCCTGATCAACAAAACAGCTAAAGTGAAAGTACTCGGTCAGGGTGAAGTGAAAAGCAAAGTTGTGTTGAAGGTGAACGCGATCAGTGAAAAAGCTAAAGCAGCAGTAGAAGCAGCTGGCGGATCAATAGAACTGGTTTAAGAAATTACGATAGAGAAGGCGCCTACGGAGTAGTGCGTCTTTTCGAATTTTACACGCGTTATTAAACTCTTATCTTCCTGTGAAGAAATTTATCGAAACCATAAAGAACATCTGGAGCATCGAGGACCTGCGTAAACGCATTGGTACCACGCTGCTTCTGGTACTGGTGTACCGCGTAGGTTCCTATATCACCCTTCCCGGTCTCGATCCCAATGAGCTGGCAAAATTCTCTGAGACGTCTCAAAAAGGCATCCTGGGCCTCTTCAATATGTTCGCCGGTGGTTCATTCTCCCGCGCTTCCATCTTTGCCCTGGGTATCATGCCCTATATCTCAGCGTCTATCGCTATTCAACTGCTCACCATCGCAGTGCCTTATTTCCAGAAATTACAGAAAGAAGGGGATAGCGGAAGGAAGAAGATCAACCAATATACCCGTATCCTGACCGTAATTGTTACGGCTTTCCAGGCCAGCGCGTATGTGGCTTACCTCAGAACACAATCCGGTAGTGCACTTATCCCTGAATATGGTTCATTCATGTTCTGGCTGTCTACTACGGTTGTGCTCACTGCTGGTACATTGTTCGTAATGTGGTTAGGAGAAAAGATCACAGATAAAGGTATTGGTAACGGTACTTCTATCATCATCATGACCGGGATCCTCGCCCGTCTGCCGGAAGCCCTGTTGCAGGAGCTGTCGCTCAAAACAACCGGTGCAGGTGGCGGATTGCTGATATTCCTGGTGGAGATCGCTTTCTTCATCCTGATCACAGTAGGTCTTATCCTGCTGGTGCAGGGTACCCGCAAGATCCCTGTGAACTATGCAAAACGCATTGTTGGTAACAAGCAATATGGAGGTGTACGCCAGTTCATTCCGCTGAAAGTGAATGCTGCCGGTGTAATGCCCATCATCTTCGCCCAGGCCATCATGTTCATCCCCGCTACAGCTATCGGTTTTGCTACAAACAACGAAGGTGCATCTGCATTTATCCGCATATTCAGCGATCATACAAATGGTTATTATAACCTGATCTACGCAGTACTGGTAATAGTATTCACCTTCTTCTACACAGCGCTGATCTTCAATCCTACCCAAATGGCGGATGAGATGAAACGTAATAATGGTTTTGTGCCCGGTGTTAAGCCCGGTAAAGCCACCGCAGATTATATCGGAGCTGTTATGGATCGCATCACCCTTCCCGGTGCATGTTTCCTGGCATTGGTAGGTGTTCTCCCCGGTGTTGCAGCCGCAGTAGGGATCAACGGTGCCTTTGCTACCTTCTTCGGCGGTACTTCGCTGCTGATCATGGTAGGGGTTATCCTGGATACCCTGCAGCAGATCGAAAGCCAGCTGCTCATGCGCCATTACGATGGCCTGATGAGTTCCGGCAGGATCAAAGGCAGGACGAGCCCGGCTAATGCCTGATCAAAACAATCTTAAGAATTAAAGATATAGCGCACCAGGAGTCTCTGATTCCTGGTGTTTTTTTTGTCATACTTTTCAGCTTTCCGAACTACTGCGGCCATTCTGCTGTTCATAAGAAAACAATCAGATTTTTCCATAATTTTGCACGTTATGATCCATTACAAGACGAAAGAAGAAATAGAACTGATCCGTAAAAGCGCTCAACTCGTAAGTGCTACACTGGCAGAAGTAGCCAGCAGGCTGAAACCCGGAATGAGTACCTTGGATGTGGATGCAATTGCAGAGCAATTCATCAGGGATCACGGGGCAGTACCCTCCTTCAAGAACTATAAAGGTTTTCCCAATACATGCTGTATCTCCGTAAACGAAGCCGTGGTACACGGCATCCCCAACGGGTACACTATAAAGGACGGAGATATTGTTTCCGTTGATGTAGGTGTATTCAGTGAAGGGTTTCATGGAGATAGCGCATACACTTTTGCCATAGGGGAGATCCCCGGCCATGTGCAGAAGCTGATGGCTGCTACTAAAACAGCCCTTAACAAAGGGATCGAAAAAGCCATTGTAGGTAACAGGGTAGGAGACATTGCTTATGCTATCCAGGAGTATGTGGAGAAGGAACGTGGCTACGGGGTGGTTAGAGAGCTGGTAGGGCATGGTTTAGGCCGTAACCTGCACGAAGACCCGCAAGTGCCGAATTACGGCCGCAGGGGTAGCGGAGCAGTATTGAAAGAAGGCCTGGTGATAGCCATTGAACCCATGGTAAACCTGGGCACCCGTGATGTGGAATACCTGGAAGATGGCTGGACCGTTGTAACACGCGACCGTAAGTCTTCCGTTCACTATGAACATACGGTAGCTGTGATGAAAGGTAAACCTGATGTTCTATCCACTTTTGAAGGGATCGAAGTAGCGGAGAAGAACAATCCTGCTATTAACTCAGCTTACCTGAACTAGCGCTTTAGTGCCTGGATGTCACTTGAAAAGCTTATATTTGCCATCTGGTTTTAAAAACCGGGTAGATCACAGATCCAGCCCCGTTGCAGATTCTGAAATAAAACACTTTGTAATAGCCTGATATTGAATGAGTTTTTGCGGTCATAACCACGTCTGTCAAAAGTTATCCACACAGTGACGCTTTTCCAAAGATTATTTATGGTATTTTTTTCAGTTTAATAACTTTTTGTGGTATCTTTGCATTCCTAAAATTTTTTATGGCGAAACAGGCACTCATTAAACAGGATGGTATTATTCTAGAAGCCTTATCAAATGCTATGTTCCGGGTAAAACTGGAAAACGGACATGAGATTTTGGCCACCATCTCTGGAAAAATGAGAATGCACTATATCCGCATCCTGCCCGGTGATAAAGTCGGCGTTGAGATGAGTCCTTACGATCTGAGCAGGGGCCGTATAATTTTCAGGTATAAATAGACAATAACTTTAGACTATAACTTTTGACTCATGAAAGTAAGAGCTTCCATCAAAAAAAGAAGTGCAGACTGCAAGATCGTTCGCCGCAAAGGTGTTTTGCTGGTGATCAACAAAAAGAATCCTCGTTTTAAACAACGTCAGGGTTAATCAGTTTCTGTATTCATTTAAACGAATTATAAATTAAACAATTAATATGGCACGTATAGCCGGTATTGATCTTCCTAAAAATAAAAGAGGTGAAATAGGTCTGACTTATATCTTCGGTATTGGTCACTCTACCTCAGTGTATATCCTGGAGAAAGCAGGCATTGATCTTAACAAAAAAGTGAAAGACTGGAATGATGACGAGCAAGGCGCCATCCGGAATATCATTAACAGCGAACTGAAGGTAGAAGGTCAGCTGCGTTCTGAAGTTCAAATGAACATCAAGCGTTTGCTCGATATCGCATGCTACCGTGGTCTCCGTCACAGGAAAGGTCTGCCGGTTAGAGGTCAGCGTACCCGTACCAACAGCCGTACCCGTAAAGGTAAACGTAAAACCGTTGCCGGAAAGAAGAAGGCACCAAAGAAATAGTAAGATCCCTTTGCTGGTCTCCCTCTTTCCAGATCCGGGAACTGGCAGCATAAAGGGTTTTTATATAAAACGGGATTTGGAATCTCATAGTTGGAATTTTAACGAATTATGGCAAAAGCAACTAATACAAAAGCTGCCGCTAAGAAGAGGGTAGTAAAGGTGGATAACTTCGGAGACGTACATATCTCCGCTAGTTTCAACAACATCATTGTAAGCATCACTAACAAGCAAGGTCAGGTGATCTCCTGGTCTTCCGCCGGTAAAATGGGCTTTAAGGGTTCTAAGAAGAACACTCCTTATGCTGCTCAGCTGGCTGCTTCAGATGCTGCAAAAACCGCTTTTGACGCAGGTTTGAAAAGAGCAGATGTATTTGTAAAAGGCCCAGGTGCCGGTCGTGAAAGTGCTATCCGCGCTATCGCTAACTCCGGTATCGAGGTAACCCTGATCAAAGACGTGACGCCGCTGCCTCACAACGGTTGCCGTCCTCCTAAGAAGAGAAGGGTATAGAAAAGACATTTATTTTTACGAATTATCTGTTACAATGAACATTTGTATCAGGTAATTCGTATTCGTAATGTATAATTAGTATATTTATTTTAAACAATGTGGGTGTACGATCGAATTTTAAGATTTTTAAATGAGCGTACACCGAAACTAAAAATCTGAACCAAATAACATGGCAAGGTACACAGGACCCAAGACCAAGATCTCAAGGATTTTTGGCGAGCCCATTTTAGGAAATGGCAAGTATTTAGGTAAGAACAGCAATCCTCCCGGTCAACACGGTGCACAACGCAAGCGTAAACAACTGGGTGAATATGCCTTACAGCTGAGAGAGAAACAAAAAGCTAAATACACTTACGGTGTATTGGAGCGCCAGTTCCGTAACCTCTTCGAAGAAGCTACCCGTAGAAAAGGCGTTACCGGTGAAGTATTGATCAAATTGCTGGAAGCTCGTTTAGACAACGCAGTTTTCCGTCTTGGTATCGCACCTTCACGCCCTGCAGCCCGTCAGCTTGTTGCGCATAAGCACATCACGGTGAACGGTACTGTAGTAAACGTTCCTTCTTTACAACTGAAACCAGGAGATGTAATCGGCCTGAAGAATAAAACAGCCGGTAACACTTCCCTCACCAGCAACATCCGCGGAAAGAATCCAAAGTTCAGCTGGTTGGATTGGAATGAAAAGGACATGAAAGGTATTTTCATTGCATATCCTGAAAGAGAAAGCGTTCCTGAGAACATCAAGGAACAACTGATCGTGGAATTGTACTCTAAGTAATATGTTATAGCCGCCTGCTGGTGGCTATAGCTGTGTAACATAAGTTAAACTCATAAATCAAGCATATCAATGGCAATTCTTAATTTCCAAAAGCCTGACAAGATCGTTTTGCAGAAGTCCACGGACTTTGAAGCTCAATTCGAATTCCGTCCATTAGAACCAGGTTACGGTGTGACAGTTGGTAACGCGCTCCGCCGTGTACTGTTGTCTTCATTGGAGGGCTATGCCATTGTGGGAATAAAGATTGAAGGCGCCGATCACGAGTTTGCTACCCTGAAAGGGATCACTGAAGACGTTACTGAGATCATCCTCAACCTGAAACAAGTACGTTTCAAGAAGATTGTGGAGAATGAAGTAGGCAGCGAGAAAATTCAGATCTCTATCAAAGGTAAAACAGAGTTCCGTGCAGATATGATCGAGAAAGCAACCAACTCTTTCCAGATCATGAACCCTGAACTGCTGATCTGCACCCTGGATCCTTCTGCTAAGCTGGATATTGAACTGACGATCGGTAAAGGTCGCGGTTACGTTCCTGCTGAAGAGAACAGACCCAAAGATGCAATCTTCGGATACATCGCCATCGACTCTGTATTTACACCCATCAAGAATGTAAAGTATAGCATCGAAAACACCCGGGTTGAACAAAAGACTGACTATGAGAAGTTGATCATGGAAGTTCACACGGACGGTACTATCCATCCTGAAGAAGCCGTTAAACAAGCTTCCCGCATTCTGATCCAGCACCTGATGATCATCACTGATGAAAATATCAGTTTTGATACCAAGGATACTGAGAAAGAAGATGTTGTAGACGAGCAAACACTGCAACTCCGCAAGATCCTGAAAACTCCGCTGGAAGATCTGGACCTGAGCGTTCGTGCATTCAACTGCCTGAAAGCTGCAAAGATCAACTCCCTGAGCGAACTCGTTCAATACGAACAGGAGGAACTGATGAAATTCAGGAACTTCGGTCAGAAATCACTCAGCGAGATCGAGCAGGTACTCGGCGAAAGAGGTCTCCACTTCGGTATGGACCTGTCCAAACTGAAACTGGACGAAGAATAAAATCTGTATAGCACAAATCACGGATAGCTCTAAAGCATCCGTGATTTGTATTTTATAACAAGTACCTTGTAATTCCTGACACGGTGCAAGGGAACACAAACAAAAAAATGTCATGCGTCACGGAGTAAAATTAAACAAGCTGAGCCGCACTGCTGCTCACCGTAAGAGCCTGATGAGCAACCTCGCTTGCGAGCTGATCAGCCACAAACGTATTCAAACTACATTAGCTAAAGCAAAAGCGCTGCGCGTGTATATCGAACCACTGTTAACACGTGGTAAATCAGACGATACACACAACCGTCGTGTTGTATTCAGCTACCTGCAGGATAAAGAAGCCATCAAGGAACTGTTCGGAACCATCAGCGAGAAGATCGCTGCCCGTCCAGGTGGTTACACCCGTATCATCAAGCTTGGCAAACGTCATGGTGACAATGCTGAAGTAGCTTTGATCGAACTGGTAGACTTCAACGAGATCTACGGTAAAACTGCAGAAGCTGAAAAAGCACCTGCTAAGAAAACCCGTCGTGCCGGTGGTGCTAAGAAAAAAGCAGATGATGCTGCTGCACCAGCTGCTGAAGAAAAAGCTGCTGAATAGTTCTAAGGAACTGAATATATCAGAGGGACAAAGCATTTGGCTTTGTCCCTTTTTTATTTGATGCTGTCGGGCCGGCTGGAAACTGCTGAGAAAGTTATTCGCTCCATAAAGGCTAAAACAAATTAAATATTTACTATATTTGATATGTCGAAAACCTATATCCTATGTACTACCTGAAGTGCGGTTATTGCGCAGAGCATAGCGCATTAAAATCCGAATACATCACTTTCTGCGACCATTGCGGTAAAAAATTCCCTTTTAATTATGCGGACTGGAAGGTCCAGCATCCCAATAGCACTTTTGCTGCGTATGAATTGGAAATGGGCGTACCTGAAGCAAGGTATGAAGCGATCATGAAAAAGCGCCGCCGCCAGGGGTTTGACCTCCGGAAAAAAACAGCTTTGATCACCAGTATTGTGGTATTGATAGCCTGCAGCACGCTGGGGGCCTATTATGGGCCAACACTGGTTAAAATGTTCCAGGAGCCGGCTGTTCCTGTTACGATGCTGAATACAGATAACTGGCGCACTTTCAGAGGGAATATGCTTCAATTACAGACACCATTATCCTTATCACCGGTACCTGTTAAGGATCAGCCTAATATGCGGCTGAAAGCTTTTAAAGGGGGAAGTAACGGGGAAGGGCTGGTGATCAGGATGGATGAAGTGGTTTACCTGGCAGACAATTATATTGGCCTGGAGCTGGCATCAAAAGAGGCTGCCAATCAATTGAGCAGGGAAGAGGGGGTATCACAATTCACTTACACGGAAAAAGCGGTCATAATCCTGGGGCAGCAGGCAATGCTGCAGCATGGTAGTTATATTTACAAACAGTCTTCTCCTATAGAGTTCAGCAGCCTGGTAGCAGTAAGAGGAGGTACCCGGGTACAGTTGTTGGTAACGCACCGGGGGAATGATGAAACCGGTAGAAAGATAGCGGAAAAGGTGATGGGATCGGCAAGATTGAATTGATCTTAAATAACCCATC
The DNA here is from genome assembly GCF_900129465.1 of Chitinophaga niabensis. Classification (NCBI taxonomy): domain Bacteria; kingdom Pseudomonadati; phylum Bacteroidota; class Chitinophagia; order Chitinophagales; family Chitinophagaceae; genus Chitinophaga; species Chitinophaga niabensis. The sequence goes on along the minus strand of NZ_FSRA01000001.1, from coordinate 3,777,617 downwards.
CAAAATTCAAAATCATGCCCTAACTTTGCACAGTTTTAACCGTTCCTTCCGGGAACATAAAAAAAGAAAGGGTAAGAAGAAATGCCGCAGACTACCAGATCATCACAGCCAGCCATGCTGTTATTAGAAGATGGCACCGTTTTCCATGGTAAAGCTTTCGGAAAAGTTGGAACAGCTTCCGGAGAACTTTGTTTCAATACAGGGATGACGGGCTACCAGGAAGTGTTCACAGATCCTTCTTACAAAGGACAGGTGCTGATCATGAACAACTGTTACGTAGGTAACTATGGTACCAAGAATGAAGATGTAGAGAGCAGCAGTGTAAAGATCAGCGGGTTGATCTGTAAGAATATCGCCCATAATTTCTCCCGCAAGATGGCGGATACTTCCCTCGCTCAATTCCTTGAAGAAAATAACCTGGTAGCCATACATGAAGTGGATACACGTGCACTTGTTTCGCATATCCGCAGTAAAGGGGCCATGAATTGTATCATTTCTTCTGAAATACTGGATGAAACGGAATTGAAGGCGCAACTGGCCAAAGTTCCATCTATGGAAGGGCTGGCATTGTGTGCCGAAGTTTCAACCAAAGAACCTTATTTTGTTGGCGATCCCAATGCAGAGATCCGTATAGCAGTAATTGATAATGGTGTAAAGCGTAACATGCTGAAATGCCTTTCAGAAAAAGGTGCTTACCTGAAAGTACATCCAACGCAAACCACTTTTGCAGAATGTGAAACTTTCAAACCTCACGCTTACTTCATCTCTAATGGTCCCGGCGATCCGGCTCCGCTTACTTATGCGGTAGATACTATCAAGCAGGTATTGGCTGCTGATCGTCCGCTGTTTGGAATTTGCCTGGGGCATCAGTTATTGGCTATGGCCAATGGCATTCCTACTTATAAAATGCATCACGGTCACCGTGGGCTGAACCATCCGGTGAAGAACCTGCTGACCGGTAAATGTGAGATCACTACCCAGAATCATGGTTTTGCGATAGACGCAAAGGCTGTGGCAGCTTCTGAAAATGTGGAAGTAACCCACGTTAATCTGAATGACAATTCTGTAGAAGGGATCCGCATTAAGAACAAACCTGCGTTTTCTGTGCAATATCACCCGGAATCCACTCCGGGTCCGCACGATTCCCGCTATTTGTTTGATGACTTCTTTACTATGATCAAGTCGAATATGTAGAAATATAATGGAATGGGGGAGACCCCATTTCATTGACCTCATTTAAAAGGAAAGGTCCCGAGGAATCGGGACCTTTGCATTTTAAAATTCCACGTTATGAAAACTAGCGAAAGGTACTATGCGGTTAAGCACAATACCCACCTTGTCTTTTCATTACATGACAATAATATGAAAAAATACTAATGATGTGCCCGCTATTATGGCGGAAATTTCCTTGAAATCGTGGATTTTAAATTGCAATCGGTTGGAAAAAGATAATTCTTGATATTAGGGAAAAAAAATACGGCTCTGTGAACAGAGCCGTTTGCCTTTATAAATTCCACGTTATGAAAAACTGATACAAAAATATGTTGATTAGCTAAAACGTTTTAGTTTGTCGCCGTTTTTTTACATAATGTTGATAATGCAAAGGTCGCGCCATTTTCCCATTTGTCAAAATTATACAAGTTAAATTTTTGCTAAGCAGGTTTAGAATTTTGTCTAACATGTATCTAAATTTTTACTATCTAACTTTTCTTCCTTTGCGTCCTGATTACACAGTAAAAATAGGCAATAAAATCGTATTTCAAAACAACAATGTTGTAAAAAATGGATGTTTTTGCCAAAATATGATATATAGAATTTATTGTAATGCAAATATCCTCTATTCATAGGCGTTCCAGCCATCCTATTGAGAAACATGATTTTTGTCATGTTTCAGAAGAATAATGTTTTTTTAACATGATCTTCCCGCTTTTTACCCGCTTATTGGCAAGATTTAAATTTTGCCCGGATAGATTTCGAGTGCTTTTTCCAGCGTTTTCATCGCTTTTGTGATAGATTCCTTATTTATTACATAAGCTAACCGCACTTCCTGCTTTCCAAGCCCCGGAGTGGCATAAAAACCGGTTGCAGGAGATAACATAACGGTTTGCTCTTCATATGAAAAGGACTCCAGCAGCCATTGGCAGAATTTATCCGCATCATCAATGGGCAAACGCGCCATTGCATAGAACGCTCCGCCGGGATTGGGGCAGAATACACCAGGGATCTTATTCAGTAAGGATACCAGGGTATCGCGGCGGCTTTGATACTCCGCTTTGATGGCATCAAAATAATTATCGGGGAGGTCTACTGCGGCTTCTGCTGCAATTTGAGCGAAACTGGGCGGGCTAAGACGGGCCTGTGCAAACTTCATCACGGAGTCAAGGATCGTTCTGTTATGAGTAACTACAGCCCCTATACGTGCACCGCAGGCGCTGTATCGCTTGGAAATAGTATCAAACACTACCACATGGTTATCCATGCCGGTAAGGTTCATAGCAGAAATGTTTTCCCCGTCATAACAGAATTCTCTGTAGGCTTCATCAGAGAACAGGAAGAGATTGTGTTTGAGGCAGATCTCCTTTAACACTTCCATTTCTGCACGGCTATATAAATAACCGGTAGGGTTGTTGGGGTTACAGATCAGGATGGCCTTTGTTTTGGGCGTGATCTTTTTTTCAAAGTCTGCTATCGGCGGCAAGGCAAAGCCGGTATCAATAGATGAAGTAACAGGAACGATGTTTATGTTCGCTTCTGTGGCAAATCCATTGTAGTTCGCATAAAAAGGTTCCGGTACAATTACCTCATCTCCGGGATCCAGGCAGGCCATGAAACCAAACAGGATGGCTTCCGAGCCACCTGTTGTTACAATGATCTCTGTATGATCTACCGTAATATCAAACTTCTTATAATAACTAATGAGTTTGCGGCGATAGCTTTCATTACCGGCGCTATGGCTGTAGTCCAGGATCTTAAAAGTGGAATGTCTTACCGCGTCCAGCACTGGCTGAGGGGTTTCGATATCCGGTTGGCCAATGTTAAGATGGTAAACGGTCACTCCTTTCTTCTTAGCTGCTTCTGCATAGGGGACCAGCTTACGAATGGGAGAGGGTGGCATGATCTGTCCACGCTGACTGATATTAGGCATTTGGTGTATTGTTTAGCGGTGCAAAGGTATTGTAATGAAGTATAACAAAAAAAGCCCCCGTGATGAACGGAGGCTTTATATGCGAAAGATTTATCTGATTAGTTCTCTACCGTACCGGTAAGGATCAATTCTTTCTCCTGTTCAACTCCCTTCAGTTTGAGATAGATCGTTTTTTGCGGTTTACCTACCTGATTGGCGCTGTAAGTTGCAGTGATCTTACCGGCTTTACCAGGAAGGATAGGTTCTACCGTCCAGTTAGGAACAGTACAACCGCAACTGGCAGTGGCCTTTTCGATCAATACAGGCTCTTTGGAGATATTCGTGAATTCGAATGTGATCGTTACAGGTTTGTTGAATTTGGTTACACCAAAATCAATATTATCTTTTTTAAACTTCACCTTGGTATCAACTGCATTCGTTGCACCGGATCCATTCTGTGCCTGGGCAAACACCGCGGTGGTTACCAGCAAACTTGCAAATAGGGATAAGATAATTTTTTTCATCTTTTAAAATTTGGTTTTTATCGATCGGTTAAAACGTAATAGTTCCTACCAGTTTCCTCAACAAATTTACGGCCAAAAATTGAACCGCAGGTATCAAGATATTAAATATTTCTTAAAAATTTAAATATTTGAGGAAATCAACAGGGCATTTACCCATTCATCAATTTCCACTACATTTGTGCTTTAACCAGGTAAGCATGATCGAAAACAACGAATTAGCTATGAATATGCAGAGCCAGTTGTCATTTGAGCAGTTCCGGAAGGAGGTATTGAGTGATTTCAGGCTAGCCTGTATCAGTAGAGAAGTTAGCTTACTGGGCCGCCGGGAAGTATTGACCGGTAAGGCCAAGTTTGGCATTTTTGGCGATGGTAAGGAAATTGCGCAGATCGCTATGGCTAAATACTTTAAGCCGGGTGATTTCCGTTCGGGGTATTACCGTGACCAGACGTTTGCCTTTGCCAGTGGAATTGCTACCGTAGAGCAGTTTTTCTCGCAACTCTATGCTGATCCTGATATCAATCATGATCCTTTCTCTGCCGGCCGGCAGATGAATTCTCATTTTTCCACTTCCAATATAGATATGGAAGGCAATTGGTTAAACCTTGCCTCCATGAAGAACAGTGCTGCGGATATGGCACCTACAGCTGCACAGATGCCCAGGGCACTGGGGCTGGCTTATGCTTCCAAGCTGTTCCGGGAAGTACCTGAATTACAGCAATATGAGCATCTTTCCCGTAATGGAAACGAGGTTTGTTTTGCCACTATCGGCGATGCTTCCACCAGCGAAGGGCATTTCTGGGAAACCATGAATGCGGCGGGTGTTTTACAGGTGCCTTTAGTTGTTTTTGTTTGGGATGATGGTTATGGCATCTCTGTACCAAAGAAGTATCAAACTACGAAGGGTTCTATCAGCACTGCATTGGAAGGATTCAGAAAAACAGAGAATACAAACGGTTTCGAAATATATAACGTTAAGGGATGGGATTATGCCGGCTTGTGTGAAACTTTCGAAGAAGGAATCCGCAAAGCACGCGAAACACATGTTCCTGTCCTTTTCCATGTAGAAGAGATCACACAGCCACAGGGGCACTCTACTTCAGGTTCTCACGAACGTTACAAAAGCCGTGAACGCCTGGCCTGGGAAAAAGATTTTGACTGTAACAGGAAGATGCGTCAATGGCTGCTGGAAAATGCACTGGCGGATGATGCTGCCCTGCAGCAGATTGAAGCAGAAGCAAAGGTTATTGCGCAGGAAGGCCGTAAAAACGCATGGGATAAATACATTGCTCCTATTAAAGATCAGGTGCAATTGTTCCTGGAGCGTTGCCAGGCTATCCTGGATGAAGGCCGTGGAGATGTTGCATACGTTTCCCAGCTGATGCAGGAGATTGCAGCTAACCGTGAACCACAACGCAGGGATATCCTGAAAAGTGCTTTTGGCATTATTTTCAGGCACCCACGTAATTTCTCCGGTGCCCTGGATGAAATGCAGTTGTATTACGATAACCTTCTTCTGCAGGAAAAAGAGAATTACAATACTTTCCTTCATGCCACCGGTGCTAACTCCGCGCTGGAAGTTCCGGAGGTGCCTGCTGAATATGCAGAGGACGCACAGATGCTGAATGGCTATGAAATACTGAATAAATATTTCGATCAACTATTCTCTTATCACCCGCTGGTATTTGCTTTCGGAGAAGATGTAGGTAAGATCGGCGATGTGAACCAGGGCTTTGCAGGTTTGCAACAGAAGCATGGCAAAGAGCGTATATCCGATACCGGTATCCGTGAACTGACTATTATGGGGCAGGGTATTGGTATGGCTTTACGTGGTCTTCGTCCAATAGCAGAGATCCAGTACCTGGATTATATGTTATATGGCCTGCAGCCACTTAGTGATGATGTTGCTTCCCTGCAATACAGAACAAAGGGCACACAATTCTGCCCGATCATTGTGCGTACACGTGGTCACCGCCTGGAAGGTATCTGGCACTCCGGTTCACCAATGGGGATGATCATTAATTCTTTGCGTGGCATACACATCTGTGTTCCAAGGAACATGGTACAGGCGGCTGGTATGTATAATACATTGCTGCAGGCACATGAACCTGCAATAGTGATCGAATCATTGAATGGTTATCGCCTGAAAGAGCGGTTGCCGGAGAACCTTAAAGAATTCACCGTACCATTGGGTATTCCGGAAGTGTTGCATGAGGGATCGGATATTACCATCGTTTCTTATGGTTCCACGCTGCGCATCATAGAAGAAGCTATGCAGATCCTGGACCAGCAGGGTATCTCCTGTGAGTTAATAGATGTGCAGACTTTACTGCCTTTCGATATTCATCATTCTATAGTAGAGTCCCTGAAGAAAACGAACAGGATCCTGTTTGTGGATGAAGATGTTCCGGGAAGCGGAACAGCTTTTATGTTCCAGCATGTGATGGAAAAACAGGGAGGGTATCGTTACCTGGACGTAGCGCCGCGTACACTGGCTGCCCAACCGCATCGTCCTGCATATGGGACTGACGGGGATTATTTCTCCAAACCGAATGTGGAAGATGTGGTAAAGGTGGTACTGGAAATGATCAGAGAGTAGCAGTTTTTATTTTATTATATAATAAATAACGCGCCCCCTGTATCATTGCAGGGGGTGCGGTGTTTTACCGTTCACTGTTTCAAACAACGAACTCCGGTTTAACGTTATATTTTAAGAGATATGGAATACAAAGATTATTATAAAGTATTAGGCATAGATAAAAAAGCCAGTGCGGCAGATATTAAAAAAGCATACCGCAAACTGGCGGTGAAATACCATCCTGATAAAAATCCGGATGATAAACTGGCGGAAGAAAAGTTCAAAGAACTGAATGAGGCATATGAGGTGTTGGGTGATGAAGAGAAGCGCAAAAAGTATGATGAATTTGGAGAGAACTGGAAATACTATGAACAGGCAGGAAGCAATGGGGGGGATTTTGACTGGAGCAAATGGCGCTCAGGGCAAGGGGCTGGCCGGCAACAGCAATATGACGATAGTATGTTCGGAGATGGGAGCCAGTTCTCTGATTTCTTTGAGCATCTTTTTGGCGGTGGTTTTGGCAGTCGTGCTCAACAAGGGCGTGGCCGTAGTAACAGGCGGGGTGGCGATCTCCAGGCCACGATGCAGGTGAGTTTGCAGGATGTATATACCGGAGCCACACGCCAGATAGAGGTAAACGGACAGAAACTCAATCTCAAAATAAAACCCGGCACTTATTCAGGGCAGGTACTCAGGTTAAAAGGGAAAGGCCAGCCGGGGAGAAGTGGGGGAGAAGCAGGTGATCTGTTGATAGAAGTAAGTATCGCTCCTGATGCGCAATTTGAACTGAAGGGAAAAGATGTGTATATGGAAGTGCCTGTTGATCTTTTCACGGCAGTTCTAGGCGGGAAAGTGCAGGTAGCTGTTCCGGGAAGTCCTTTACAGTTAAGCATACCTGCCGGTACTGATAGCGGAAGGCTGTTCCGGTTGAAAGCAAAAGGTTTACCAGTTCCCGAGGGAAGTAAAGAAGTAGCCGGGGATCTTTATGTAAAGGTAAAGATCACGGTGCCGGGCCAGTTAACAGAAGAAGAACGTAAGTTATTCACCCAATTAGCAGAGATGAGAAAGAAACCATAAAATCCAATGATATGCTACAGTCATTTGATTACCTGGATGAGGTATTGGCTACGCAACATCGCCATGAGGCAAGTACATTGCCTGAGTATTATGCAAGTGAATTACTGGAAGCCCTGGGTTATCAACCGGACCAGGCTGCAGAAGCCCTGGCCCGGGCCATGAGGGCATGTGCGGCGCTTGGCATGCCCGTAGCTTTAAATTTCAGAAGAACCTATTGTTGCTATGAAGGCCAGATGAATGAAGACTGGCAATTAACCCCTTTAGCCAGCTATTTCCTTGTCATAAATTGTGATCCCTCCCATCCTGCAGTGGCCGGTGCGCAACTGCATATTCTAAGAAAGCATCGTTCATTGTAAAATGTAATCTGCTGTTTTACAATAATTTATTTGTTCATTCTCGTTTTTTATTCATTCCCTGTTCATTATCCATACAACTAAAGTTGGATAATGGAAATATCTATATTGCAACGGTATCACTGATACATCAAGACAGAAGAAAATTGCTTAGACGGTTCAAATAGGCTGAAAACAGGGGCCGTTCTCAATGAGGCGGCCTCTTCAGTTTTGACCAAACCATGAGTTCTTTTTCCTTTGATATTCGTAACTTCAGTGCAGAATAGTAAAAATAGTATTAACCATCATCCATGAATAATCGAAATCTATCGCAAATGCTTCTGCAAACGCGATTGATCACTGACTGAGTTCAGTAAACCTGGCCAGGTTTTTATTTAAATACTTTAACCATCATCCTTTGATTGCTGACAATGTCAGAAAAAACTGACCAGGTTCTTTTAAATTATCCTACCCTAATTTTATTATTTTTGTACATTGGAATGTAGTTTTATATCAACCAATACATTCCTGTCTAAACCTGCATAAATTCCATTTAGCTTATTATCGTCTTTACTGTTTGTCAGCCCCGGGCTCAAGCCACTGATATATGTATCCATTAGACAATTGAGTACAATAGTGCATCAAAATTGTATTGTCTAATTTAAAAGCGTTCAAACCTACGTTTTATGGAAGCAAGATGTATCAGGTGTAGCAACATTGTGCAATCACACAAAAAAATCTCAGAGAGCAGATGCAAATGCGGAGGCCAACTGCAAAGGATGCGTTTTATCCGGCTCATTGAAGGTATGCATCCACTTGGCAAAGAGCACAATCTCCAACTTAATGGTAAACTATGTTATGGCACTTATCGTTCTGTGTATGGGAATTTCATCATCGACAAGGTGAATAACATTTTCACAAAGATCAATATGCCATAAAAGTTTTTTCTCTGCAAATTAGAATTGTATTGTTAATCTCCGGCGCTGTCAACGTTATATAAAGGGCTTTTTGTATGGTTTTGGTTAGGCCTTTCTATATAATAATGGCAGCGCCTACCCATTTGCTGATTTATCCCGTAAATTTATCCCTGATCAGCACTTTTTCTCATGAATATAGTTGTATTGGATGGCTATGCCCTTAATCCCGGAGATTTAAGCTGGGATCCTCTTCATGCTCTTGGTAATGTAACGGTTTATGACAGGTCCCTGCCTGAACAGGTGGCAGAACGGGCCAGCCAGGCGGATATCATTCTCACCAATAAAGCCATTGTAGACGGAGATACGATCAGGCGTTTGACCCGTTTGCGGTACATCGGCGTAATGGCTACAGGTTACAATGTAGTGGATATTAAAGCTGCTCAGGCGCAGGGCATCATCGTTGCCAATGTACCTGCATATGGCTCGGCTTCTGTTGCTCAGCTTACTTTTGCCCTTATACTTGAACTATGCCTGGGAGTGGGAGTTCATGCGGACAGTGTCAGAAAAGGAGAATGGGCACAAAGTAAGGATTTTAGCTACTGGAAGATGCCATTAATGGAACTGCAGGGTAAAACCATCGCTATCATCGGCTTTGGGCAGATAGGAAGGACGGTGGCAACCATTGCGCTGGCATTTGGGATGGAAGTGATCGTTAGCCATAAACATCCGGAAAGGGATAAAATGGCTGGTGTTACTTTTAAAGACCAGGCCACCTGCTTCCGGGAAGCAGATATTGTGTCCCTTCATTGCCCTCTGAATGCAGAAAATAGGGGTTTTGTGAATGCAGATCTGCTGGCTACCATGAAACCTTCGGCTTTCCTGATCAATACCAGCAGGGGGCCGCTTATCAATGAACCGGACCTGGCGGCTGCATTAAATAACGGTGTTATTGCCGGGGCGGGACTGGATGTACTGTCTACCGAACCTCCTGCAGCAGATCATCCGCTTTTCCCTGCCCGGAATTGCCTGATCACGCCGCATATCGCCTGGGCTACACTGGATGCCCGTAAGCGGCTGATGAATAAAACGGTGGAGAATGTGCAGGCTTTTCTGCAAGGTAATGCTCAGAATATTGTAACAGGCTAAAAAAAGAACCCGGAACCGGACGTGCTGCGCCTGATTCCGGGTTGTATCGTATAAAAGAGAATTACTTCAGATTGTAGAACACCTGCTGCACGTCTTCATCCTGCTCCAGCCTGTCAATCATTTCCAGTACTTCTTTTGTTTGTTCTTCATTTAATTCCACCTGTGTGGTTGGAATCCTGTGTAATTCAGCGCTGATAACAGGCATACCTCTTTCTTCCAGCGCTTTGGACATATTACCGAATTCGCTGAAGGCAGCCCGGAGGATGATATTACCCTCTGTATCCTCTCCAATATCTTCCAGCCCGAAATCTATCAGTTCCAGCTCCAGCTCTTCCAGGTTCTGTCCTTCGTTCTTGATCTTGAAAACCCCCATCCTGTTAAACAGAAATCCAACGGAACCGCTGTTTCCAAGGCTTCCGCCTCCTTTATTGAAGTGCATCCTTACATTGGCAACGGTACGGGTGGTGTTGTCTGTAGCAGTTTCAACTATTACAGCCACGCCATGTGGTGCATATCCTTCATACACAACTTCATCGTAATTAGTTGTATCCTTACCCATGGCACGCTTGATAGCAGCTTCCACACGGTCTTTAGGCATATTCACACCTTTCGCATTCGCATAACAGCGACGGAGTGCTGGGTTGTTGTCTGGGTCCGGACCGCCTTGTTTAACTGCCATGGCTATTTCCTTGCCGATCCGGGTAAACTGTTTGGCCATGCGGTCCCAGCGGGCAAACATGGTATGTTTTCTTACTTCAAATATACGTCCCATAAAGAATTACAAATTATAGATCACACAATATGAATGGTCAGCATCCTGCATTGCGTAACGTGGGTGCAAATTTATTAAATTCCTTTGTAGTGGCGCAAAAATTTGTAGTGATGCGCCCTGAAAGCAAAAAGCTGCCTTTGAGTAGAAGGCAGCTTTTTGCTATATAATATTTATTATTTATTTCAGGCTTTTGCGCACTTTACTGTTCTTAACGCTATAGCCAAAGTAGATAAGCATACCGATCAGTAACCAAACACCTAAACGTTCCCAGTTCTCTCTGCCGAGGCTCACAATCATGGCCAGGCAAACGAGCGCTCCCAGGATGGGAACAAAAGGAACCAGCGGGGTTTTGAAAGTACGTACTGCTTCAGGATTACTTTTGCGCATTACAATAACACCGATGCAAACCAGTACGAAGGCAAACAAGGTACCAATACTGGTCATGTTTCCTACCACATGGTCTGGAATAAAGCCCGCGAACAAGGATACAAATACCAGGAATAACAACTGGGATTTATAAGGTGTGCGGAATTTAGGATGCAGATCAGAGAATATCTTAGGTACTAATCCATCTTTAGACATAGAGTAGAATACACGTGTCTGACCCAGCAACATCACCAGTATCACAGAGCTGAAACCTGCGAGGATAGCTACCGTAATAAGGGTAGATAACCAGCCGTAACCAGGCATGTAAGTGTCAATGGCATATGCAACGGATGCTTCACTACCTGATTTCAGGAAATCCTGGTAAGGAGCAACGCCGGTGAGTACGTGAGAGAACAGTATGTACAGGATAGTACAAACCGCGAGGGAAATAAGGATACCGAAAGGCATGGTCTTAGCCGGGTTCTTTGTTTCCTGCGCTGCAGTAGAAACCGCATCAAAACCAATGAAGGCAAAGAATACGATACCTGCGCCCGTCATCACCCCGGCAAAGCCGTTGTTCCAGAACTTGGAATAATCCACTGTGGACCCATCACTCAGGTTTACTACACCAGCAGTTTCAGGGATCATATAAGGAGTGTGGTTAGCAGGGTTAATGAACTGCCAGCCAAGTATAATGAAAAGGATAACGATACAAACTTTTACTATTACGATGATGGTATTTACCACGGCAGATTGTTGCGTACCTCTTACCAGCAGGAGGGAGATAAGCAGCAGGATAAACATTGCAGGGAGGTTCACAATACCGCTGACGCCAGCCTCAGAAACCTGGAAGGGAGAGTGGCTCCATTCATAAGGTATAGTTTGGCCGAATGTAATGAATAGCAACTTGTTGAGATACTGGCTCCAGCCGATAGCCACGGTAGCCGCTCCTAAGGCATATTCCAATACAAGGTCCCAGCCGATGATCCAGGCAACAAACTCACCCATGGTGGCGTAAGAATATGTATAGGCACTTCCCGCGATAGGGATCATGGAAGCAAATTCAGCGTAACACAGACCAGCCAGCGCACATCCGATAGCTGCAATAATGAAGGAGATGGTAACCGCAGAACCTGCATGCGCTCCGGCAGCAGCAGCTGTTCTAACAAAAAGTCCCGCACCGATGATAGCGCCGATACCCAACGCAACCAGTGCCCAGGCACCTAATGTACGTTTAAGACCTTTCTCAGAATCGGAAGCTTCAGCGAGCAAAGTTGACAGAGGTTTTTTAGCAAAGAGCATGCTCATACTTAGTAGTTGTGGTGGTTGATATAAGCTTTGTTTGTTTAGATTTTTTACAGATCGTCAAATATAGTATCTAAAACTCTAACACCGTATTTTTATTTTATGAATGCATGCAATTGCATTTTTATGGGGATTTTCCGTCCAGAACCTTATTTTTGGGCGATTTTTTTGCGTTATTACACTAAACTAAACCACCTCTAATGAATAAGAAGCAGGCAGCCCTCATTGCATTGGTCCTTATATCTATCGTTGCTATCCTTCATACCCTGGTGCATCTTGACCTGGTCAGCATTCCGGGGGCAGGGCTGGCCGTTAGCCGCTGGCTGGCAATTGCTTCCATTATATGGTTTGCTATCAAAAAACGCTCACTCACAACCTGGATCCTGGTAAGTATGGTGGTTGGTGCAGAAGTGGGGCACGATTGGCCAGGAGTTGCTGTCAACTTCCAGGTGATGAGCAAGATCTTCCTGTCCATGATCAAAACCATTATTGCCCCCTTGTTATTTGGTACGCTGGTGGTAGGTATTGCCGGTCATTCGGATATCAAGCAGGTGGGAAGGATGGGCTGGAAGTCCCTGCTCTACTTTGAGATCGTTACTACTATCGCTTTATTTATAGGTCTTGCCGCTATCAATATCAGCCAGGCGGGTGTTGGGATCAATATGCCACCCAATGCCTTACATGAAAAACTTCCGGAAACCAAACCTCAGAACTGGCAGGATGTGGTGCTGCATGTGTTCCCTGAAAATATCGCCAAATCCATTTACCATGGGGACATCCTTCCCATAGTGGTGTTCAGTGTGATCTTTGGTATTTCCTTATTACTGGTGAAGGAAAAGTTCCGCGGGCCTATGCTTAGCTTTTGTGAAAGCCTGTCCGAGGTGATGTTTAAGTTCACCAATATTGTAATGTATTATGCCCCGATAGGGGTAGGAGCTGCAATAGCCTTTACCGTAGGGCATGGCGGTTTAGCCGTATTGGGTAATCTTTTACAATTGCTGGCCACATTGTATGTAGCCCTCCTGGCTTTCATGCTTATTGTGTTTGTGCCGGTAGCCCTGATCATCAAACTGCCTATTGGCAGATTTATCCGGGAGATCTCCGAGCCGGTATCTATTGCCTTTGCCACCACCAGTTCCGAGTCTGCCCTGCCAAAAGCCATGGAGGCTATGGAAAGGATGGGAGTACCTCGTAAAGTGATCGCTTTCGTAATGCCAACGGGATATAGTTTCAACCTGGACGGTTCTACCTTATACCTGGCGCTGGCCTCTATATTTGTTGCCCAGGCTGCAGGCCATCCGCTTAGCTGGGGCCAGCAGATCCTGATGGTTTTTACCCTGATGCTGACCAGTAAAGGTGTGGCCGGTGTACCCCGGGCTACGCTGGTGATTATTTTAGGTACGGTACATTCCTTTGACCTGCCTACCTGGCCCGTTTTCCTGATCCTGGGTATTGATGAACTGATGGACATGGCGCGTACTTCCGTGAATGTGATAGGAAATTGCCTGGCCACTGCGGTGATCGGCAGGTGGGAAGGGGAAGTTGACTTTACCAAGCTTCCGCCTGAAACAAAAGCCTAGTGCGGCTTTTCATAAAATATTAACTTAGTCTTGACAAATAATAGGCTATTTTTGGCCGTCTATTCAATTTTTTAAACATTAGCATGGATCAGATCATTGAGTTTTTTAAACATTTAATTAGTCCGGAGTGGATTATTCAACATGGAGGATTGTATCTGATCCTGGGAATTATTTTTGCTGAAACAGGGCTGTTTGTAGGTTTCTTCCTTCCGGGGGACTCCCTGCTTTTTGTGGCTGGTATTTATGGAGAAGAATTAAGCGCGAGCTTTTTTAATATGCCCTTTGTAGTAATAATGGCCCTGATTGCGATCATGGGTATCCTGGGTAATATGGTTGGTTTCTGGTTCGGTAAGAAATCAGGTCCGCTCTTATTTAAAAGAAAAGATACTTTCTTATTTAAGAAGAAACACCTTTGGCAAGCCAAAGAGGTTTTTGACAAATATGGTGCGGGAGCAGTTTTCATTGCGCGCTTCCTGCCGGTAGTTCGTACGTTCACGCCTATAGTTGCAGGGATTGTAAATATGGAGCGTAAGAAATTTATGTTCTGGAATGTGGTAGGCTCTATATCCTGGGTTTTTTCCATGATGCTCGCAGGTCATTACCTGAACAAAGCGTTCCCGAACCTGAAGGATCACCTGGAATGGATCATTATCATTATTGTGGTGATCACCACCCTGCCTGTGATCATTAAACTGGTATTTGGGAAAAGTACAATACACGCTCATTTTGATGAATTTGGCAATCCAATAGAGCCACCTGTAGAAAAAGAAGAAATAAAATCGTAATATTATTTCATAATATAAAGAGACACAATTATTTTGTGTCTCTTTCTTTTTTAGGGTATACCATTAAATATCAACCTTTATGAATTCCGCCGGCAAACCCGTTAAGCTGATTAATGCAGCTGTTATTGTAGCATCTCTGGGTTATTTTGTAGACATCTACGATCTTCTCTTATTTGGTATTATACGTATTAAAAGCCTTACATCCCTTGGTGTTACGGGTGATGATGTAGACAGGATAGGCATGTACCTCATCAACATCCAGATGGTGGGTATGCTTATTGGTGGCATCATATGGGGAGTGCTGGGAGATAAACGCGGGCGTTTATCCGTACTGTTTGGCTCTATCCTTTTGTATTCTGTGGCTAATATTGCCAATGGTATGATCGGTGGCGAGCATGCCATTGCATGGTATATGATCTGGCGTTTTGTGGCCGGGTTGGGGCTGGCTGGTGAATTGGGCGCTGGTATCACCCTGGTTTCGGAAATACTGCCAAAAGAAAAACGTGGCCTGGGTACCATGATCGTGGCCAGCGTGGGGATCTCCGGTGCAGTGGTTGCTTATTTCGTCTCAGAGTATTTCGGGGACAACTGGCGCATTTGTTATTATATCGGCGGATCCTTGGGCCTCGCATTACTGATCCTGCGGGTGAGTGTGGTAGAGTCCGGCATGTATAATAGTATCAAGCAAAGCGGAAATGTAAGTCGTGGTAACTACTTTAAATTCTTCACCAGCAAGGAGCGTTTCTTCCGTTACCTGAAATGTATTATGATAGGCCTGCCTACCTGGTTCGTTGTGGGGATCCTTATGACCTTCTCTAATAAATTTGCAAAGGAAATGGGCGTAGAAGGGGCTATTGATCCGGGCAAGGCCATTATGATCTGTTATGCAGCGCTTACTTTCGGCGATTTTGCCAGTGGCTTTATCAGCCAGATGATGCGCAGCAGAAAGAAGGTGTTATATATCTTTTATACCCTTACCCTGATCAGTGTTATTTTATACTTTAACGCATACGGGATCTCCGCCACCGCATTCTATACCATCTGCGGCCTGATGGGCTTTAGTGTTGGGTTCTGGGCGATATTTGTAACAGTGGCTGCAGAGCAGTTTGGTACCAACCTGCGTGCAACGGCTGCCACTACTGTTCCTAACTATGCACGGGGATTGCTTCCGGTGATCTCCTTACTTTTCACCGGTTTGCAGACGGCAGGTGTCAGTTATCTGCACAGTGGTTTCATCACCGGTATTGTTTGTATCGCATTGGCTTTCGTTTTCGCATTCTCTATGCAGGAAACATTTGGCAAGGACCTTGATTATGTAGAAGAAACATAATTATGTTCAGTTCCCTAACGCCCATGTTGAGTACGGGTAATATGCAGGCAACAATTGATTTTTACATTAACACGCTTGGTTTTGAATTGGATAACTCCCTTCGGGATGAGGAGGGGGATTTTAGCTGGGCATCGCTGCGTAACGGTGAGGTTATTATCATGTTCCGGTTGCCTAATGTGCATATGAATGAACAAACGCTCGCATTAACCGGGAGTTTGTATTTCCGTACAGATAATGTTACCCAGCTATGGGAACGGTTAAAGGATTCCACAGATGTCGTATACCCTTTAGAGGATTTCGATTATAATATGCGCGAATTTGCAATCAGGGATTGCAACGGGTATGTGCTCAATTTTGGACAGCCTTTGGCGGACGATGTTTAATAACCGTTCAATAGTTTATCCAGCAATTTATTCAACTGTACCACTTCCTTTTCGTTGAGGGACGATTTCAACGTATCGTCCAGCGTACCTATTTCCCCGTCGATGGTTTTGAGGAGCTGCAGGCCTTTGGGTGAAATGATAACGTCTACCGCTCTTCTGTCCAGCTCACAGCTTTTACGTTCCACGAGACCTGCTTTGCGCAATCTTTCCACCAGGCGGGAAACATCGCTCATTTTGTCCAGCATCCTTTCTTTGAGCATATTGATGCTCGCTGCTTTTGGATGTTGGCCGCGCAGGATCCGCAGGATGTTGAACTGCTGCATTGTAATGTCATACTGCTTGAAAAAATGCTGGTGTTTTGAAATGATCCAGTTCCCCACGAAGATCAGACTTATTAACCCCTTGTGGTGCTCGCTGGTAAAGGTTTTGATTGAAATCAGCTTTTCGATATTGGACATATGTGGCAAAAAATATAGCGCAATTTAAATGATATGGAGATACAAAGCGCAATTGCTAACGCCTTCATCCAGTTAGGTTTACGTGTAAATTCTACACAGTTATTGTTTAATAAACTCTAGTTTTAGTTCTATGTCCACCATTTTGTCCACCACTGTTCCCCCTGCTTCGGTGAGCTTATCCCATTTAAGGTTATAATCAAACCGGTTGATGTAAGTATTTGCTTTGAATCCTGCCCGTTGCTTGTTTTCAGCATCTTTTACAGTACCGCCGTAGCTGACATTGAATTTTACCCGTTTAGTCACGTCACGGATCGTAAGATCTCCTTCCAGTAAGTATTTACCTTCTGAAACCTTGGTAAGTGAAACACTTTTAAACGACATTTTGGGATACTGCTCTGCATTTAAAAAATCATTTGATCTGAGGTGTTTGTCTCTTGGGTCATTGCCTGTGTTTACGCTTGCTACATCTACTGTAAAGTTGATCCGTGCATCTGAAAAATCCGGCTTGGCGGCCTTCAATTCACCATCAAAACTTTTAAAACTACCGTCCACTTCAGAGATCACCAGGTGTTCTACAGAAAAATTAACGGAAGAATGGTCCCTGTCTACCTTCCATGTTGCTGCCTGTGCCAGTATGCTTAGCGGGCTGCATATCAGCACTACAAAAAGTAGCCTTTTCATGATATGGTCTTTTTGGGATGAGATGTAATATAGATTCTGGCCGTGCTATTGGTGTACCTGACAAACTGTTAACCTTAAACGCGCCCTAAAGTTACGAAGATCAGTTGTTATAACGCTCAAATATGTAGTAGGAGTTCTACAAAAAAGAGAGCATCCCATTAGTAAAGGGATGCTCTCTTTATAAAGTATCTGCTAAACCCTGGTTAAGCAGGTGTTTTCATATTGTCCAGTACGTCCATCACTTCTTTCACGTGTACGGCTGAAGTGGAAAGCAATGCTTTCTCTTCTGCATTCAGTTGTAGTTCGATGATCTTTTCGATACCATTCTTGCCCAGTACAACCGGAACGCCAAGGTAGATATCTTTCAGGCCATATTCACCGGTAAGCCATGCGCAAACAGGGAAGATGCGTTTTTCATCTTTCAGGATGGCCTCTACCATTTGTGCCGCAGCAGCGCCGGGAGCATACCAGGCAGAGGTGCCCAGGAGGTTCACGATCTCACCGCCACCAACTTTGGTACGTTGGATGATAGCTTCCAGTTTATCTGCTGCTACCAGTTCAGTTACCGGGATACCGGAAACGGTGGTGTAACGTGGCAGCGGAACCATGGTATCGCCGTGGCCGCCCATCAGGATAGCCTGGATGTCCTTCGGAGAACAGCCGATCTCGTCTGCCAGGAAGGCACGGTAACGGGCTGTATCCAGGATGCCTGCCATACCGAATACCTTGCTGCTGTCTTTCTTGGCAGTCAGGTAAGAGCAGTAGGTCATTACATCCAAAGGATTGGATACGATGATGATAATAGCGTTAGGAGAGTGTTTGGTAACATTCTCTGTCACAGATTTTACGATATTGGCATTGGTGGAGATCAAATCGTCCCGGCTCATACCCGGTTTGCGGGGGAGACCAGAGGTGATCACTACAACATCGCTGTTGGCGGTCTTGGTGTAATCGTTGGTAACACCGGTCACCTTTGTGCTGTAATAATCAATGGGCGCTTGCTGCCACGTGTCCAGTGCCTTACCTTCTGCAGTGCCTTCCTTGATGTCAAGCAAAACTACTTCCTGCAAGAAATCTCTGTGGGCCAGCACATTGGCACAGGTTGCACCTACATTACCAGCTCCTACAACAGTAACTTTCATCGTATCTGAGTATTTTAAAAAAGGTGAAGAATAAATTTGGAAAACAAAAGTAGGACATCGGAACGTGAATTTCAGCCAATTCCCCTAAAAATTCCCAATTCGATCAGGCTAAACGGGAAATTTACAAGTGCTTTAACAATGTGTCCAGTTTAACGGTACCTTCGTAGTCCGCTTCCAACCGGTGCTTCTTATTATAAATGTAAGTTCCGGGGAAGTTGTGGAGGTCGTAATAAGACAGGATCTGCCTTGTGGGCTCGGCCGCCATGATAATATTGGGGTAGTTTTTGATCTTATATTCGTCGTACCAGGCCTTCATTCGCTCCAATTTAAAAGGAGTGATCATTAATAGCTGGGTTTTTCCGAACTTGCCGATGTTTTTGAGGATCTCCTCTGTCATATGGGCGCAGTGATCGCACTCCACGCTGAAAACAAATACCAGTACAGGCTTGTTTTTGGGGAGGTCGTTCTTGGAAAAGGTACTACCGTCGTATAATGTCAGCGGCAGGGGAGAAATGATCGAATATTGCTTAAAAGGAGAAATATTGGTGGTTGTATTAGTGTTGGTTTGTGCTTTCAGTAGGGTTGGAAGGCATAAAAGCAGGAACATCCATCTTCTCATTTTCATATTTTTATATTGTTAAAGTGATAATCAATCTGCTATAACAGCACCAAAACTATACCGCTTTTGTGGAATTTCCGATAAGTTTTGTTTGTTCATATGCGAAAATTTTTACTTTTGCAATCCTAACGTAAATTTTTAACTTTAAAATCAGTGACCTTTTATGGCTACCACCGCAGATATCAGAACAGGATTAATCATTAAGCTGGATAACAGCTTATATTCTGTTGTAGAGTTTGGTCAGAACAAAACCGCCCGTGCAGCTGCAAAAGTGTGGGCTAAATTGAAAGGCGTTGATAACAACCGTTCAATTGAGCATACCTGGAACTCCGGAGATAACATCTTCCCGGTTCGTGTGGAAAAGAAAGCTTATCAGTATTTATACAAAGATGAGAGCGGTTACAACTTCATGGATAAAGAAACCTTTGAGCAGATAGTTGTGAATGAATCAATGATAGACGCACCCCAGTTCCTGAAAGACGGTGATGAGGTGTCTATCTCCATCAACACAGAAACTGAACTGCCAATGGGTGTAGAGTTGCCGGACAAGATTGTACTGAAAGTAACTTATTCCGAGCCCGGCATGAAAGGTGATACTGCAACCCGTACCTTGAAACCAGCTACCGTTGAAGGTGGCGCTACAGTAATGGTACCTTTATTTGTGAATGAGGGAGAATTGATCCGTGTGAACACCAAAACAGGTGACTATATCGAGAGAGTAAAAGAATAGCCATATACTTATCTATTTCTATCACAGAGAACCAGCAAATTACTAAAACCAAAAACTGTCTACATGGACTTTAAACAGATTCAGGAGCTGATTAAAATGATCAACAAGTCAAATATCAGCGAACTGAGCATTGAGCAGGACCAGTTTAAAATAACTATAAAACAGAAGGATAACGAAGTACAGCAGATTGTAACAGTACCGGCTATGCAAGCGGTTCAGCAGCCTGTAGCAGTAGCCCAGCAACCCGCTGCCACGGCTCCCGCAGCCAGCACTCCTGCTGCCACAGCTCCTCCTGCTGCCAGCAGTAACCTGATCACTATCAAATCACCTATGATCGGTACTTTCTACCGTAGTGCAGGACCTGATAAAGCGGCTTTCGTGAATGTAGGTGATGAAGTAACTACCGGTAAGGTGGTGTGCATCATCGAAGCCATGAAACTGTTCAATGAAATTGAAAGCGAAGTAAGTGGTAAGATCGTGAAAGTATTGGTAGACGACGCTTCTCCGGTAGAATACGACCAGCCTTTGTTCCTGGTAGAACCATAACTCTTTGATAGTGGTAGGAAGGTTGTAAGGTTGCTTGCAACCTTTTTCCTTTGAGTTTTTATAACCTATAAGAAAAACATGTTCAAAAAGATACTGATCGCCAACCGTGGCGAAATTGCCCTGCGGATCATCCGTACCTGTAAGGAAATGGGCATCAAAACGGTGGCAGTATATTCAACGGCGGATAAAGACAGCCTGCACGTTAGATTTGCAGACGAAGCCGTATGTATTGGAAAACCACAGAGCAGCGATTCTTACCTTAACATACCTCACCTGATGGCAGCTGCAGAGATCACCAATGCAGATGCTATCCATCCCGGTTATGGTTTCCTGGCAGAGAATGCCCGTTTTGCAGAGATCTGCGGAGAACACGGCATTAAGTTCATTGGCCCCACACCGGAGATGATCCGTAAAATGGGAGACAAGATAACCGCTAAGGAAACGATGATCAAAGCCGGCGTTCCGGTTATTCCCGGATCAGACGGGCTTTTGCAGAGCGTGGAAGAAGCAAAATCAATTGCCAAATCCATGGGCCTGCCGGTGATCATGAAAGCTACTGCCGGCGGTGGTGGTAAAGGGATGCGGGTTGTATGGGACGAAAATGAGATTGAGAATGCTTACAACATGGCTAAAGCAGAAGCAAAAGCTGCTTTCAGCAATGATGGCATTTACATGGAAAAGTTCGTGGAAGAACCCCGCCATATTGAGATCCAGATTGCCGGCGACCAATACGGCAAAGTGTGCCACCTCAGCGAGCGTGATTGCTCTATCCAACGCCGTCACCAGAAACTGGTAGAAGAATCTCCTTCTCCTTTCATGACGCCTGAACTGCGTGAGAAAATGGGTGAGGCTGCTATCAGGGCTGCCAGCGCCATCAATTACGAAAGTGTAGGTACGATTGAGTTCCTGGTAGATAAACACCGCAACTTCTACTTCATGGAAATGAACACGCGTATCCAGGTGGAGCACGGTGTTACGGAAGAGGTGATCAATTTCGACCTGATCAAAGAACAGATCAAAATTGCTGCCGGTATTCCAATTTCCGGTAAGAACTATACGCCGCAAATGCACGCGATCGAATGCCGTATCAATGCAGAAGATCCACATAACGATTTCCGCCCTTCTCCGGGCCGTATAACGGTGTTACACACACCGGGCGGTCATGGTGTGCGGGTGGATTCTCATATCTATGCAGGCTACGTAATTCCTCCTTACTATGATTCCATGGTATCTAAAGTGATAGCCGTTGCGCAAACGCGGGAAGAGGCGATCAATACAATGGAAAGGGCATTGAGTGAGTTCGTGATCGAAGGGGTTAAAACAACCATTCCGTTCCACCAGCAGTTGATGCAGGATGAGAACTTCAGGAAAGGAAATTTCACTACCAAGTTCACAGAAACGTTTAAGATAGTTTAAAAAGAAAAAGGCTCCGCATTAAAGCGGGGCCTTTTTTCTTGAACCTCAAAACCTTAAAAATATATACACTTGTGAAAATTGTTTCCCGGCTTTCTTCTTCTTTGGCCGCTGTGAAAATTATTTTTCAGCCTTCTTCCTCTTACCTTTCTCTCCTTTGGCCTCTTTCCTCAGTGCTTCATATTTCTCATACTGGGCATCGCCAAGAGATGTTTTTAGCTTAGCGGACCTTTCTGCCTTCAGGGCTTTCGCTTGTTCTTTCTTCTGTTCTTTGGTAAGGTCTGCTTTATTCTTCAGTTCCATTGCCTTAGCTGCATACTCCTTGTTGATGGATTTCAGGTCTGCGCCTTGTTTTTCAGTCAGCCCCAGTTCTTTGATCGCGGCATCGCTGTGATCGCGGCCAGCCCCTTTCTTACCTTCTTTTCCCTTCCGTTTTTCCATCAAACCAGCCATTTTCTCTTTATTGGCGGATTGACTCTTCTGCCATTGCTCAAACTGGCCGGCATCCAGTACAGATTTGATCTGCCCGGTGCGGTCTGCCTGCAGGCTTTCAATCTTGGCTTTTTTGTCTTCTTTGCTCAGTGCATCATTCTTACGGATGTCCTGTGTGCTGGCAAGGAAAGATTTATTAATGTCTTTTAATTTCTGACTTTGTTGCTCACTCAGCTTCAGATCATTCACCGGCTTGGTTTGTGCATAGCCCAGGCTCACCGAACCTGCGAGAAATGCTACTAATAGTAATTTCTTCATAATAATGACGATTTTAAGAATAGACCATGGGAACAGACCGAGGTTTAATCCCCTCCACCATTTTAACAAAACAGATAAAAAACAAAAACCCCCGGTAAATACCGGGGGCCATCATACACCAAAACAATCTTACGGTTTTTTATCGCAAGAAAAGCAGCTCTCTGTACTTGGGGAGTCCCCAGATCTTGTCATCTACCAAAAACTCCAGTTTGTCTGAGTGGTAGCGGATCACGTCAAAGTATTTCTCTTTGATCTTCTCACAGTAGTCAATTGCTTTCTGACGTTGGTCAGTCAGGTTGTTGGCTACTTTACGTGCTTCGATCATCGCTTGTACACTCTCACTGATGACATTTATGTGTTCAGATATTTTCGTTGCAATCTGAAGTTGTGCTTTGTAAGCATCTTCCTTCAGGCCAATTTCCTTCAGGCCCTTGATGTTGGCAAGGAGCGAGTTCAGGTAATTGATAGCCGCAGGCAGGATCTGGTTTGTAGCCAGGTCTCCGATCACGCGGGCTTCGATCTGCACTTTCTTCACGTAATCTTCCAGGAGGATCTCGTGACGGGCATGCAGTTCTCTTTCATTGTAAACGCCGGTTTCAACATACAGCTTGGTAGCTTTAGGAGTAACCATTGCATCCAATGCTTTCGGTGTGGTTTTAACGTTAGCTAAGCCACGTTTTTCAGCTTCTTTTTCCCAGTCATCGCTATAACCGTCGCCTTCGAAGAGGATCCTCTCAGAATCAACGATGTATTTGCGGAGGGTTTGCATGATAGCGATCTCTTTCTTTTCACCTTTTTCGATCAGGCCATCTACTTCTACCTTAAAGTTAGCGAGTGTTTTAGCCATGATAGTGTTCAACACGGTCATTGCAGAAGCGCAGTTAGCGGAAGAACCTACAGCGCGGAACTCGAACTTGTTACCAGTGAAGGCGAACGGAGAAGTACGGTTACGGTCTGTGTTATCGAGCAGCAGCTCAGGGATATGACGGTGAAGGTCTAATTTCAGGATAGCTTCGTCCTGCTCATCAAACTTGTTGTTCACGCGGCTCTTAACTTCCTGCAGAACTTCTGCCAGGTATTTACCGGTGAATACAGAGATGATAGCCGGAGGCGCTTCGTTAGCACCTAAACGGAAGTCGTTGCTTGGTGATGCGATGGCAGCACGTAACAGATCATCATAATCATGTACGGCTTTAATAGTGTTCACAAAGAAAGTGAGGAACATCAGGTTGGTCTTCGGTGTTTTACCGGGAGCCAGCAGGTTCACACCAGTATCTGTAGCAAGGCTCCAGTTGTTGTGTTTACCTGAACCGTTGATACCTGCAAATGGTTTCT
The DNA here is from genome assembly GCF_900129465.1 of Chitinophaga niabensis. Lineage (NCBI taxonomy): Bacteria > Pseudomonadati > Bacteroidota > Chitinophagia > Chitinophagales > Chitinophagaceae > Chitinophaga > Chitinophaga niabensis. Next base: position 3,753,726 of record NZ_FSRA01000001.1, on the reverse strand, counting down.
CGTGCAGTAACACTCTCAGTTTGTGACGTTTGGCAACTTTGCTCATTACGTCCATCAGCAGGGAGTTGTGGTCAACTGCAATGTTCACTTCTTCAAAGATAGGAGCACACTCAAACTGAGCAGGTGCAACTTCATTGTGGCGGGTTCTTAAAGGAATACCCAGTTTGTAGGATTCCAGTTCGAAATCGCGCATGAAGCCATATACACGCTCAGGAATAGCACCGAAATAATGATCTTCCAGTTGCTGTCCTTTAGCAGGAGCATGGCCTACAACAGTGCGGCCAGTGAGCACCAGGTCGGGGCGGGCGTTAGCCAGACCTTCGTCGATCATGAAATATTCCTGTTCCCAGCCAAGGGTAGCAGTTACTTTAGTTACGTTCTTGTCAAAGTAGTTGCACACGTCAACAGCAGCTTTATCCAAAGCAGACAATGCTTTCAGCAAAGGCGCTTTGTAATCCAGTGATTCACCGGTATAAGCTACGAAGATAGTTGGGATGCAAAGGGTTTTACCAGCGCCCTGATCAATGATGAAAGCAGGGGAGGAAGGATCCCATGCAGTATAACCGCGTGCTTCGAATGTAGCACGGATACCGCCGTTAGGGAAGCTGGATGCATCCGGCTCTTGTTGAACCAGTGCGTCGCCGTCGAAAGTTTCAATGCTGGAACCATCTCCTTTAATAGTGAAGAAGGAGTCATGTTTTTCAGCAGTTGTACCTGTGAGAGGTTGGAACCAGTGGGTATAGTGGGTCACGCCCTTTTTCATTGCCCAGGCTTTGAGGCCGGAAGCAATCTGATCGGCCATCTTACGCTCGATCTTATTACCACCTTTAATTGAGTTCATCAGGCTCTTATAAGCCTCGTCACTCAGGTGTTCCCGCATTACTTTGCCGGTAAATACATTTGTGCCGAACACGTCTGTGATCTTACCATTCAGTTCGGGACTTACTTTGAAATCTACGCCGGTCAGATTCTCCAGCGCTTGAAAGCGTAACGATTGCATGATGTCAGAATTATTTTACCACAAAAGAACGGCAGAATCGTGGAAATTACAAGTTGTTTCTGCTGTATTGAACAAAAAATTGCATTTGTCCCTAAAAAAGCATATATTTTTAAAATTTAAACAAATATTTGAAGGTCGGGTATCCTAAAACTGATACATTAAAAATAATGTTATGTGTATATGGGTATATCAATACTCCTTCTTGTCAATTGCAGGAAAACTATGTAGTTTTGCATCTTCTTTTCTAAATCTACATCAATTCATGCAAACCACAGTAGAAACTGCCGAGCAGTTAGGACTCACCGCTGACGAATTTGAACGTATTAAATCCATCCTGGGCCGCACACCGAATTTTACAGAACTCAGCATGTACTCCGTAATGTGGAGTGAACACTGTAGCTATAAGAATTCTATTGTATGGCTGAAAAGCCTCCCCAGGGAAGGTGGCCGCCTGTTGGTAAAGGCTGGTGAAGAAAATGCCGGCCTGGTAGACATTGGAGATGGCTGGGCTTGCGTATTTAAAATAGAATCCCATAACCACCCCTCTGCACTGGAACCATTCCAGGGAGCTGCAACCGGGGTAGGTGGTATCCACCGTGATATATTTACCATGGGCGCCCGCCCGATCGCTGCGTTGAACTCGCTGCGTTTTGGTAACATCAATGATAAGAAAACACAACATTTACTGAAAGGTGTGGTAGACGGCATTGGCCATTATGGTAACTGCTTTGGCGTACCTACGGTAGGTGGTGAAGTATATTTTGAAGACTGCTACGGCACCAACCCCCTCGTGAATGCCATGAGCGTGGGTGTACTGAAAGTGGGTACCATGGTATCCGCCACTTCTCACGGAGCAGGTAACCCTGTATTTATTGTAGGTTCCGCTACCGGTAAAGATGGTATCGGCGGTGCTTCTTTTGCTTCCGCAGATATTACGGAAGAAAGTGCCAAAGACCTGCCCGCAGTACAGGTAGGAGACCCCTTCCAGGAAAAGAAACTGCTGGAAGCCTGCCTGGAAGTAGTGAAAACCAACGCATTGGTAGGTATGCAGGATATGGGTGCAGCCGGTATCACCTGCTCTACTGCAGAAATGAGTGCAAAAGGCGAACACGGTATGATCATCCACCTGGATAAAGTACCTACCCGCCAGGAAAATATGAAAGGATGGGAAATGCTGCTTTCTGAAAGCCAGGAGCGCATGCTCATTGTTGTGCATAAAGGCCGTGAAAAAGAAGTGCTGGACATCTTCGATAAATGGGACCTCCACTGCGTACAGATCGGTGAAGTAACAAAGGACCCTATGCTGCGTTTCTACATGAATGGGGTACTGGAAGCAGAAGTACCTGCGGAAAGTATGGTACTGGGTGGCGGCGCTCCCCAATATCACCGCGCTTATGTAGAGCCTAAGTATTTCGAAAAGATCAAAGCCTTTGATATCCAGAATATCCCGGATGTCACTAACGCAAAAGCAATTGCTGAAAAGATCAGCCAGTTACCTAACATCGCGTCCAAACGTTGGGTCTATACGCAATACGACAGCATGGTGGGTACTGCAAATGCCAGCACCAATGCTCCCAGCGATGCTTCTATCGTACTTGTAAAAGGTACGCCTAAAGCACTGGCGGTAACTACTGATTGCAACAGCCGCTATGTATATGCAGATCCGCACAAAGGTGGTCAGATCGCAGTGGCAGAAGCTGCCCGTAACATTGTTTGCAGTGGCGGCGAACCTGTAGCGATCACCAACTGCCTCAACTTTGGTAATCCTTACGATCCGGAAGTTTATTATCAGTTCGTATACGCACTGAAAGGAATGGGTGAAGCCTGCCGTAAGTTCAATACCCCCGTTACAGGTGGTAACGTGAGCTTCTACAACCAGTCTCCCGACGGCCCTGTTTACCCAACCCCCACTATTGGCATGCTGGGTGTGCTGGATTCCATGGAGCAAAGGATGACCCTGGATTTCAAACAAGCCGGCGACCTGGTTTACCTGGTAGGGCGCAGCTATAATGATATCAGCAGTTCTGAATACCTGCACAAGCTGATAGGTGTTGAACATAGCCCTGCCCCGCATTTCAACCTGGAAGAAGAATTTAAACTGCAACAGGCCATCACCAAACTGATCGGAGCCGGATTGATCCAATCTGCTCACGACGTAAGTGAAGGTGGCCTCTTTACCACATTGCTGGAAAGCGGTATGGCAAGAGGGCTCGGCTTCGATGTGGTGACCAATAAAAAATACCGGAAGGATGCTTACCTCTTCGGCGAATCACAAAGCCGTGTAGTAGTGAGTGTTAGCCCTGCGGATAAAGAAAAGTTTGAAGCTTTGCTGCATGGCCTGGTAGATGCTTCTGATCATTCCGTTCGTTATGAGAAGATCGGTACCGTGAAAGGAGAAGGGATTGTAGTAGATGGAGAAGATTGGGGCAAAGTAGCCGATTGGAAAGTGAAGTATGATGTGGCATTAGAAAATCACTTATAAAAAAGAGAAGCCGGTTCGTTAATGAACCGGCTTTTTTATGTCGGTTTGCGCGCAAAAACAAAGCTCGTTAACAAAATAAACGGGAAGTTTAACAGTGCGTTAACAAAATACCACGTTAGTGTTATTGATATACCGTAGAAGTACGTTATTTTTGGTTAAACGCTGGATAGCAGCTAGTTTTGTTCGAGAAAAGCGCATGGAGCCGTGCTTTACAAAATCCCCTTAAGACATTTAAAGTTCTAAAATTATCATAAAATATATTTATGGGTTACTTCATAGTTATCCATATTCTATGATGACCAAACTTTTTTTTATTACCATGTCCTCATGAACGATCGATTCTTATGATCATGTATTACACCTAGTGAAAGAACGATTTGTTTGCCAGGGCTGACTAACCATCAGCCCTATTTTTTTGCCCCTTTGTTAATGGTTTGAAATAAGAAAAGGGCATCCTTGCGAATGCCCTTAACATATCAAAAAATACTTACTTACACCATCGGAATTTCTGCTACTGCATACACCTTCTGGTCCAGCTTAGCCTTCGTTTCAGTGAATGCCTTCAGCGTCAGCTCAATATCTTCATCAGAGTGTGCCGCGGTTGGGATCAGGCGGTAAATGATCTGGCCTTTCGGGATCACCGGATACACTACAATAGAACAGAAGATGTTATAATTTTCACGCAGGTCCAGGCACATAGCTGTTGCCTCAGGAATATCCCCCTGCAGGTAGATAGGTGTTACGGGAGAATTGGTCTTTCCGATATTGAAACCTCTTTCACGCAGACCCTGTTGCAGTTTATTTACATTGCTCCACAGTTTATCTTTCAGTTCCGGTTGCTGGCGCATCATTTGAACGCGTTTCAGATGCCCGATCACGAGTGGTAAAGGAATGGATTTAGCAAAGATCTGTGAACGGCTGTTGTAGCGGATGTAATTGATGATAGCCTTATCACCGCTCATAAAGGCACCGATAGAAGCACCAGACTTGGCGAAAGTGTTGAACAGCAGATCTATCTGATCCTGTACATTCTGTTCTTCACCGGTACCTGCGCCGGTTTTACCCATCGTACCAAAACCATGGGCATCATCTACCATTAAACGGAACTCATACGTTGATTTCAAAGCAACGATCTCTTTCAGTTTGCCCTGATCGCCGGCCATGCCAAACACACCTTCCGTGATCACGAGGATGCCACCACCGGTGGTCTTGCACATTTCTACTGCACGTTTCAGTTGCTTTTCGCAATCTTCAATATCATTGTGTTTGAATACATAACGATGTCCCTGGTGTAAACGCAGACCATCCACAATAGAGGCGTGGCATTCTGCATCATACACAATCACATCACGGCGGTTACAGATGGCATCAATAGCGCTCATGATACCCTGGTAGCCATAGTTGAGCAGGGTAGTATCTTCTTTACCCATGTAATCGCTCAGTTCTTTCTCCAGTTGCTCATGATAATTCGTGTTCCCACTCATCATCCGCGCACCCATGGGGGCTGCCAATCCAAAATCAGCTGCAGCTTTTGCGTCAGTGGCACGAACTTCCGGGTGGTTAGCCAGCCCCAGGTAGTTGTTCAGGCTCCATACAATCTTTTCCTTGCCCCGGAATTTCATACGGGGTCCGATTTCGCCTTCCAGTTTGGGAAAAGCAAAATAACCGTGGGCTCTCTCAGAGTGTTCTCCGATGGGCCCCATGTGCTTCAGTTTCTCGAATATATCCATGACGATTATTAAAAAGTGTTTAAAATTTGCCTACAAAGGTATTAAAATTATATTTTTTGTAAACTTAGGTTACTTTTGTCAATCAATTTTTCCACGTCTGAACGGAGAGTAAATTAGCAACAATCAATGATTTATATGAGCCGTATTAAATTTTTAACTGTCGCATTACTATTGACGGCAACCGTAACATTTGGCCAAAAAGCCACATCGCCTACACACGGATTCCCGCCGAACTATGGTAAAAAGACAGCCAAAGAAGTGGCCCGCCCTAAATTAGTGGTGGGTATGGTAGTAGACCAGATGCGCTGGGACTTCCTGTACCGTTATTATGACCGTTATACCAATGATGGGTTTAAACGCCTGTTGAATGAGGGCTTCTCCTGCGAAAACACGCTTATCCCTTACACACCAACCATCACTGCTTGCGGCCATACCTGTGCCTATACCGGATCTGTACCTGCAATTCATGGTATTATCGGCAATAACTGGAACGACAGGACTTCCAACAAAAGCATGTACTGTACGGAAGATACGACAGTTAACGCAATCGGCGGCAGTAATGCAGCCGGAAGGATGAGCCCGAAGAATATGCTCACCAATACTATTACAGACGAACTCCGCCTGGCGCAGAACTTCCGTAATAAAACAATAGGCGTTGCCATCAAAGACCGCGGTGCTATATTACCCGCAGGCCACAGTGCCAACGCAGCTTATTGGTTTGATGGCGCCACCGGTAACTTTATGACCAGCTCCTACTACATGAACGCACTGCCTGCCTGGGTAGATGCATTCAATAATGAGAAGCTGCCTGCAAAGTACCTTTCACAACCCTGGAATACTTTGTACCCGGTAAATACCTACATCCAGAGTTCCGGAGACGAAAAGCCTTATGAAGGCCGTTTCAAGGGGCAGGACAATACTTCTTTCCCGCATGCGCTGGCAGGCCAGATGGGAAATAGCTTCGGCATTCTATCTTCCACGCCTTTTGGTAACACCTTCACACTGGAATTCGCCAAAAAAGCACTGGATAACGAAAAGCTGGGCCATGGCAATACTACGGACTTCCTGGCAGTGAGCCTTTCTTCAACTGACTACGTAGGTCACCAACATGGGCCAAACTCTGTGGAAACTGAAGATACTTACCTGCGCCTGGATAAAGACCTCGGAGAATTCTTCAAGTACCTGGACAAGAAAGTGGGTAAAGGCCAATGGTTGTTCTTTATCACGGCAGATCACGGTGTGGCACATGTACCCGGTTTCCTGGCAGAGAACAAGTTGCCTAATGGTCTGTGGGATGATGCTACCATGTTAAAAGCCCTGAACACTGCCATTGAAATAGAATTCGGATTCAAGAAAGCAGTAACTGCTTCTTACAACTACCAGTTCACACTGGATAACGAGGGACTGACCAAAGCAGGCAAACTGGAAGCCGTAAAAGCCTGGATCCTGGAAAATGCTATTAAGTATCCCGGTGTTTCCAACGCTTTCGACCTGCATAAACTGGGTACCACCGCTTTGCCTGAGCCATTGAAAACAATGGTGGTAAATGGTTATAACGTACAAAGAAGTGGCGACATCATGGTTACACTGCTCCCCGGCTGGCTGGATGGTGGCAAAACAGGTACCACCCATGGTCTCTGGAACCCTTACGATGCACATATTCCTTTAGTATTTATGGGATGGGGCATCCGTAACGGTAAAACCAACAGAACAACTGCGATGACTGATATTGCGCCAACCGTGGCAGCACTCCTGCGCATCCAGATGCCGAATGGTACAGTAGGAAAAGTGATAGAAGAAGTAACGCACTAAGCGTACAAAATAACAATAAAGAAAGCCTCTGCAGGAACGTAAATCCCGGCAGAGGCTTTTAATTTACAATATGTTATACATGTACTTTAATCGTTAAAAATAATTCCCTTACATTTGGATCATGCAGGGTATCACCTATCATATCAGCAACAGGATCGCCACTATTACACTCAATCGGCCGGATAAACGGAATGCATTGAATGCAGAAGTAGTGCGGGAGTTAAGGGCTGCTTTTGCACAGGCGGAAGCAGATGAAAATGTGAAAGTGGTGATACTTGCCGGCAATGGAAAAGCGTTCTGTGCAGGAGCAGATCTTGAATACCTGCAGCAGTTACAGCACAACAGCTTTGAGGAGAACTTAATTGATTCAAAGGAACTGATGCAATTGATGCAGGACATCTACTTACTGGAAAAGGTGGTGATTGCCCGGATAGAAGGAGATGCCATTGCAGGGGGATGTGGATTGGCTTCCATAGCTGATCTGAGTTATGCCGTACCGGCTGCGAAATTTGGATATACAGAAGTAAGGATAGGGTTTGTACCCGCTTTGGTGAGTGTGTTTTTAGTGAGGAAGATAGGAGAGGGCCGCGCCCGGGAATTGCTGTTAACTGGCAGGTTGATCAGTGCGGAAGAGGCAGTAAAGCACGGCCTGATCAATGGGGTGATGGCGGCCGGATCAATCCAGGAGGAGGTACAGGCCTTAGCAGAAAAGTTATGTGGGGAAACTTCGGCTAACTCATTGAAGATCACCAAACAACTGATCAGCGCTGCTTTGGATAAACCGCTGGCGGATGCCCTGGAAGCTGCGGCCCGCACAAATGCCGAAACCAGGCAGCACCCTGATTGCAAAAAGGGGATAGGGGCGTTTTTGAATAAGCTAAAACCAGACTGGTAGCGGATCTGCTACCTTTGGCATAGATTTTTCACTCATACCTATGAATTAATTGAACCATTATGCGAAAATTGTTACAAATAGGGGGATTGCTGGTAGGCTGCATCGCAGGCCTGGCAACGCCGCTGTTGGCACAACGTACCATATCGGACGCCAGGATCACCTATAAAGTGGAATTACCTCCCGAACAGCTCCAGATGGAGGCTATGTTTGCCGGTAGTTCCATGACACAGTACATACGGGGTAATCAGAGCCGGATAGACATGAACTTCAATGTGGTGAATTACATCTACCTGATCAATACACAGAGCGAAACGGTAGTGACGCTCATGGATAATCATGGTGATAAATACCTGATCCGTACAGACAGGAAAGGTTATGAACAGGACCTGAAGAAATACCAGGGCACCCAATTCACAGACCAGCAGGAAACCAAGGAGATAGCCGGTTACAGATGTCGTAGGGCCATTGGTAAAAATGAAGATGGTACTACCTTTGATGTATTCTACACCATAGATCTCCTGCCTGAGAACAAGTTCTACAACCGCCGGTTCATGAACCTGAAAGGTATTCCCCTGGAATTTGAGATCATCATTAAGGCCGGCTCTAAAATGAAAGCCATAGCTACAAAAGTAGACCTCAGTCCCGTACCCGCCTCTACTTTTGATGAGCCAAAGGGGTATAAGGAAATCACCCAGGATGAATTGAAGAAAATAAGGGGATAAAAGAGCTCCCTGAAAAATATAAGGCCATTCGCAAGAATGGCCTTAGTTGTATTAGGTGGTTTTAATTCGCTTAAGAATACTCTCTCTCTAAAAACATCCGCCCCCAAAAGAAAACAAGGTTTCCGCTAAATCCTCAAAAGAACAGCTTCAAAAAACATCCTCCCCCCAAAAGAAAAAAACTCCGCCCTCTGCTGCGCGGCAAGGTTTCCGCCACATCTCTGCAAAACACGCTCCATCCCAATCCCCACAAAAACAAAAAAGACCACTCTTCCGAGCAGCCTTCTTTGTAAAATCTCTTTTCAAATGTCCTTAATTCTTTCTGAAAGGCAGTTTAACCTGCACCTGCAGCTGATGATAATGCTGGGGCGCCAAATTCTGCGTTGGCGGAACCTGCACGATGTAAGGAACGATATAGGTAACATTACCACGCTTGTAAGTCACTACAGATCTTACATTCACAGTATTGTCAGAGCTCAGTTTAAAATCCGTCCTCAGGATACCACTTGCAGTGAATCCGGCGTCGAGGCTCAGATTTGTTTTGGGCATGGCGGTTAAAGTATATTTAGTCTCGGTCTTTTTTACAACCTTATCGTTGTTGTTATCGAAATTACCGCCTAAATCATTGGCTTGGACGTTAAGTGCAACCATGAATAAAGCACTCACCATGAGGCAAGACAATGAGAATCTGTTGATTATGTTATTTATCTTCTTCATTGTACCACAAATATACGAATTTTCTATCTATCATAACGGAATCTTAAAGCAAAGATACCCTTTATCTTAATAAAATGTTAAAAAATATACACAAACGGTAGACGGAGCAGGTTTGGTGGCAGCTTGAATTTCCACTATATTCGTATTAATGAATCACGATTTCCCATCATTTAACGAGTTTAACGAGGATTTTGAAGATTTAAGGGACTTGCTTCAGCAATTTGAAAATCTAAAGGAAGGGCGTTCTCACTCCTTTCTGGACGAGGATTCTTTCGAACAGATCATCGACTATTATGACGAGCATGACGAACTCAATAATGCCATGCAAGCCGTCGAGATCGCTATAGAGCAGTTCCCCTTTTCTTCCGCACTGCTCCTCAAGAAATCTGCTTTATTAATAGAAACCAAAAAATACCGGGAAGCCCTGCAGCTGCTGGAAAAAGCCGCTGTACTGGACAGTAACGATATTAACCTCTATATTCTCAAAACAGACGTATACCTGGCCATGAACCAGCACGAAAAGGCCGCCAAACTCCTCGAAGAACAGATCAAAGTGTTCGACGGGGAAGACCGCACAGACCTCCTGCTGGAACTCGCTGATGTATATGACGACTGGGAAGAGTTTGAGAAAGTGTTCGACTGCCTGAAGATGCTGCTGGAGTTCGATCCCACCAATGAAGAGGCCTTGCACAAGATCTGCTTCTGGACGGAGTTTACCGGTCGCAACGAAGAAAGTATCCGCCTGCATACTTCCATCATCAACGAACACCCCTACAACCAGCTCGCCTGGTTCAACCTGGGAACAGCCTACCAGGGCCTCAAGCTTTATGAAAAAGCCGTAGATGCTTACCAGTATGCCGTAGTGATAGATGAACGTTTCGATTACGCCTACCGAAACATGGGCGACGCGTATATTCATCTGCGTAAGTTCAACGAAGCCATTGAAGTACTGCAAAAACACCTGGAAGTAGCCAAACCGGAGGACGTGATCTACGAAGCCATCGGCCATTGCTATGAAAAGATGCGCAAGTTCACCCAGGCCCGTTATTACTACCGCAAAGCCTCCCACCTCAGCCCGAACGATGATAAGCTCTATCTTAAAATAGCCAAAGCTTACATGACGGAAGAGAACTGGGAAAATGCTATAAAGTCCCTCCAGACCGCTATCCGCCTGAATAAGCAGAACCTGGAATACAATATCACCCTGGGCCAGTGCCTGCTCCAGATCGGCAGCGACAAAGAAGCCCTGGTGTATTTCCTTAACGCCGTAAGGATCCGCCCCGGCAGTGCTGCCGCCTGGAAGGAACTGATCCGCGGCCTTTACCTCGTTGGCCATGTGGAAGAAGCCTATGCCCAGTTGGAGATCGCGGAAAGCAAAATCGGCCGCAAACCCGTATTCCTGTATTATAAAGCAGTGATACTCATATCTATGGGGAGGACCAAAGAAGGCCTTATTCAACTGGAAACCGCCCTGCAGCTGCATCCAAGGCAGTTTAAAAAGGTCACAGAACTGGATCCTTCCATCCTTCAGCATAACAGCGTAGTAGAGCTGATAGCCCGGTATCGCCGGAAACGGTAGCCTGCTTGTCTATTTTTTACCTCACATATTGTATTACTTCTTATTTTTGCCGCGGTTTTATAATTTGATCATCATTTTGAAAAACCACAAACCAATCCAATTACAAGGTAGGCAGAGCTAAGTATGAACGTTTGGTGAATGACCATTAAGAAGAATAAAATTGTGAAAAATGAATTTTAATCTCACGCAAATTCCTGAAAGAACCACACAGCCACGTACTTATGGGTTAACCATGGTGATGGACAAGGGCCTGAGTGTAGAAGAGGCAAAGCATTTTATTTCAGCAGCAGCACCACATGTAGATGTTGTAAAGTTAGGATTTGGTACCTCATTCGTAACGCCAAACCTGCGCGCAAAGATTGAACTATACCAGGCTGCCAACATTCCTGTATATTTTGGTGGTACTTTGTTTGAAGCATTCCTGATCCGCAACCAGTTTGATGATTATGTGAAAACCATCAAGGATTACGGCATCACATGGATGGAGGTATCCGATGGGTCCATCACTATCCCTCATGCGGAAAAGTGTGGTTATATTGAACAACTCACCAAACATGGCCTGGTACTCAGCGAAGTAGGTTCCAAAGATGCAGAGCATATCATTCCTCCTTATAAATGGATCGAACTGATGCGTGCGGAATTATCAGCCGGCGCCACTTACGTAATTGCAGAAGCCCGCGAAGGTGGGAATGTAGGTATTTACCGTGGTTCAGGAGAAGTGCGCGAAGGCCTCGTTCAGGAGATCCTCACACAGATCCCTGCAGAAAAGATCATTTGGGAAGCACCGCAGAAAGATCAGCAGCTCTATTTCCTGGAACTGGTAGGCTGCAATGCCAACTTGGGTAACCTGGCTCCTAATGAAGTGATTCCTTTGGAAGCCATGCGCGTTGGTCTCCGTGGAGACACATTCCATCTCTTCTTAGATAAAGAATAGCACAACAGGTACGGATTGTCTTTACAGGCAATCCGTATTCGTATATACATCATTATGCGTTTATTCGGCCTTATTGGTTTCCCGCTCTCTCATTCCTTTTCCAAAGGATTCTTTGCTGATAAGTTCTCACAGGAAGGTATTTCCGGCTGCAGTTACGAAAATTTTCCCATTCCCGATATAGATCAGTTTCCTGATCTCTGGAAGAACAACCCGCAACTGGAAGGGCTGAATGTAACCATCCCTTACAAACAAGCCGTGATCCCATTTTTGGATGATTTCAGCGAAGCCGCTAAAACCATTGGCGCTGTGAATTGCATTCGCAAACAGGGAAATAAATTAACGGGGCATAATACAGATGTGATCGGCTTCCAGCGTTCCCTGGAACCTTTATTGCAGCCACAGCATACCCAAGCGTTGATCTTAGGAGCCGGTGGAGCAGCCAAAGCAGTGAAATTCAGCCTGGAGCAGTTAGGGATAACTTATACAGAAGTGAGCAGGAAATATTTCACGGGCACTATCCTGTATGAATCCCTGAACGAAGCCATTATGAAGGAGCATACCCTGATCATCAACACTACACCCGTTGGCATGTATCCCAACGTAACGGAAGCACCTCCCATTCCTTACGAATTCATCACCCCGCAACATTTGTTATACGATCTGATCTACAATCCCGCAGAAACACAGTTCATGCAGAATGGCGCCGCAAAAGGAGCCACTGTAAAGAATGGCCACGAAATGCTCATCTTACAGGCAGAAGCCTCCTGGGAGATATGGAATGCTCGTTGACCCGGCAGTAGAATAGGAATGAAACGTTCGTTGCGTCGCACTCTTGTACGGAGAGTTCGCTACTGGGCGTTTAGGTTTTATCTGGCAAAAAACTTCGCCCTCTGCTACGCTGCAAGGTCTCTGCAAAAGAAATACCTGCCCCGGCAAAAGAACTTCACCCTGCAAAATGAAAAACCTCCGCTCTCTGCTGAGCGGCAAGGTTTCCGCAAAAGAAACACCTGCCCCGGCAAAAGAACTTCACCCTGCAAAATGAAAAACCTCCGCCCTCTGCTGCGTGGCAAGGTTCCTGCAAAAGAAACACCTGCCCCGGCAAAAGAACTTCACCCTGCAAAATGAAAAACCTCCGCTCTCTGCTGAGCGGCAAGGTTTCCGCAAAAGAAACACCTGCCCCGGCAAAAGAACTTCACCCTGCAAAATGAAAAACCTCCGCTCTCTGCTGCGTGGCAAGGTTCCTGCAAAAAATTAATTACTCTTGGGCTTAATCAGGTAATACATACAGGTAGTAAAGAAATTCCTCACAAAAGGAATCCCCTTCATCCAGCCAAACTGCTCCCTGGGCTTGAGATTAAACTTGTATTTATAGATAGGATTGATGAGGTAATATTTACGCCGCGTAATAGCAAACCCGGAAGCCTTAGCGATCTTCTCAAATCTTTCAATGGAAATACCGGTATCTACCAGTTCCATTAACTCCTTGATCGTATTCTCATGCTCCCCGAATGCTTTCAGCAAACCACGATACAACGGCCTCGGCAACAAGTGGATATAAGGCAAAAAACTCAGCACCTTACTATGGCAGATCTGCTGATGCCCCCCATGCGGCATATACCATGGCGGAAACCCAAAATACACCTGCCCACGCGGATTGAGCAATTGCTTCAGGTATTCGATCAGTTTATCCTGATCAGGAATATGTTCAATCGCGTCTTTGAGGATAATGAGGTCAAAAGCATGCTGAAACTCACCAAAGAAATCCACATCGTAAATATTCTTGGCAATCAGCTGCAACTGCCCGCTGGCCACGTAGTTCCCCAGGAAACCCTTCGCCAGTTCAATCCTTTCCGGGAAAAGATCAACACCCGTGCATTGAGCGCCCTGCTCCAGGAAGGGGGTGAGTACACCACCTTCTCCACAGCCGATCTCCATTACACGCAGTCCTTTCATCTCCGGAAACTCCTGCGCTATAAAAGGCAAAACGTAATTCCTGGAATTCTCTACCTGCTGCTGGTAGCGCAAAGTGGCATCCGAATGTTGTGGTAATGACATGCTTTCTAAAATTGCGTGAAAATAGAATATTTTTTCAAGTGTCGCGCATTGCTTTCGCAATCCTTAAATTTGGAATGGTTTTAGCCTATGTACAGTATGTTCAGAACGTTGCTATTGATAATATGCGCACTACCCGCTATGGCACAGCAAAAGGAGGTAGTAAACATCCGCGCCGCATTTGATTCCGGCGCTGTGGCAGAGTTATACAGTACCACCCCGATAGGGTTTGAGATCACCTACGCAGATAGCAGCAAACGTAGCACCACGGGCCTGCTCAAAGGAGATTACCGCTGGAGCCAGATCAAAGTGGAATCCCCTGATGGTGAATGCAATAACGGCATCCTGCGTTTTAACAGGAACAGGATACGCCCTGATAATTACCGTATTAAGTTATTGGTTACCCTGCAAGAGAACCCTTCCAAACAACATGAGGTTTTTCTGCAGCTCCCTTATCTCACAGGCATCCGCTTTCATCATTATGCAGATAGCCTCAAGCGCGGCCTGCATTTTTACCTGAATGTGGAAGGCATTTACAACACCGGAAAGATCTACCCCCTGGATACCGCACGCGTTCGTTTATATACTAACACCGGCCAGATAATAGGGCAGGACCTCCTGATCCCTGCAACAGACAGTATCACAAAGAGCATTGCAGTAAGAGCAGTATACCGCGGCAATGCTGATATAAATGCAGCTTCAGATATCCCTGTGAAGCAGGGCCCCGAAGATCAGACAGGACTTATAGAGAATGAAAAGGATGTGTTTAAGAAGCCTTCAAAAAAGAAGAAACAATAGCAGCTGTGAAACATAGCAGTAATGGGCATTTACAATAACAATATTCTTCCGAAACCTTAACTCCGGCAGGCATAATTCACACATCTGCAATAACAACATCCTCAGCCCCGGCAGGTATCTCCAACCACACCATCCTCCCAAAACCGTAACCCCCGCAGATATTTCCCGCAATTTAATTTGCATATTATCCCACCTTCCGTTACCTTTGCAACGGCAAGTCTTATACGACCAGCTCCTGCTGAACTCCCCCAGGACAGGAATGTAGCAAGGGTAGGCGGTTGTAGCGGTGCGATATAAGTAACTTGCCATTTTTTTTTCCTCCTGGCAGAAAGTTCTCTCTTCATTTTTTCCGAAATTAGTTTGATGGTTTGTTGAAATTGCCCGGAACACATTTCGGAACAGAGAACAAATGCATATCTTGAACACTAAACTTTTCAACATTAATATTACTTTATGAAATTCTTTATTGATACAGCAAACCTCGCACAGATACAAGAAGCACAAGACTTAGGTATCCTGGACGGTGTAACCACCAATCCTTCGCTCATGGCTAAGGAAGGGATCAAAGGCGAGGCTGCCATCATTAAGCACTACGAAGCTATCTGCGAGATCGTGGAAGGCGGAGATGTAAGTGCAGAGGTTTTATCTACAGACTTTGCTTCCATCGTGGAAGAAGGTAAGAAACTGGCCGCTATTCACCCGAACATCGTGGTGAAAGTGCCTATGATCAAAGACGGTGTGAAAGCCATCAAATGGTTCACTGATAACGGTATCCGTACTAACTGCACCCTGGTGTTCTCCGCAGGTCAGGCTATCCTGGCAGCAAAAGCCGGTGCTGCTTATGTATCTCCTTTCATCGGCCGTATAGACGATAGCAGCTGGGATGGTGTTGAACTGATCGCTCAGATCGCCCAGATCTACAGCATCCAGGGATTCAAAACTGAGATCCTGGCAGCATCTATCCGCAACGCCCTCCACATTGTGAAATGTGCTGAAAGCGGTGCTGATGTTTGCACCTGCCCGCTGGATTCTATCCTCGGATTGCTGAAACACCCGCTCACGGACATTGGCCTCGCCAAGTTCCTGGAAGATGCTAAGAAAATGTAGTTTCTGACTAATAATATTTCTCTGAAAGGGAGGCCATACGGCTTCCCTTTTTTGTTTTCAGGCAAGTAGAAATTTTTTTTACTTTTAATTTATTCCTAGTATCTTACTACCTCGTAAACCAAGGTACCACGTTTAACTATACTTAAAAAGCATGGAAGCACAATTCATTATGGCCCTGGATCAGGGAACCACCAGCTCTCGCGCTATCATCTTCAATCGTGCAGGGGATATCGTAGCCGTTTCGCAGAAAGAATTTTCACAGATCTACCCCCAACCAGGATGGGTAGAACATGACCCACATGAGATCTGGAGTACCCAGGCAGGCGTAGCTGCTGAAGTGATCGCAAAAGCCGGCACCACGGGAGACAAGATCGCAGCCATGGGCATCACCAATCAACGGGAAACCACTATCGTATGGGATCGTAAAACAGGAAAACCCTTGTACAACGCTATCGTTTGGCAGGACAGGCGTACTTCAGCCTACTGCGACGAACTGCGTGCACAAGGCCTGGCAGAAGATATCCGCTCCAAAACGGGCCTTATCTTAGATGCCTACTTCTCCGGTACCAAAGTAAAATGGATCCTGGATAATGTGGAAGGCGCCCGCGCAAAGGCTAACGCCGGAGAACTGGCATTCGGTACGGTAGACACCTGGCTTATCTGGAACTTCACTAAAGGGAAACTGCATGTTACTGATGTAAGCAATGCCTCCCGCACCATGTTATATAATATCCACAAACAGGCATGGGACGAAAGCCTCCTGAAATTGATGGATATTCCCGCCTCCATGCTTCCGGAAGTACGCGCTTCCAGCGAAGTGTATGGAGAAACAGAAGCCACGCTCACACCTTTCAAAATACCCATCGCCGGTATTGCAGGTGATCAGCAGGCAGCCCTTTTCGGCCAGATGTGTACAGAACCCGGTATGGTGAAGAACACCTACGGCACGGGCTGTTTCATGATGCTGAACACCGGTGAAAAAGCGATCTCCTCTGCCAACAATCTCCTTACCACCATTGCCTGGAGGATCGGTAATACCACCCATTACGCCCTCGAAGGCAGTATTTTCATCGGCGGAGCCGTTGTGCAATGGCTGCGCGATGGTTTAGGTATCATCCGCCACTCTGCGGATGTGGAAGCACTGGCAGCTTCAGTAAAAGATACAGATGGTGTATATATGGTCCCCGCATTTGCAGGACTGGGTGCCCCACACTGGAATCAATACGCCCGCGGCACGATCGTTGGTATGACCCGCGGAACAAAAGACGCACACATTGCCCGCGCCGCACTGGACAGCATCGCTTACCAGACCATGGATGTTCTGAAAGCCATGGAATCCGATGCCGGCATGAAGATCCGGGAATTAAGGGTGGATGGCGGTGCCACTGCCAATAACCTGCTGATGCAGTTCCAGGCAGATATCATGGAAACACAGGTGATCCGCCCGAAAGTAACAGAAACCACCGCACTGGGTGCAGCCTATCTCGCTGGCCTTGCTATCGGTTTCTGGGATAGCATTGAAACCATTCGCAAACAATGGCAGGAAGACGCTAAGTTCACGCCCTCCATGGATGCAGAAAAAAGAACGGCACTCACAAAAGACTGGCAGCGTGCCATCCGCGCAGCAAAAGCCTGGGCTGAAAAATAACACTCACCTTAATACAACCAACAATGTCAATTTTCCTGGCAGAAATATTAGGCACTGCATTGCTCATTCTTTTAGGGAACGGGGTAGTAGCAAACTGCGTATTGAATAAAAGTAAAGGTCAGAACGGCGGATGGATGGTGATCACTATGGGCTGGGCCATGGCTGTTTTTGTAGGTGTATTTACAGTAGGTGCTTACAGTGGCGCTCACCTCAATTCAGCGGTAACACTCGCATTGGCTGTTACCGGTGGTATTACCTGGGACCTTGTGCCGGTGTACATCACTGCCCAGCTGATCGGTGCCATTATCGGAGCCAGCCTGGTATGGGCTGCTTACAAGCAACACTTTGATGCCACTACAGATGCAGATGGTATCCTGGCCTGTTTCTGCACGGCACCGGCCATCAGGAGCACCATTCCAAACCTTGTTACAGAGATCATCGGCACTTTCGTACTTATTTTCGGGGTGTTCTATATCACTAAATCCGAAGTGGGCCTGGGTGCTGTAGATGCCTTGCCTGTGGCGCTCCTGGTATTAGCCATCGGCCTTTCTTTAGGCGGGCCTACCGGGTACGCTATCAACCCTGCAAGGGACCTTGGTCCAAGGATCGCACATTTCATCCTGCCTATTAAAGGCAAACGTAACAGCGATTGGGGATACGCATGGATTCCCGTAGTAGGACCGGTGATCGGTGCACTACTGGCTGCCGCCTTGCATATGGCATTAAAATAAGATCATCCGCATAACAAAAGGACTGCCTCAGATAACGGGGCAGCCTTTTTTTATGCCTTATCCTAGCTTAATCCTTGCTTTATCCTAGCTCCAAACTTGCTCTAAATCCTTATTGGCACGCAATACTTTACAACAACGAAGCAAGGATAAAGCAAGGTTTACACAAGAATAAAGCAAACACCAAACTACAATTGCATAAATTCTGCACAGCACTGTACACTTTAACAATCCCTTTTAAACTAATCTTTCATTTTTTACTGAAAGTTTTGTAATTTTGATATGTAATATGAATGGTATGGCTTTTGGAACCTAGAAAGACCATACTGCAAAATAAAAACGACATGATACAGCCGAACATTCCGGAATCAGACAGGCCCAGGGTGGTAATAGTTGGAGGTGGATTTGGTGGCATTAACCTGGCCAAGGCTTTGAAACACGCACCCGTACAAGTGGTGTTGCTGGACAGGAACAATTATCATCTTTTTCAACCCCTCCTTTACCAGGTAGCTACCGCAGGCCTGGAACCGGATAGCATTGCCTTTCCGCTGAGGGGTATTTTCAAGAACCAGAAGAACCTGCACTTCCGCATGGCTGAGGTGAAAGCGGTACGTTCTGAGGAAAATGTCCTGGAAACCAATATCGGTGAGATCAGGTACAATTACCTCGTGATCGCTACCGGCAGTAACACCAACTTCTTCGGGAATAACCAGATCGCAGAAAATGCCATCGGTATGAAATCCCTCATAGAAGCCGTGCAGATCCGTAACTATGTGCTGAAACAATTCGAAGAGTCCTTATTGCTGAACGATGAACGGCTCATCCGCCGGAAACTGAATTTTGTGATGGTAGGCGGCGGCCCTACCGGCGTGGAATTAGCGGGTGCCTTTGCAGAATTACGGAAGTACATCCTGCCCAAGGACTATCCTGAATTACCGATCCATCTGATGAACATCTTCCTGGTGGAAGCAGGGCCGAGGGTATTAGCCTC
The DNA here is from genome assembly GCF_900129465.1 of Chitinophaga niabensis. NCBI lineage: Bacteria > Pseudomonadati > Bacteroidota > Chitinophagia > Chitinophagales > Chitinophagaceae > Chitinophaga > Chitinophaga niabensis. The sequence goes on along the minus strand of NZ_FSRA01000001.1, from coordinate 3,734,534 downwards.
TATGTCTGAAGCATCGAGCGTTAACACCTTAAAAGGTTTGGATTTCTTAGGTGTAAAAGTATTGCTGAACACCGCCGTGAAGGAATATGACGGTACTACTTTGAAGCTGAGCAATGGAGACACCATTGAAACCCAATCCCTCTTATGGTCCGCAGGTGTGAAAGGTTTTCCGCTGGAAGGTTTCCCGGATAGCGTGCTTTTACCGAACGGCAGCATGAAAGTAAATGAAGTGAACCTCGTGGAAGGATATTCCAATATCTATGCTATCGGGGATATGGCACGAATGCTGAATGATGAACGTTTCCCGAAGGGATACCCGATGGTGGCACAGGTTGCCATACAGCAGGGCGCACAATTGGGAGCCAATATCAAAAACAGTTTGCGTGGTAAGGTGATGAAAGCTTTCAGGTACAAAGACCTTGGCAGCATGGCCACCATTGGGCGTAACAGAGCAGTAGCAGAATTTGCCGGTATTCGCCTCAGCGGTTATATTGCCTGGATCGCATGGATGGCAGTACACTTACTGAACCTCTTAGGTTTCCGGAATAAACTGGTAGTGTTCATCAACTGGTTCTACCGCTACTTTACATACGATCGCGGAACGCGGATCATTATCAAACGCGGCGCAGCAAATATTGTGAAGTTGGGTAAAACGATGGATCAGACAACGGCTTCCAATATCTGATCATCTGCGGTTTTGAATGGAGTTCAGGTTGAGCTGGCCGATCAGTTCATCATACCGTCCGCCTAATGCCCTGTAATACACCAGAACGGTATAAACGTTCTCTGTTTCCCAGGAATCACCTTCAGTATATTCTGTACTGAACTGGTTAGTAGTTCTGTCTATCAGGCCGTACACGTAGTTGTAAAAACCCTGCTTGAGAAAGAGCGCTCCTTCATAAGCCCGGCGGGCGCCGTTATATACCAGCTTATTAGCCGTATTACATTCGTAATCCGTTAGCTCTCCAAAGATGTACAGGTCATATCCTGCAAAAGGTTCTTTAGCGGGGAATACAAAGTTCACCCGTGCATAATCTCCTTCAAAGTTGGGGTTGTAATCATCTATGGTGGCAGGGAAATAACGCCCGTTGATATCTTTGATATACTGGTACACCTGGTTGTCCCGCGGGAAATCAGGCATGGCAAATACGGTAGTGCCTGTGCGCTGGTAATCTGTTTTCTCCACCCTTTCTGTCTGCAGCCGGAAGCTGCGCAGGTCTATCCAGCGCCATTCCTTCATACCAGGGAAAATAATGTTCTGCTCTGCATTATATTCCAGCACATCGCCTTTGATGAACTGTGGTTTGATGCCGGTGATGGCATTATCCCAGCGGAAGTTCTGCTGGATCACCACCTTTAACTGATCGAAAGGATTGGGAAGGTTCAGGCCTTTTGTATTGATGGAAACATTTACCTTCTGCGAAGTTCTGAATACTTTAGGATTGATAGGCTGGGAAACGAACCCGCCCACGTTTGCTTTATTCTCTAATACCATCATGCGGCGGGTAAAAGCCAGTTTGTTGGTATCACTGTCCAGGTATACTTTCAGCAGGTAATTTCCCGACTTCACCGGTGTGCAGTTCTTATTCGGGATCTCTACACGGTAATGCACGTACTTCTGCAAAGCCACGCTGGAAAAACGGTAATCCTGGATCTGGTTCTCTGAAAATCCGCGGAGGTATTCGATGGCGTTCATGCGCACAGGTGTCCAGTCCGCATTACATAACACCAAAGTATAGTAATAACTTTTAACTTCGTATTGAAGATCATCAAAGTTCAACTCAAGTTTTTCGCCGCTGTTCAGTGTTATCAGGGGTAAACTAACCGGGTCGCCTGTACGGTTAAGCTTTACTGTTCTGATGTTCTGATGGTAAACATGATCCGGGGTGATCTTGTTTTCCTGCGCGCTCAGGTGGAAACCTGTGAGGATCGCTATAAGGGTGAAGCATGTGGATGCTACTTTCTTCATAACTGTAATTTACAATATTCCATTAAATTAGCGCTATGCGCATATCAGTGTTCATTGCCCGGAGGATCGCCTTCAACCGGTTTTCCTCTTTTACTAAATTCATCATCAACATAGCTATGATCGCTACAGCCTTCAGTGTGGCTGTGATGATCCTGGCTACAGCAATGATCAACGGTTTCCAGCAGAAGATCTCTGAAAAGATCTTCAGTTTCTGGGGGCATATGCATATTACCCAATATCAGGCCAATGCCGGTCCTTTAACAGAACAAATTCCCTTTAAAGCAGATTCTGCGCTGGAAGCCGGGATCCGTGCGCTCCCCGGTGTTACTGCCATCCACGATTTTGCCACCAAATCCGTGATCATTAAAAAGGACCGGGAAACAGAAGGTATGATCTTCAAGGGAATAGACCGGAACAACCAGTTGCCTTTTATCACGGAAGGCCGCAACATTCAGTTCCAGGACAGTGGTTATGCGCCCGAGATCATTGTGTCCGCCAATACTGCGGCCCTGTTACAGTTAAAACTGAACGATGCAGTGGTGGTCTACTTTGTAAGGGGAGACGGTTTGCCACCCCGTGCCCGGAAACTCACTGTCTGCGGCATCTACAAAACCGGCATCGAGGAATACGACAAAGCCTACCTGGTAGGAGATATAGACCTGATCCGCCGGCTGAACGACTGGGAACCCAGCGACATTGGTGGTTACGAGATCTACCTGAAGGATTACCGGAAAATAGACAGTGCCCGCAGCGCTATCGGAGAACTCATGTCTGACGAGCTCAACATCCGCAGCATGGAAGAGGTATATCCTAATATCTTCGACTGGCTGGGCTTACAGAATAAGAACGAAACCATAATCTTGGTGATCATGACCATCGTGGCCGTAATTAATATGATCACGGCCATCCTTATCCTTATCCTGGAACGTACCAATATGGTGGGCATTCTCAAGGCATTGGGCATGCCTAATTTCACGATACAGCAGGTGTTCATCTACCAGGCAGCATATATCGTGGTGGCCGGGATCATTATCGGTAATGTGCTGGGTATTGGTTTAGCCCTGCTGCAGCAGTACACGGGCTTCTTTAAATTGCCGGAAGAATCTTACTATATGACCGTGGCACCCATTGCTATCGAATGGTGGAAAGTGGGTATGATCAATGTGGGCACCTTAGGTATTTGCATACTGATATTGATCATCCCTTCTTTATTGATCCGTACCATTACCCCGGTTAAAGCTATCCAGTTCAAATAAGCAGTCTGCCGCAGATAATACCAGTGGCAACGGCAGCATTCAGCGATTCAGCCTGTCCGATCCTTGGAATAGTGATCTGGTGAGTGCTCAGTGCTATAACCTCTTCGCTCAGCCCGCGGGATTCATTGCCGATCAGGATGATCCCTTCCTGCAGTTTTTTAGTGTTGGCAATATTGTTCCCATGGAGGGTAGCTGCGTAACTGGCCACCTGGCCGGGTGTTTTCAATAATGCCACGAGGTCCGTTTCTATCACTGGCACCCGCATAATGCTGCCCATCGTGGCCTGGATGGTTTTGGCATTATAGGCATCCACACAATCCGGCGTGCAGATGATCTGGCGTACACCAAACCAGTCGGCTATACGAATAATGGTACCCATATTCCCAGGGTCACGGATCGCTTCCAGGGCCAGGGTGATATGGCCCTGCAGTAGGGGTTGCGGGGCAGGAGGGATATCCACCAGTGCAACCGCCTGGTTGGGGGTGGAAAGAGAAGAGAGCTGTTTCAAAACCGCTTCGTCCACTTCCAGCACTTCAATACTCCTTTGTATCATCGGGGCCTGTGCTTCCAGCCATGTTTTGGTGGCATATACGGCTTTTACGCCATAAGTACCCTGCAACAGTTCCTGCACGATCTTATCTCCCTCTGCTACAAACTGGCCAAATTTTTGCCTGTATTTTTTGTGCTGTAATGATTGAATATATTTAATTTGCGCCTTTGAAATCATAGGATCAAACCTACAGGAATTCCGGCATTCAGCCAAGCAGCCCCGTAGTTTCGGGAAGTATCAATACCCGTTAATTCAAAATATCTTGAAGAGAAGTACATACCCGTTATATGTGAAGATGGCTCATCTGGCTGTGCTGCTGATGGTATGCGGGTTATGGACGGCCTGTTCCAACACCCGGTACCTGCAGAAAGAGCAGAACCTGCTCACCAACACGGATGTGAACATTACGGGTAAGCTCAATTCCAATGAAAAAACGGACCTGAAGAACGACCTCTCCTCCAAATCCCTGATGCTGCAACAGCCCAACCAGAAAGTACTGGGCACCCGCCTGAAGGTCTGGCTGTACAATCAGAAGAATTACGAAAAGAAAAGCAACTGGTTCTGGAACCTGATGCTGGCAGAGCGGAACCTCCAGGAGCCTGTGATCTACGATTCCCTGAAAACAAAGGAATCCGTTGCCCGCATGATCTCCTATCTTAATAACCAGGGATACTTCTATGCCACCGTAGGTTATAAAGAGAATATCCGGCGGCAGAAAGCAAGCGTGGAGTATGAAGTGAACACCGGCAAAAACTTTGTGATCAAAAAGATCAATTACGACATACCGGACACAGCCATTTCCAAGATCGTAAAAGATAACCTGCAGTTCTCCCACATAAAGACCAACGATGCTTATAAAGCAGGCAACCTGGATAGGGAGCGGGAAAGGCTTACAAGGGTGATCCGTGATGCAGGATATTACAAGTTCAACAGGGAACTGATCTCCTTTACGGTAGATACCCTCAATAAATCCCTCTTCGTAGATCCGCTGAACCCCTTTGAAAGCATGCCCACGGTATTGAGTTCAGACCAGAAGCCTTTACTGGATATAGACGTGGAAATAAAGCTGCCGGAAGATTCCGCCAGCGATCTTACCAAACTCTTTTACCTGAACAAGATCTATGTGTTCCCCGATTTCAAACTGCAGGGAAATGTGAATGACACTAATTATCACACAACACAAAGCCGCTTCCTCACTATCAAATACTACGAGAATATTATCCGGCCACGGGTACTTTCACGTGCTATTCAATTACGCACCAACGATAAATATTCTATCCAGAACTATAACAACACGGTGAACCGTTTATACGATCTCAACCTCTGGCAGTTTGTAACCCTTACTTACAAGGAGAACCCGGATACGGTGCAGAAGCTGGATGCATATATTCAGCTCACACCCAGGAAAAAACAGGAGATCAGCACCAACTTCGATATTTCTACCAGTAGTGATTATTTTGTGGGTAGCGGCGTGTCCTTTGGATATCGCCATTACAACCTGAACCGTGCCGCCAATGAATTGCATATAAATGTAAAAGGAGGGGTGGAAGTAGTAAAGAACAATAGTCAGTTCGATCTGCAGGCACAGGAGTATGGTATCACGGCAGATCTCATCCTGCCACGTTTTGTAACTCCTTTCCGTTTAAGGCAGAACAACCGCTCCACCGCTAAAACACGTATCTCTGCCGGTTTCAATAATCTCCGGCGTATCGATAAGTTCAATATCCGGAACGTAACCGGCTCTTTTGGATATGAATGGAATGAATCTGTTTACAAACGCTGGAATGTAAAACCATTAACCTTCACGTATGTGGGCGTAGTGTTAACAAAGGAATTCATAGACAGTGTGGTGAGCACCAGTCCCTATCTGCGAAGGAGCTTTGAGCCTGCCTTTGTGGGAGGTGAGAATATTACCTACATCTTCAGTAATAACGATGTGTTCCATCAACGGCAGAATACTTATTTCCGCGCCAATTTCGAAGAATCAGGTCTCTGGCTGAAAGGCGTGAACGGGGCATTGGATGTGCTGAGCAGCAAAGGAGAAAACCTGGAAACACTTTCCAGGGTGAACATCTCGCAGTTTGTAAGGCTGGAACTGGATTACCGGCATTACTGGAATTATGAGCGTTCAGCCGTTGCCACGCGTGCTTATGTAGGCCTGGGTGTTCCTTACGGGCAAAGTTCCGTATTACCCTATATCCGCCAGTTCACAGCAGGCGGTCCTAACAGTATCCGTGCATGGCGGCTGCGTACACTGGGCCCTGGTTCTTATACAGACACATCAAGGGTAGCACAGATCTTCCCGGATCAGACGGGGGATATGAAACTCGAAGGAAATGTGGAATACCGTTTCAACCTGATCCGTTTGTTTGGCGGCAGCATGAACCTCAAAGGAGCCACGTTCCTGGACCTCGGAAATATCTGGATGTTACGGAAAGATACTTCCCGCCCTGGTGCAGAGTTCCAGGTGGGTAATCTGTATAAGGACCTTGCCATTGGTACAGGCGCTGGTCTGAGAGTGGATTTCAGTTACTTCGTGATCCGGCTCGACTTTGGTATCCCGCTCAAAAAACCATATCCCACCAAAAACAGCAGCGGCTGGTATATTGGTGAATGGACGTTGGGAGATAGCCGCTGGCGGCGGGAGAACGTAACCTGGAACGTGGCCATCGGTTATCCGTTCTGATGTGCCTGTTTATACTGCTCAATAAAATCAGCCACTTCCATTGCATCTTCCAGTTTAAAGGCACCGATCTTTGTACGGCATAAACTGCTCAGGTAACCTCCGCAGCCGATAGCTGCACCAAAATCATTGGCCAGTGAACGGATATAAGTACCCGTACTGCACTGTACCCTGAAATGCACAACAGGCAAAGCCACTTCCGTTATTTCAAAAGCATAGATCGTAATATTCCGGGGTTCTACCTTTACATCTACTCCTTTGCGGGCCAGGTGGTAAATAGGTGTACCATTTTGTTTGATGGCGGAATGAATGGGAGGAAGCTGTTGAATAGCGCCCACAAATTTATCTGCAAAAGCCTGTAAACCTGCCTGGTCCAATGCGGGAACGGGTTGCTGGTTTTCCGGTGCAGATTCCAGGTCGAAAGTAGGGGTGGTGGCACCAAGTGTGAAAGTACCGGTGTACTCTTTTTCCTGTGCCTGGTATTCGTTGATCTTTTTGGTCATTTTACCGGTGCAGCAGATCAGCAGACCCGTTGCGAGGGGATCTAAAGTGCCGGCATGGCCTATCTTGGCTTTAGTGGTATTTCTAACTTTCCTTACTACATCAAAGGAAGTCCAGGTTAATGGTTTGTTGAACAACAGCACAGCGCCTTCCTGGTAATTAATTGATTCGGACATTTTGCAAAGATAATTAAGATTTGAAGGCCAGCAGGCTTTGATCATATTCATGCACGATGCGGGTTACGATCTCTTCCACGCCAATGATATCATCCACCATTTCAACACTCTGCCCTGCACTCCAGAGATGCGCGTAGTTGCCGGGCTTCACGGCCTTTTGCAGTTTCTTCATCCCCTTTAGCTGCACCATCATTTTATAATACTTCTTAGTGCGGGGATTGCGGGAAAGCCATTTCTCCCAGGCGGTTTGTTTATACCCCATCTTCTTAGCTTCAGGCGTATTGATGATGTTGCAGGGCGTGCCGGAAAGCCGTTCCGTGAGTACAATATCTTCCATTCCATGATCCACAATGGCCTGTTTGTATTCTTCACTCACCGTAGCTTCCAGGCTGGCAATGAAACGGGTACCTATGGATACCATATCTGCCCCCAATACCATGGCACTGGCCATTTGCTGGCCGGTAGCAATACCACCGGCAGCAATTACGGGAATGTGCGGGAATGCTTTTTTAAGGGCCGGGATCAACACATGCATAGGGTAGGGGCCGGCATGGCCTCCTGCACCGGAACATACAGCAATAAGGCCATCTGCTCCATACTGCACAGCTTTCTGTGCATGTTCCATATTCGTTACATCACAGATCACTTTGCCGCCATAAGAGTGAGCAGCTTCTATCACCTCCTTCGGGTTCCCCAGGGAAGTGATGTAAAAAGGAACTTTGGCTGCCACACAGGCATCCAGGTGTTTTTTATAGAGCGGGTTCGTTTTCTGTACGATCAGGTTTACGCCATAAGTGCCCTGCTGATGTTGTGCCCTGGTTTCATTCAATCTATCCAGCAAAGCGGGCAATTCTCCTTCCTTACGATAGTTGAGGGAAGGGAAAGTACCTGCAATACCGGCACGGATGGCTGCTTTTATCATGGGTTCATTACTCACAAGGAACATGGGCGCCATGATCAGCGGATATTTCATACCCAGTTCCCGGAAAAGAGGATGGTTCATTTGTTGATTTGTAATTGCCGGGCCACGTATTTACCAAGGATGTCAAATTCCAGGTTCACGGAGGCGCCGGGCGTAAGATGCTGAATATTAGTGTGCTCGTAAGTATATGGGATGATGGCTACAGAAAAAGCATCGTTGGTAATGTCAAATACCGTGAGGCTGATGCCGTTCATGCAGATAGAACCCTTTTCCACGATCAGGGATGCAAATTGCGGAGGGAAGCCAATGCGATAGAGCCAGCTGCCGTTCTGTTCTTCAACGGAAAGGCAGGTGCCTGTACTGTCCACATGGCCCTGTACAATATGCCCGTCTATACGGCTGTTGAAGATCATGGCCCTTTCCAGGTTCACGGTCTGGCCTTGCTGCAGGCTGCCCAGGTTGCTTTTTAATAAAGTCTCCGCCACCGCGGTAGTTGTATAATGGTCCGCTGCAATAGCGGTAACAGTGAGGCAAACGCCGTTGTGAGAGATACTTTGATCCACCTTTAATTCAGGTGCCAATGCCGAGCTGATGGTTAATTCCAGGTTTGCTCCTTCCTTTACGGCCGAAGTAACCGTACCCATGGTTTCAATAATGCCTGTAAACATAAATAGTCTTAATATTGGACCACAAAATTAGTCAATTACACACTAACATGAAGGGGCAGTAAAATGGAGCTGATTTAATTTTGGAAAATAAAAAACTTGCCGTACCTTTGCTGTCCGTAAAAATAAAGGACAAATATGTTAATCATCGATTCTAAAGATTGCGAAAACATAGACAAAGCGCTTAAAAAGTATAAGAAGAAATTTGAGAAAGCGAAGATTTTGCTGCAACTCAGAGAGCGTCAGTCATTTACCAAGCCTTCTATCCGTCGCAGGACTGAAGTGCTGAAAGCTGTTTACAAACTGCAGGTAGCTTCCGGTAAGTTCGAGTAATCTGGTAATTAAGATCAGAAATTAATTTCTAATACATAAGATTGATGATTGTAAGGTTTTCTATAACTTTACAGTCATCAATTTTTTTGTGTTGGCATGAAGGAAGAGCATCTGATACCACTGGCAAAAGAGTTCCTGGCCTACTATACAGGCGTTAAGCGGAAATCACCGAGAACAGTGGAACTGTACACGGTGAACCTTTCCCAGTTCTTCGAATACCTGGCCCTTTCCTACGGCGGTATAGATCTGAAAGATATCCGTTCCCTTCACATCCAGTCCTGGTTAGTGGAAGGCCTTAAAGGCCGGCCGGAAAGCCCTGATACTATCTCTCCCGGTACTATCCGTCATAAAATCTCCACCTTAAGGTCGTTCTTCAAATACGCCGTTCGCCAGAAAGTGATCGGCCAGAGCCCTATGGTGAAAGTAGTGAGTCCAAAGCTGCGGAAACGCCTGCCCGTATTTGTGGAACAGAAGGGCATGCAGCAGCTGGAGCAGAATTCCGCAGAAGGAGAGGTGATCTTTGGGGACGACTTCAAAGGAGCCACTGCTCAACTCATTATTGCCTTATTGTACCAAACCGGGATCCGGCAGGCAGAGCTGCTGGGTATCAAACTGTACGACGTGGATGTAAGCAACAGCCAGATCAAAGTATTGGGAAAAGGCAATAAAGAACGCATCATCCCGCTCAGCAATGAACTGGTCCATCACATTCAGGCCTACGATGCCCGTAAACGGCAGGAACTGGAAAGTGCTGAGCTGGAATACCTGTTTGTGAACGAAAAGGGAACCAGGGTCACCAAAGGATATGTATACAGGCTGGTAAAAGCTGCGCTCAGCCAGGTAACTACCATTTCAAAAAGAAGCCCGCACGTATTGCGGCATACTTTTGCCACACATCTCGTGAACAACGGGGCACAACTCAATGCAGTAAAGGATCTGCTGGGGCATTCCAGTCTTGCTTCCACACAGGTATACACCCATAATACCATAGAAAGCCTGAAAAAAGCATATCGTCAGGCGCATCCCAAAGCCTAGCACAATTATCAACATTTAATTATACGGAGTAAGATCATAGGAACAGTTGATGCTGATCAGCTGTTATTGTTATGAGGAAAGTTATTATTGCTGTAGACTGATTTTAACAAAAATTTTTACACAAAAAATGGAAAGCCATTGAAAGTTCAGTAAATTAGTAATACAGAGTTCTCACCAAAAAACAGCCTATGAAAAGATGATTACTTGCTTGAAATTAGATTGTTAAATGTTAAATTTTAGTGCTATGAATGTTCAAATTCAAACTGTGCGTTTCGATGCTGACGCAAAACTTATTGATCATGTGAACAAACGTATTCAAAAACTCACCACCTTTTATGACCGTATCGTAAACGTTGAAGTGTTCCTCAAACTTGATCAGTTAGCCCACCAGGTAAAAGATAAGATAGCCGAGATTAAAGTACATGTACCCCGCCACGATTTCTTCGTGAAACACGAGTCTAAATCTTTCGAAGAGTCCGTCGATCTTGCTTTCGATTCGCTTGTAAATCAGATCAAGCGCCAGAAGGAGAAGAATTTACATTAATTTCCCAAAAATATTTTGAAGTTAGTTTTCTCTTTACTACCTTTGCCATCCCGAATCAAAAAGGGATCCGCAAGGGTAGTAAAGTTCTTTACTGTAGGGCATTTTAGCCGACTTACATCAGGGAATTGATGGGCACTCGGAAGCTGAAAAAAATATTTGTTTCTTAAAAAGTAAACCATTTATTTTGCGCTTCCTTTTAAGAAGAGTGTTAATCTTTTTCTTGACAAAACACGCCAGCATAGCTCAGTTGGCCAGAGCTACTGATTTGTAATCAGTGGGTCGGGGGTTCGAATCCCTCTGCTGGCTCAGAAGTTACCGGATGGCTCCGGGCAAAGTTTGTAAGTTGGGCAGGTTCCAGAGCGGCCAAATGGGGCGGACTGTAAATCCGCTGTCTTTCGACTTCATAGGTTCGAATCCTATCCTGCCCACGCTTTATTTTGTTCCGCTTTTGTGCAATCAGGGGCGGAACAAAGTTGTGCAAGGAAATAGAGTGATTGATATAAAGGATACCAATATATGCGGGAGTAGCTCAGTTGGTAGAGCGACAGCCTTCCAAGCTGTAGGTCGCGGGTTCGAACCTCGTCTCCCGCTCTGAGTCAATACGGATTATCAATTACGAATTACGGGTTGATAATTTTTAATAGAGATTCGTAATTCGTTTTTGAATTCGCTGTTGTAGCTCAGGGGTAGAGCACTTCCTTGGTAAGGAAGAGGTCGTGAGTTCAATTCTCATCAACAGCTCTAGAAATTTGAATTTTTGAAAGGGTAACCCTCATCATCAAATCAAATAAGTTTCGGATAGCAGGTCAACGGATTATCCTTCGGGAGGTTCAGGAGATCAGTATCCGGAATTTCGAAGTTTAACTAAGCCGATAAGCTCAATGGATGAGCGTTCTCAGGGAAAAGAGAAAGGAGCGGGTTCAATCCCCGTCATTGGCTCAAGTTTGTAAAAACAGTTTTTAAAAAACAACATAATACAACTTTACAAACCATCTTAAAAAAAAATACAATGGCAAAAGAAACCTTTAAGCGGGATAAACCCCACGTTAACATTGGTACCATCGGTCACGTGGACCACGGTAAAACTACCTTGACTGCTGCCATTACTACAATTCTGGCAAACAAGGGTCTGGCTGAGAAGAAAGGATATGATGAGATCGACGCAGCGCCTGAAGAAAAAGAAAGAGGTATTACCATCAATACAGCACACGTTGAGTATCAGACTGTAAACCGTCACTACGCACACGTTGACTGTCCAGGCCACGCCGACTATGTGAAGAACATGATCACCGGTGCAGCTCAGATGGATGGTGCAATCCTCGTGGTAGCCGCTACAGATGGTCCAATGCCACAAACGAAAGAACACATCCTCCTCGCTCGTCAGGTAGGTGTTCCACGTATCGTAGTATTCATGAACAAAGTTGACCTGGTTGATGATCCGGAATTGCTGGAACTGGTTGAGATCGAGATCCGCGACCTGTTGTCTTCATACGGTTTTGATGGCGATAATGTGCCCATCATCCAAGGTTCTGCAACCGGCGCCCTCGCTGGCGATGCTAACTGGGTATCTAAGATCGACGAACTGATGGAAGCTGTAGATACTTACATTCCGCTGCCTCCACGTCCGGTTGATCAACCGTTCCTGATGTCAGTAGAAGACGTATTCTCTATCACTGGTCGTGGTACCGTTGCTACTGGTCGTATCGAACGCGGTCGTATCAAAGTTGGTGAGAACGTTGAGATCGTAGGTCTGATCCCTGAGTCTCTGAAATCTACCTGCACTGGTGTTGAGATGTTCAAAAAACTGCTGGATGAAGGTGAAGCTGGTGACAACGCCGGTCTGCTGCTCCGCGGTATTGAGAAAACTCAGATCCGTCGTGGTATGGTTATCTGCCAGCCAGGTTCTATCACTCCGCACACTGACTTCAAATGCGAAGTTTACGTACTGAGCAAAGAAGAAGGTGGCCGTCACACTCCATTCTTCCAAAAATACCGTCCTCAGTTCTACTTCCGTACAACTGACGTAACTGGTGAGGTTGAATTACCAGCAGGTGTTGAAATGGTTATGCCCGGTGATAACATCGGTCTGGTTGTTAAACTGATCCAGCCTATCGCTATGGAAAAAGGTCTGAAATTCGCTATCCGCGAAGGTGGACGTACCGTAGGTGCTGGTCAGGTTACAGAAATCCTGAAATAATCATCAGTAGCAATACTGTATAATAAAAAGGCCATTAGTTGTAATTTGCTTTCATTAGCGGATTATATTTGCTGAGCAGAGACAATTGCGGCTAATGGCTTTTTCACAAACGGGTATGGTGCAACGGTAGCATACGGGTCTCCAAAACCTTTGATCTGGGTTCGAATCCTAGTACCCGTGCTTAAGAATTGAATTGCCGGATAGTTAAATTGATTGGTTTTGAAAGAAAACAAACAATTTTACTCCTCGGCAATTTTATCGTTCATATCAGGATAACTTATTACCATGAACAAAATCACCAACTACTTCAGAGAATCATACCACGAACTGGTTCATAAAGTATCCTGGCCAACCTGGCGGGAACTGCAATCCTCTACCATGATCGTTCTGATCGCCACTATAATCATCACCCTGATGGTTTGGGGAATGGATTCAGCATCTCACCTCGTTTTATCGCAATACTATAAACTGTTTCAATAATGGATGATATCCAATTAGAAGATACCCCACTGGACGAAACGCCACAGGAACAAGCCTCCGCACCTGAAAAGCCGAAGGTTGAAGCACCGCAGGCTCCCGCTCACGAAACCAAATGGTACGTGCTGCGCGTAGTAAGCGGCAAGGAGCGGAAAGTAAAAGAATACCTCGATATCGAAGTGCGCCGTAGCGACTGGGGCAATGTGATCAGCCAGATCTTCCTGCCCGTGGAAAAGGTCTATAAAGTGCAGGCTGGTAAAAAAGTGATGCGCGAAAAGAACTTCTATCCCGGGTATATCATGATCGAAGCGATGGAAGGCAGGATGACTGATGAAGTGATCCAGGCTATCCGCAACGTTTCCGGCGTGATCCACTTCCTCGGAAAAGAAAAACCCATTGCACTCCGCAAATCAGAAGTAAACAAAATGCTGGGTAAAGTGGACGAGATCTCCGATCAGGGCCTCACCATGAGCGAACCATACATCGTGGGAGAAACCATCAAGATCATCGATGGACCATTCAACGATTTCAATGGCGTGATCGAAGAAGTACTGGAAGACAAGAAGAAACTGAAAGTAACGGTGAAGATCTTCGGCCGTGCTACTCCGGTGGAACTCAACTTCATGCAGGTAGAAAAGATCAGCTAAGCTGCTCATTATATTTAAAAAAAGCCTCCCGGATCCCGGGAGGCTTTTTTGTTTAAATGTCGTTTAGTATTAGCTTATTTGCGGGTCATCTTCATTTCCATGCTCTTGTACTCCGTGCCGTTTTCCATCTGGAACATCTCCATCTGATGGGTGTTATCATCTACGATCCTGTATACCTCTCTAATGTTCATTTCCTTGCCAGAGGCTGGATTGGTGCATTTGCCTGTAAAGGTAACAGAACGGGTGGCATCGTCCCATTTGCCTTCCATGTACATAATACCGGTACTCATGTTATCCACCCATGAGCTTTGGAAAACCTTTTTCAGATTGTCGTACCCCATAGTGCCAATGCCTTCAAAAGGCTGCCCGCCAAACGAACCGGTGTGTTTTGATTCCTGGAAACGGCCGCCAAGGATCATTTTGTTCACGCATTTGCCGCTTTGTTTGGAAGGAGGAGCGCCCGGAGCCATCCAGAAGGTGATGTCCGTATTCCACTCTCCGTCAGACATGGCGATCATTTTTTGAACAGAACCGGGGGTAGCGTATTCCATCCAGTTCTTTTGTGCAGCTTCATCCTGAGCATTCACAGAAAAAGCAATAAAGCAGGTGATGAGAATTAACAATGTGCGTTTCATAAAGGGGTGGTTTTTAGGGCACTAAAGTTACAAAATACTTGTTTTGACAACTTTATGCATGGTGCCACACCTATTTTACCAATTGGAGGCAAACGGGTTTCTGCACACTGATCTCATAACCGGTGGGGGTCAGTTTCCCTGAAACCAGGTCTCTTTTAAACACCACCACATTATTGGTACTCTGGTTAGCTGCGAGTACAAACTTGCCGGAAGGATCGATCAGGAAGTTCCGGGGATTCTCGCCCAGTGTGGATTGATGACCTGAAAAGCTCAGCTTGCCCGTATTCTTGTTGATCGTGAAGATGGCCAGGTAGTTTTGTTTGTCCCTGTCGCTCAGGTAAAGGAATTTCCCGTCCGGGGAGATATGTACATCCGCCAGGCCGAACTTAACTGAGGCGCCGGGAGCTGAAGAAAGTGATTGGAAAGGTATCAGTGTCCCACCCTTATAATGGTAAGCCGTTACATCGCCATTAAGCTCTCCCACCACATAAGCATATTTACCATTAGGATGAAAAGTGAAGTGCCTTGGACCCATACCCGGTTTGGTAGCAACAAAAGGTATGGCAGCAGGGGTGAGGGGTGTTTGTTTATTATCAGGATGGTAATCGTAGACCATGATCTTATCAATGCCCAGGTCCGCAACAAATACCTGCTTTTCATCCGGCGAGAAATTGGCAGAGTGGGCATGAGGACCTTTCTGCCGGGATTCCACCACACTGGACCCCGTGTGCTGGATAGTTTGCAGGGGAGCGCCAAGGCTGCCATCGGCCAGAACAGGCAATACGGATACACTGCCACTGCCGTAATTGGCCACAATTACATTCCGTCCGGCTTTATCTATCGTGATATGGCAGGGACCGTTGCCGCCGGAGGATTGGGTGTTCTTCAACAGTAACTGGTTGCCATTAAGCCCTAGTGCATATACCTTGCCGCCGCCAGCTTCGCCGACTGCATAAACAGCCTGGCCGCCGGGGGCTACGGTCAGGAAGGAAGGATTATTCAGCTCCTGTGTTGAATCCTGTGCTGTAAGGGCCCCTGTTTCCGCATTAAAGCTGTAAACATGCATGCTTTTGGTGTAGGTGCCGATGAGCAGACGGGATTGTGCCATGAGCGAAAATGGTAATAGTATAATAAGGAGGCTGAAAAAGCGCATAAGTGGAAATTTGGGCTTAAAATACAATATAAATCCGTATCTTTGTATGCTGTATTAGAAACCTAATATACTGATGAATAGGGCTTTAGCTATTAATTTTATTCCCAATCTCCGGATAATAGCAAAAAAAATGCCGAACTCCAAACAATTTTTGCTATTTATTTAATTAATACCTACCTTTGCATCCCCCTTGAAAGGTCTTTTAAAGACTTTTGAGTTTTGGGAGTTTTCTTCCCGGTAAAACGAGGAGGAGGACGTTTAACCAAATTAAAACAGACATCAATGGCAAAAGAGATCGCAACGTACGTGAAATTGCAGGTGAAAGGCGGCCAAGCCAACCCTGCACCTCCGATTGGTCCCGCTTTGGGTTCCAAAGGTGTGAACATCATGGAGTTCTGCAAACAGTTTAATGCCCGTACCCAGGATAAAATGGGTAAGGTATTGCCGGTTTTGCTGACAGTTTACACTGACAAATCATTCGACTTCGTAATTAAGACGCCTCCCGCACCTGTACAGCTGCTGGAAGCTGCCAAACTGCAAAGTGGTTCTAAAGAGCCTAACCGTAACAAGGTAGGTAAAGTATCCTGGTCACAGGTTGAGGCTATTGCTCAAGACAAGATGCCTGACCTGAATTGCTTCACCCTGGAAAGCGCTATGAAAATGGTTGCCGGTACAGCACGTAGCATGGGTATTACTGTAGACGGTAAAGCCCCCTGGGAAAACTAATCTTAACTTTTTTTAAATCATTCTGCAATGGCAACGAAGAAAAGAAAAGTGGCTGACGTGAAAGTGGACAAGAATAAGTCATACAGCCTGAAAGAGGCATCCACGCTCGTTAAAGACATTAATTGTACTAAATTCGACTCTTCCGTCGATTTACATATCCGCTTAGGCGTTGATCCTAAGAAAGCTGACCAGGCAATCCGTGGCTCTGTTACGCTTCCACACGGTACTGGTAAGACTAAGAAAGTATTGGTTCTTTGCACACCTGATAAAGAAGCTTCTGCTAAAGAAGCGGGTGCAGATTTCGTGGGTCTGGATGAATTTATCCAAAAGATCGAAGCTGGCTGGACGGATATCGATGTAATCATCGCTACTCCTTCCGTGATGCCTAAGATCGGTAAACTGGGTAAGATCCTCGGTCCACGTAACCTGATGCCGAACCCTAAGACAGGAACTGTTACCAATGATGTAGCAGCTGCTGTTAACGAGGTTAAAGGCGGTAAGATCACCTTTAAAGTAGATAAAGCTGGTATCATCCACGCTTCTATCGGCCGTATTTCATTTGCGCCTGATAAGATCGAGCAGAACAGCCAGGAGCTGATCAACGCGATCATCAAGCTGAAACCGGCTACTGCAAAAGGTACTTACCTGAGAGGCTTATCCATGGCGAGCACCATGAGCCCTGGTATTGTAATTGACACCAAATCTGTTCAAAACTAATTATTGAGTAATGACGAAAGATCAAAAAACAGAGGCAATAGAGCTGCTGAAAGGTAAGTTCTCTCAATATAGCAACTTCTACATCACCAATACAGAGTCCCTGAGCGTTGAGCAGGTGAACCACCTGAGAAAGGTGTGCTTCGATAAGAAGGTAGAAATGAAGGTGGCTAAGAACACCCTCATCAGAAAAGCTTTGGAAAGCCTGGACAATGAGAAATATGCCGGTGTTTACGAAGCACTGCATGGCGTAACTGCCCTCATGTTCTCAGACAGCCCGAAAGAGCCGGCACTGATCATCTCCACTTTCCGTAAGGAAAACGCTAAACTGGAAAAACCAGTACTGAAAGCAGCTTTCATCGCTGACGAACTGTACCTGGGCGACAACCAGCTGGCTAGCCTGGTGAAGATCAAAACCAAGAACGAACTCATCGGCGAAGTTATCGGTCTGTTGCAGTCTCCTGCAAAACGCGTTATCGCTGCTTTGCTCGAGAAAGGAAAGAAAGAAGGAGAAGCAGTTGCTGCAGCTCCCGAAGCTTCCGCACCATCTGCTCCTGAAGCTCCCGCAGCTGATGCAGCACCAGAAGCACCTGCAGCTGAATAAGCTACAGTGGCCCAATTAACATGGCTTCCAAGTCACAATATAAACAACAACAAATTTTAAAAAACAATTTCAAAAATATCATACAATGGCAGACGTAAAAGCATTAGCTGAACAATTAGTAGGTCTTACTGTTAAAGAAGTTCAAGAACTCGCAGACGTACTGAAAAGCGAATACGGTATCGAACCAGCTGCTGCTGCAGTTGTTGTAGCTGCTGATGGTGGTGGTGGAGCCGCTGCTGCTGAGGAAAAAACTGCCTTTAACGTAATCCTGAAATCTGCTGGCGCAAGCAAGCTGAACGTAGTGAAGATCGTTAAGGATCTGACCGGTCTTGGTCTGAAAGAAGCTAAGGAACTGGTAGACGGTGCTCCTAAAGCTATCAAAGAAGGCGTAGCCAAGGCTGAAGCAGAAGACCTGAAAGCGAAGCTGACTGAAGCTGGCGCTGAAGTTGAAATTCAGTAATTCTTTGTTTAGATACATCTTTTTGAGGTCAAAAGTGCTTTTGCACTTTTGACCTTACCCCTTTGGGAAAGTGTCCTTCAATAGACAAGAATTTCGATGTATTTGACAAAGAATCATTAATTTCCCTTATTCATACAAGTTATATTAACTGCTAACTTCGAATATGTCTCTAAAAAAAGCCCAAACTAACGAAAGAATTAATTTTGGAAAGATCAAACAAGTTGCTGAGACACCGGATCTGTTGGCTATCCAAATTCAATCTTTCAAGGATTTCTTCCAATTAGAAACCACACCAGACAAGCGAAACAACGAAGGCCTTTTTAAAGTATTCAAGGAAAACTTCCCGATCACAGATACGAGAAATATCTTCAATCTGGAATTCCTTGATTATTTCGTAGACCCTCCGCGTTATACCATCGAAGAGTGTATTGAGCGGGGGCTTACGTACTCCGTGCCGCTCAAAGCAAAACTCCGTCTGAGCTGTAACGACGAGGAGCACGTAGACTTCCAGACAATTGTACAGGACGTATTCCTCGGGAATATCCCTTACATGACCCCAAGGGGCACATTCGTGATCAACGGTGCTGAACGGGTAGTTGTATCTCAACTCCATCGTTCTCCTGGTGTATTCTTTGGTCAATCTGTACATCCAAACGGTACCAAGATCTACTCTGCAAGGGTAATCCCCTTCAAAGGAGCCTGGATGGAGTTTGCGACGGACATCAATAATGTGATGTACGCGTACATCGACCGTAAGAAGAAATTCCCGGTAACCACCCTGTTGCGTGCCATCGGCTACGAAACAGACAAGGATATCCTGGAGCTGTTTGGTATGGCTGACGAAGTTAAAGCAGACCGCAAGAACCTGGAAAAATACACCGGCAAAAAGCTGGCTGCCCGCGTTTTACGTAGCTGGGTGGAAGATTTCGTGGATGAGGATACCGGTGAGGTGGTGAGCATCGAAAGAAATGAGATCGTTCTGGAACGCGACAGCTTCCTGGATGAAACCAATATCGAGCTGATCACAGACATGGGCGTGAAATCTGTATTTGTGCAGAAAGAAGAGGTGAGCGGCGACTTTGCCATCATCTATAACACCCTCAACAAAGATACATCTAACTCCGAACTGGAAGCCGTTCAGCACATCTACCGCCAATTGCGTGGTGCCGATGCGCCGGATGACGAAACAGCAAGGGGTATCATCGATAAATTATTCTTCTCTGATAAACGTTATGACCTCGGAGATGTAGGCCGTTACAAGATCAACCGCAAGTTGGGCTTGCCTACTCCGCTGGACATGAAAGTGCTCACCAAGCTGGATATTATCGCCATCATCAAATACCTGGTTCAACTGACCAACGGTAAAGCTGATATCGATGATATCGATCACCTGAGCAACCGTCGTGTACGTACCGTGGGAGAACAGCTCTATGCGCAATTCGGCGTAGGTCTGGCCCGTATGGCCCGTACCATCCGTGAAAGAATGAACGTAAGGGATAACGAGGTGTTTACGCCAGTGGACCTGATCAATGCGAGAACTTTGTCCTCCGTGATCAATTCCTTCTTCGGTACTTCTCAGTTGTCTCAATTCCTGGACCAGACCAACCCACTGTCTGAGATCACGCACAAACGCAGGATCTCCGCACTCGGGCCCGGCGGTTTGAGCAGGGAGAGAGCAGGTTTTGAGGTACGTGACGTACACTATTCCCACTACGGCCGTCTCTGTACGATCGAAACCCCTGAAGGACCAAACATCGGTCTGATCTCCACCCTGTGCGTACACGCCATGGTGAATGAAATGGGATTCATTGAAACACCTTACCGTAAAGTAAAAGACGGTAAAGTGGATATGAGCAAGATCGAATACCTGAGCGCTGAAGAAGAAGATTCTGTTAAGATAGCCCAGGCCAACGCTCCGTTGGACGATAAAGGCTCCTTCACCAACGAGAAAGTGAAGTCCCGCGAAACCGGCGACTTCCCGATCCTGGACCGTGGAGAAGTAGAATATATGGACGTGGCTCCGAACCAGATCGTTGGTTTGAGCGCTTCCCTGATCCCGTTCCTGGAACATGATGACGCCAACCGTGCGTTGATGGGATCAAACATGCAACGTCAGGCTGTACCGCTGATCAATCCACAGGTGCCTATCGTAGGTACCGGCCTGGAAGGAAAAGCAGCACGCGACTCCCGCCTGCAGATCACTGCAAACGGTAAAGGTGTGGTAGAGTTCGTGGATGCAAATGAGATCCATGTTCGCTATGAGCGCGACGAAATGCAGAAACTGGTAAGCTTTGAAGATGATCTGATCATCTACCAACTGACCAAGTTCGTTAAAACCAACCAAAGCACCTGTATCAACCTCCGTCCTGCTGTGAAGAAAGGACAAAGAGTGGTAGAAGGAGACTTCTTAACAGAAGGATACGCTACCCGTGCAGGTGAGCTGGCCCTCGGCCGTAACCTGAAAGTGGCCTTCATGCCATGGAAAGGATACAACTTCGAGGATGCGATCGTGATCTCTGAGCGTGTTGCCAAAGAAGATTGGTTCACCTCTATTCATATCGACGAATACGAACTGGAAGTACGTGACACTAAACTGGGTGAAGAAGAACTGACTCCGGATATTCCGAACGTGAGCGAAGAAGCCACCAAGGACCTGGATCAGAACGGTATCATCCGTGTAGGTGCGCATATTAAAGAAGGAGATATCCTGATCGGTAAGATCACCCCACGTGGTGAATCTGATCCTTCTCCTGAAGAAAAACTCTTAAGAGCGATCTTCGGTGATAAAGCTTCCGATGCGAAAGATGCTTCCCTGAAGGCACCACCATCTACAGAAGGTGTGGTGATCGACAAGAAGCTGTTCTCCCGCGCTAAGAAAGACAAGAACTCCAAAACCCGTGAAAAAGCGGCATTGGAGAAATTGGAAAAGATACATCAGAAGAATGAAGAAGACCTGATGGAAGTGCTGATGAGTAAATTGTTGCTGCTGCTGAAAGACAAAACGTCTGCAGGTATCACCAACACTTACGGTGAAGTACTGATCTCCAAAGGCTCTAAATTCTCCAACAAGAACCTGGCGAATGTTGACTTCCAGTTTGTAAACCCATTGGGTTGGACAACTGATCAGGAAACAAACGACCAGATCAACTTCCTCCTCCACAACTTTAACATTAAGTACAACGAGGAGCTGGGCCGCTACAAACGTGAGAAGTTCAACATCTCTATCGGTGATGAACTGCCAGCGGGCGTACTGAAACTGGCTAAGGTTTACCTGGCCAGCAAACGTAAGCTGAAAGTAGGGGATAAGATGGCAGGCCGTCACGGTAACAAGGGTATCGTGGCTAAGATCGTACGCGATGAGGATATGCCATTCCTGGAAGATGGAACCCCGGTTGATATCGTGTTGAACCCACTTGGGGTACCTTCACGGATGAACCTTGGTCAGATCTATGAAACCGTTCTTGGATGGGCCGGTCAGAAACTGGGTGTAAGATTCGCCACGCCTATCTTCGATGGTGCGAGCGTGGAAGAGATCGCAGAATACATCACTGAAGCTAAATTGCCAAGCTTCGGCCACACTTACCTGAGTGATGGAGAAACCGGCGAGCGCTTCCACCAGAAAGCAACAGTAGGTATTATCTACATGCTTAAACTGAGCCACATGGTGGACGACAAGATGCACGCCCGTTCTATCGGACCATACAGTCTCATTACGCAACAGCCGCTGGGTGGTAAAGCCCAGTTCGGTGGTCAGCGTTTTGGTGAGATGGAGGTATGGGCCCTGGAAGCATACGGTGCCGCCAACATCCTGCAAGAGTTGCTCACAATTAAGTCCGATGATATCGTAGGCCGTGCGAAAGCTTATGAAGCAATCGTGAAGGGAGACAATATACCGAAAGCCGGTGTACCTGAGTCCTTCAACGTATTGATCCATGAGTTACGTGGTCTCGGTCTGGACCTGAAGTTTGATTAAGATTATTATATATAGGCAGTTCCCGCACAAGCGGGAGCTGCCGTATAATCATGTGAAGACAAACAGGCCATGGCATCTCAGACCATGCATTTCCAATGAGTTTTCTTTAAATAACATATAATGGCCATCAAAAAAGAAAATCGTCCTAAATCAAATTTCAGTAACATCACCATTAGTCTCGCTTCTCCGGATACCATCCTGGAGCGTTCTTATGGAGAAGTGCTGAAACCCGAAACCATCAACTACCGTACTTACAAACCCGAACGTGATGGTTTGTTCTGCGAAAGGATATTCGGACCTGTAAAGGATTACGAATGTTATTGCGGAAAATATAAGCGTATCCGTTATAAAGGCATTGTGTGCGACCGTTGTGGTGTAGAAGTGACAGAGAAGAAAGTACGTCGTGAAAGAATGGGTCATATTCGTTTAGTAGTGCCTGTTGTTCATATCTGGTATTTCAAATCATTACCTAATAAAATCGGTTACCTGCTCGGTATGAGCTCCAAGAAACTGGAAACGATCGTGTATTATGAAAGATACGTGATCATCCAAAGCGGAGTGAAACAGGAGAAAGGACTGAACTACAGCGATCTGCTCACTGAAGAAGAGTACCTGGATATCCTGGATACCCTTCCGAAAGACAACCAGATGCTGCCGGATGAAGATCCGAATAAATTCATCGCCAAAATGGGTGCTGAAGCGGTAGAAATGATGCTGTCCCGCATTGATCTGGACGGTCTTTCTTACCAGCTCCGCAACCAGGCTGCCACTGAAACTTCCCAGCAACGTAAAGCGGAAGCGCTGAAACGTTTGAGTGTGGTGGAAGCTTTCCGTGATGCCAATGGCCGTGTTGATAACCGTCCGGAATGGATGGTGATGCAATACATTCCAGTTGTACCACCGGAATTACGTCCGCTTGTACCATTGGATGGTGGCCGTTTTGCTTCTTCTGACCTGAACGACCTGTACCGCCGTGTGATCATCCGTAACAACCGTCTCAAACGCCTGATCGAGATCAAGGCGCCAGAGGTGATCTTACGGAACGAAAAACGGATGTTGCAGGAAGCGGTGGATTCCCTGTTCGACAACTCCAGGAAATCCAACGCCGTTAAAGCAGAAGGCGGACGTGCACTGAAATCTCTCTCCGATGTACTGAAAGGTAAACAAGGTCGTTTCCGTCAGAACCTGCTCGGTAAACGTGTTGACTATTCCGGTCGTTCCGTTATCGTGGTAGGTCCTGAACTGAAACTGCACGAATGTGGTTTACCGAAAGATATGGCTGCTGAACTGTTCAAACCGTTCATTATCCGTAAGCTCATCGAAAGAGGTATCGTAAAAACAGTTAAATCAGCTAAAAAGCTCGTAGATAGAAAAGAAGCAGTGGTTTGGGATATCCTGGAGAATGTACTGAAAGGTCACCCGGTGATGCTGAACCGTGCTCCAACCCTTCACCGTTTGTCTATCCAGGCATTCCAGCCCAAACTGGTGGAAGGTAAAGCAATCCAGCTTCACCCGCTGGTGTGTTCTGCGTTCAACGCTGACTTCGATGGTGACCAGATGGCGGTACACGTTCCTTTGAGCAACGCTGCTATCCTGGAAGCCCAGTTACTGATGCTCTCCAGCCACAACATCCTTAACCCTCAGAATGGTACACCAATCACCCTGCCTTCTCAGGACATGGTACTCGGTCTGTATTACATCTCCAAGGGTAAGAAAACTACAGCTGAAGAAGTGATCAAAGGAGAAGGTAAAGCCTTCTACTCTGCTGAAGAAGTGATCATTGCTTACAACGAAGGCCGGGTTGACCTGCACGCTAACATCCGCGTAAAAGCAGATATCCGTAAAGCGGATGGCACACTGGAAAGAAAGCTGATCGAAACTACAGTAGGCCGTGTGATCTTTAACCAGTTCGTTCCGCGTGAAGCAGGCTTCGTAAATGCCCTGCTCACTAAGAAATCGCTGCGTGAGATCATCGGTGATATCATTAAAGCAACAGACATTCCAAAAACTGCGAAATTCCTGGACGATATCAAGACCCTTGGTTTCCGTACAGCATTCCGTGGTGGATTGTCCTTTAATATCAATGACCTGATCATCCCTGAAGCTAAACAACTCATGATCGACGGCGCGTCCGGCGAGGTGGATGAAGTGTGGGATAACTACAACACAGGTCTGATCACCAACAACGAACGTTACAACCAGATCATTGACATCTGGAGCCGTGTGGACACGAAAGTGACCGAAACACTGATCCGTGAGCTCGCCAATGATAAACAAGGGTTCAACTCAGTATACATGATGTTGGATTCCGGTGCGCGTGGTTCTAAACAACAGATCAAACAGCTGGCTGGTTTGAGAGGATTGATGGCAAAACCGCGTAAGAGTGGTTCTTCCGGTTCCGAGATCATCGAGAACCCGATCCTTTCCAACTTTAAAGATGGTCTGAACGTATTGGAATACTTCATCTCTACGCACGGTGCCCGTAAGGGTCTTGCGGATACAGCGTTGAAAACGGCGGATGCGGGTTACCTGACCCGTCGTCTCGTAGACGTTGCACAGGATGTGGTGATCACGGAAGAAGATTGCGGTACCCTCCGTGGTATTGCAACTGCTGCCCTGAAAGATAACGAAGAGGTGGTAGAACCACTGTACGATCGTATCCTGGGCCGTACTTCCCTGCACGATGTGTTTGATCCGATCACTGAAGAGCTGATCGTATCTACAGGTCAGGAAATAACAGAAGAAATTGCCAAACATATTGAAGATAGCACCATTGAAACAGTAGAGATCCGTTCTGTACTTACCTGCGAAAGCCGCAGAGGGGTGTGTGTGAAATGTTATGGTAAAAACCTTGCCACCGGGTACACCACACAACGTGGGGATGCCGTTGGTATCATCGCAGCACAGTCCATCGGTGAACCAGGTACACAGCTGACACTCCGTACCTTCCACGTGGGTGGTGTGGCCGGCTCTGCATCAGTAGAGTCTACCCTCACTGCTAAATTTGATGGCACTGTTCAGTTCGATGGCTTGCGTACGACCACATTCGAAAACGGTGAAGGTGAAAAAGTACAGGTGGTTATCGGCCGTACCGGTGAATTGAGGATCATGGATGTGAAGAACGACCGTCTCCTGATCACTAACAACGTACCTTATGGATCTACCCTGGTAGTGAAAGATGGTCAGAAAGTAGTGAAAGGTGATGTGATCTGCTTCTGGGATCCGTTCAACGCCGTTATCGTTTCTGAAATTGCCGGTAAGATCCGTTTTGATAGCATCATCGATGGTATCACTTACCGCGAAGAAGCGGATGAGCAAACAGGTCACCGTGAAAAAGTGGTTATCGAAACCAAGGATAAGAACAAGATCCCTTCCCTCATCGTTGATGGTAACAAGGAAAGCAAATCTTACAACTTACCTGTAGGTTCTCACGTAATACTCGAAGAAGGTGCTTCCGTGAAAGCGGGTCAGGTGATTGTGAAGATCCCACGCGTGATCGGTAAGCTGAGAGACATCACGGGTGGTCTGCCACGTGTTACGGAGCTCTTTGAAGCACGTAACCCGAGCAACCCTGCCATCGTTTCTGAAATTGATGGTGTGGTAGCATTTGGTAACATCAAACGTGGTAACCGTGAGATCATCATCGAAAGCCGCGAATCACATATCAAGAAGTACCTCGTTCCGTTGACACGCCACATCCTTGTACAGGATGGTGACTTCGTGAAAGCAGGTACCGCATTGTCCGATGGTTCTATTACACCTGCAGACATCCTGTCTATTAAAGGACCGTTTGCTGTTCAGGAATACCTGGTGAATGAAATTCAGGAGGTATACCGCTTACAGGGTGTGAAGATCAACGACAAACACATTGAGGTGATCGTGCGTCAGATGATGCGTAAAGTAACCATCGAGGATCCGGGAGATACCCGCTTCCTGGAAGGCGACACTACCGATAAGTTTGAATTCTTTGAAGAAAACGATCAGATATACGATAAGAAAGTAGTAACCGAAGCAGGCGATTCTACCAGCATGAAAGCTGGTCAGATCGTATCACTGCGCCAGGTTCGTGAAGAGAACTCCGTGTTACGCCGTGCGGACAAGAAACTTGTGGAATACCGCGATGCGGAATCTGCAACGTCCAGCCCGCTGTTGCTTGGTATCACCAAAGCATCCCTCGGTACACACAGCTGGATCTCTGCCGCATCCTTCCAGGAAACTACCAAAGTACTGTCTTCTGCAGCCATCAACGGTAAAACAGATGATATGCTTGGCCTGAAAGAGAATGTGATTACAGGTCACCTGATCCCGGCCGGTACTGGTTTGAGAGAGTTTGAAAACATGATCGTAGGTTCTAAAGAAGAGTATGATATCCTGGCATCTTCTAAAGAAGTGTTCCAGTTTGACGAAGAGGAATAGTTATAACTTCGAACGTAGTTAATGATAGAGAATAAAGGGGGCGCGAAAAGCGCTCCCTTTTTTTATGGGAAAGGATTTTCAGATCTTGGAAGGCAGGGAGCAGGTTGCTCCCGGTTTTAGTTTCAGATCGCTACCGGTTGGGGTTTCAGGTATTTTCCCACCACTTCATACAAGGGCCTGAATTGAACGGGTTTCAATACATAATCATTCGCGCCGGCCTGCATCACTTCTTCCACCGCTTCTTTGTATGAATCGGCAGAAATAGCTACCACCGGAATATTTTTTAGCCTGGGGTCTTTCTTCAGTTCCAGGAGTGTTTCATACCCGTCCATCACCGGCATATGCATATCCAGCAATATCAGGTCCGGGACCTGGATCCTGGCCTTTTCCAGTGCCTGCTGGCCATTATCCGCTAAGATCAGTTTGCAGCGGGAACGGGAAAGGAAATTGGAGAACACCATCTGGTTCATCATATTATCTTCCACTACCAATATCACTTTATCACTATAATCCACATCGTCCGCCAGGAAATTAGTTTCAGCCGGCGCAGGAGGGAGTACATGTTCTTCCTTCGGGAAGCTGGCAATGAAAGTAGTACCGCCATCTTCATTGCGCCGCACTTTGATCTCTCCATATAATAACTGTGTCAGCCGTTTGGCGATAGGCAGGCCAAGGCCGGTGCCATCAATAAAAGCGGCATCCTGCTGCGTGATAAAAGGATCAAAGATGGCCTGCATCATTTCTTCCGGAATACCCGGCCCCTGGTCACTTACAGCTAAAGACCACTGATCATTTTCCGGGTACAGGTGAACATTAATTACACTGTTGTCCGCAGTGAACTTAATGGCATTGATCAGCAGGTTGTTGGCAATCTGCGTGAGCTTTACTTTATCGCTGATCATCCTTTCCGGCATGTCCAGGTCTATTTCCAATTCAATTTTTACGCCCTTCAGGTCAGCCACATACTGGTAGATATGGATAATGTTGCTGATCCATTCCTGCATATTGAAATGGTCCTTCCGCACATCGTCCAGCACACCGGCCTCCAGCTTGGATAATTCCAGCACATTGTTGATGATCTGGGTAACATTGTAGCTGGCGGAATGAAGATGGATGATCAGTTTGGAGATGGATTTTAACTGGTCTGTTTTTTCCATTTCCATCATCAGTAACTGGCTGATCCCAAAAATGGCATTCAGGGGATTACGGATCTCGTGACTGGTTTCCCGGAGGAAAATGCTTTTGGTGAGATTGGCTTTTTCCAATGCATCATTCGTGCGTTCCAGCTCTACCGCATGTTGCTCAAGGTTATGGGTAGTACTCTTTATTTTAAGCAGCAGCCGGTCGTTCTGCCAGACATATAATACAATGGTGAGGCAACTCAGCAATACGATCACGAACGGGGCGGTATAATGAACCATCAGCGCAGTAGCCGGCTCAAATACAATGGGCGTGATCACCGGGTAAAGTTTGTTGAGTTCCATTAAGGCCAGGGCCACAAAGGTGGCAGTAATGGAAATGATCCGGGAGCTGATATCTTTCAGGATCAGGAAGGAAGTTCCAACAATAAAGATGGCCAGCAGGCTGGCTTCCATATTGAGGCTGAGCAGGCAGCCGAAATAAACCACTGCCAGCAGGTTGGTGAACTGAACGATGATGGTGGCTGCGGTATAGCGCCGTAACCGGTTACAGAAAATACCCGTAAAGAAACAGGTCGCTTCTGTAAGCACGCCGTACAAGATCATTTTTTCCCTGGAGATAAAATAATAATAGAGACCAAAGATCAACGCCAGCAAGGCGGTGAAGAGCGCAACAGCATTGTTGCGTAATATCCGGGCACGCTGATCATCGTCCGTAATGCCAGCGGTACCTGCATAGAGGATGGAGCGGATCTGGAGCTTAAGCCACATGGACTATTGTTTTTACATGGATATTAAGGGGCATGCGATGGTATATGGTTGCTGTTTTGGCGGTTTTTTATTCTTTAATGGTAATTTAATCAAAACCATTCACGTTTACAAAAGATTCATATTACCTTGGCACGAAATTAAATTGTAAGTAAAATACAACAATATAAAAGTATCTTGTAAGTTGAAAAGTAACTATTTGAAAGATAAAAACACAATACCATGCGTCTACGTTATAGACTGAGCAAAAGTCTGATTATGATCCCTGCATTGATGGCAGCAGTTGCGGTTCATGGGCAGGTACCTTCCCTGCTGTTGAACAATTACAAGATCCCCGTGGCCAAAAAAGGTGCCCTGGTGGGACAGGTGTTTAATGCACAGGGCGTTGCCCAGGCAGCTAAACTGGTGGAAGATACCTCCGGGCTTTTCACCATCAGCAAAAAAGGCGAAATCCGCCTGAACAAAAAAAACAGTGTGGCGGCTAATACCCCTTCCTTCAAATATGCCGTAACCGTTCAGAGCGGCGATAAGCGTGAAACCTTTATCCTCGTAAGGGATGATTTTCATCGTAATAAAGTGGTAGCCCATCGCGGTGCCTGGAAAAACACAGGTTCCAGCCAGAACTCCCTCAGCTCCCTGAAAGATGCTATCCGCATCGGTGCGGAAGGTACTGAATTCGATGTATGGCTGTCTAAGGATGGCGTACCCGTGCTTTCTCATGATAACCATATCGGTGATAAAAAGATCGAGGAAACATTGATCGCAGATCTTACCTCCATACCATTAAATAAAGGTGATCATGTTCCTTTATTTGAAGATTACATCCTCGAGGCCATGAAGCAGAACACCACCCACCTGGTACTGGAGCTGAAACCTTCCGGTTTAGGTAAGGCCAGGGCAGAGGAGCTGGCTACAAAATGCGTGGAACTGATCCGCAAACATCAGTGTGAGGCCTGGATGCTCTATATCAGCTTCGACTATAATATCTGCAAAAAGATCGTGGAACTCAATCCTTTTGCCAAGATTGCATATCTGATGGGAGATAAAACACCGGCAGAACTGAAAGCGGATAAGATCTGGGGTTTTGACTACAATTTTAAAGTGATCGATAAAGATATCAGTATCATCAAGGATGCAAAGAAAAATGGCATCAATGTGAATATCTGGACAGTGAATAACCCGGAGCAGATGGATACTTACCTGAAAGCGGGCGTGGATTACCTGACCACCGATGAACCCGAGATGTTACTGGAAAAAGTTAAATAAGATATAATATGCCAACTGGGCGGCCGTTTCCATATGGGGGCGGCCTTTTCTATATAACAGGCATGCTGCCCCACAAGATTAATTGCACATCTGTATAAAAATCCATTTTAACGTTTTTTTATATCCCAAAAACCTTATTTTAGCCGCCTCAAGATTTCTATTTCATATTATAAGGGTTAAAAATCTACCGATCAACATGTACACTCGTCAACTTTTTGTGAAAAATGGATTATTCCTGGCGGCGGTAGCCGGTGTATTCGCATCCTGCCAACAAGCTAATCAAAAGAACGCCGCATCAGCTAATAATTCTTCTGTACAACAACCCGCCTCAGGCGCAGTTCTAAAGCTGGCGTATGTAGATATTGATTCCCTGGAAGCACACTACGACTACTTTAAAGAAAAAAAGGCGGCACTGGAAAAAGAAAAAGAGCAAGCCCAGAATGAGATTGGTGCCCGCGAAAGACAATTACAGAACGAATTACAGGTATTGCAGCAAAGAGCGCCTACTATGACGCAGGCAGAAGGTGAGGCTGCGCAAATGGGCCTTCAGAAGAAAGCACAGCAGCATGAACAAAACCGCCAGAACCTGTACGCACAACTACAAACCAAAGAAGCACAGTTCAATGAAGACCTGCAAAAACGCCTGGACGAAAGCGTGAAGAAGTTCAATGCAGACAATCGTTATGCTTTCATCTTCTCTTATCGCAGCGGGGCCACCAATATCCTGTACAAGGATGAGGCTTACAATGTTACCAACGAGGTGATCAAGGAGTTGAACGCAGCAGCTAAAAAATAAGTCGCAGGATGTAATCCTGAAATATATTAAATTTAATCCCGGTATATTACACCGGGATTTTTTTATAAACCACCTTATCAACCTCACATGTCAATCAACCAGGAAAACTCTTTCAAACCAAGTCTAAGTCTGGTGGATGCCACCATGATCGTAGCCGGTTCCATGATAGGATCCGGTATTTTTATTGTATCCGCGGAGGTAGCACGCTCCATGGGCTCTTCCGGGTGGATGATGGCCATGTGGGTATTGGCGGGTGTGGTAACACTGATTGCCGCACTCAGTTATGGTGAACTGTCCGGCATGTTCCCAAAGGCAGGGGGGCAATATGTGTACCTGCGGGAAGCATACAATCCATTTATCGCCTTCCTCTTTGGATGGACGCAGTTCGGCGTGATACAAACGGGTACCATTGCTGCCGTGGCCATGGCTTTTGCCAAATATGTAGGTTACCTGGCACCGGAACTGGGGGAGAAGAATTACCTCTTTGAAATAGGCAGCTTTCATGTGTCTGTGGCACAGCTGGTGGCCATGCTTTCTGTTATCCTGCTCACCTTTATTAATACAAAAGGGGTGAAGAATGGTAAGATCATTCAAACCGTTTTCACTTTTACCAAACTGTTCTCTCTTTTTGGATTGATCATCTTCGGATTGATCATCGGGGCCAAAGCAGAGATATGGAATGCCAACTGGGCAAATGCCTGGGAGCTGAACAGCCTCAGCATGGCGGATGGCCAGCTGGTGACCACCGGTTTAACTACTATGGCTTTCTTTGGTGCGGTAGCGGTTTCCATGAAAGGTACCCTGTTCTCCAGCGATGCCTGGAATAACGTAACCTTCATTGCGGGAGAGATCAAAAATCCGCAGAAGAACATTGGCAGGGCATTGTTCCTGGGTACTTTTATTGTAACCATTATTTATGTAGCCGCTAACTTCATGTACCTCGCCGTACTGCCTTTCAACGAGATCGCCTTTGCGCCTTCAGACAGGGTGGGCGTGGCAGCAGCAGAACGCATCTTCGGAGCAGGGGTGGGTGCTGCAACCATTGCAGTAATGATCATCATTTCCACTTTCGGTTGTAACAATGGGTTGATCTTATCCGGCGCGCGGATCTATTATACCATGGCAAAAGATGGGCTGTTCTTCAAACAGGCCGGTGAACTGAATAAGGATGATGTACCGGGTTTCGGCCTTTGGATCCAATGTGCCTGGACCTGTGTGCTTTGCCTCAGCGGTAAGTATAACGATCTGCTGGCCATGGTGATATTCGGCGTACTGGTATTCTATGTGATCACTATCCTGGGGATCTTCATCCTGCGTAAAACACGGCCGGATATTCCCCGCAGCTACAAAGCTTTCGGGTATCCTGTATTACCGGCATTGTATATCCTGGTTGCATTGTCACTGGCAATTTTACTCCTGATATACGAGCCTAATTACGCCATTCCGGGATTGGGTATCATCCTGTTAGGCATACCATTATACTTCATAGCACAACGCAGTAAAAAATAAAGAAAAGGCCCGGTGATCCATCGGGCCTTTTTCTTAACAATAAACTAAAGGGTCGCGGCTAACTGTTAATTTGATTCTTAGTTATTTTTGGGTATTTTAACAATTCATGAGCGGAATGACCAACATAGAAGAAGCCGAATGGGTGCGCCGTTTCAGGGAAGGTGATCTCCTTGCGTTTGAATGGTTATACCATCAGTATGCAAAGGAAATGATGGATGTTGCTGCCGGGAAAATGGTTTCCCTGGAAGAGGCAAGAGACATCATTCACGATCTGCTGGTAGAACTCTGGGGAAAACGTGCGCAGCTTCACATTGAACAATCCCTTCGTGCTTACCTGATGAAAGCCGTACGCTTCCGCGTGATCGATCACTTACGCCGCCATATGTTGCACGAAAACTACCTGGCAGCAGTGGAAGCATCGGATAATGATGTAGATAACAGTACTGGTAATACCCTGATCTATAAAGACCTCGACAATGCGGTTTCAGCAGAGCTAAACCGTTTACCTCCCCGTGCCCGTGAAATTTACCGCCTCAGCAGGCAGCAGCACATGAGTGTGAATGAGATTGCCAGCACCCTGAATATCTCTAATCAAACCGTAAAGAATCAGCTCACTATGGTATTGAAGCAATTGCGCTTTTCCCTGAAGCGGATGTTCTTTTTCTTTCTCTGAAAATATTTTTGCCCCTTATAGTACCACCGTATTTTTTCATTCGACAATATAGATGTAAAGTCCAACGATGGATCAAGAGCAACTCAGCAAACTGCTGGACAAATACCAGGCCGGCACCTGTACTCCTGAAGAGGAAGAGCAGGTGCTGCACTGGTTAAACAGCAGGAATACAAACCAGGGTGAATGGCATAATATGACGGCTACGGCGCAGCAGGCTTACCTGGATGCGCTGTACAAGGATGTTCGCCAGTCAATTGAAATACCGGCCCGCCGGCAGCCCTTGCGTATGATGATCTTACGCGTAGCAGCCATTGCCGTAGTGGTATTGGGTGCCGCATTGATATACATATTGATGAGCAGGCCCGGGCAAATGGAAACCATAGAGAGCCTCGCAGGTACTAAAAGGATAGAACTGCCTGATGGTTCTGTTGTGGTGCTGAATGCTGCAAGTAAACTGCAATATATGGCAGACTGGGAAACACGGGAAGTGATCCTGGAAGGAGAAGCTTTCTTTGACGTAAAGGCCAGCAGCGAATTGCCTTTTGTGATCACCAGCGGAGAAGTACGTACGCGGGTACTGGGTACGAGTTTTAATATCCAGGCTTATCCGAAAGATGGAAAGATCAGTGTAGGCGTGATCAGCGGAAAAGTGGAAATGAGCAAAGCCACAGAAAAAATAATACTGGAAAAAGGAGAGGCGGGTGTGTTTGATAAACAGCAGGGAAAGCTCAGCCATGCTGAGTTTCAGAAGGAGCCGGAAGCATGGGTGAAAGGAGAGCTTAACTTCTTCCATATGCCGCTGGCAGAAGTAGCGGCAGTATTGCAACGCCATTATGATATCAGCATAGAGATTAGTAATAATAGTTCAAAACAATGTGAAATAACAGGTAAGTTCCATGTCAACCAAACGATAGACGAAGTATTGCAATTAATATGTAAAACAATTGATGCCACGTATGAAGCAGATGGAAAAAGGGTCATTATCCACGCAGAGAACGGCTGTCATCATTAAAGACTAGAAAGTATTTCCCGGAAGTTTAAAAGTACCTGACAGGTTTGGCAACAAGCCTGAACGGGATTCCTGTAGCTATAAAGAAAAAGCCCCCCGTGCGAGCGCCAACCTGCACATGGGGGCTATGTTTAATGTTCCTAAAAACGATCAAATGTATGGATTTTTACCGGTTCTCTAAACACACAATCCTTGTCATTATGAGAGGGTCAGTTATTGGGTTTGCCTTCCTGTTATTTTCACTGCAAATGGCATTTTCACGCAGTGCGGAAGGTCAGACTGTATTAGACAAAAAGGTCAGTTTGCAGGTAAGGAACGAATCGCTGGAAACTGCGCTGAAATTATTGGGCGAACGGGCCGATGTGGCTTTTATTTACAGTACACATGCCTCCCTGTCGCAGCCTGTGAACTTAAAGGTTACAGACCAGAAGCTGAGCGACCTGCTCAACCAGTTATTACTGCCGGCCAGGCTGAACTGGGAGCTGGTAGGCAGGAGCGTAGTGATCCGCAGTGCGGTAGCTCCTGCGCCTGTTGTTACTGCTGTAAAACGCATAGACCTTGAGATCACGGGTTTCGTGAAGGATGGTTTGGGCAATGCGCTGCCGGGAGTTACGGTACGCGTAAAAGCAAAATCCGGAGGTACCATCACAGACGAAAAAGGGGTGTACAGGATCAGCGCTGATCCTAAAGATTCCCTGGAGTTCAGCTACATCGGTTTCAAAGTACAAACCATCGCCGTGCGCAACAGGGATGAGATCAATGTGATCATGGAAGCGCTGGAAGGTGGCTTGAACGAAGTAGTGGTGATCGGTTTCGGGCAACAGAAAAAGATCAGTCTTGTTGGTGCGCAATCTTCCGTAAAACCCTCGGAGCTGCAGATCCCGGCTTCCAACTTAAGTACTGTGCTGGGTGGCCGCCTCTCCGGAGTAATTTCCGTACAGCGTAATGGTGAGATCGGCGCAGGCGCAGATGTATGGATCAGGGGAGTATCCACCTTCGATAATGCACTCAGCAAACCATTGATCCTTGTAGATGGTGTGCCCCGCGATATGGGCAGCCTGGACCCTGAAGACATTGCCAGTTTCACTGTACTGAAAGATGCTTCCGCTACTGCAGTGTATGGCGTGCGCGGTGCGAACGGTGTAATACTTATTACTACCAAAACCGGTAAGATCGGAAAACCGGTGGTGCGTTTAAGGTACAACGAAGGGATCACACAACTGACCAAGATCCCGGATTTTGCAGATGGCGTGACCTATATGAAAGCTTCCAACGAAGCACTGACCACCAGGGGTGGTGCTCCGATGTATACGGATGAAATGATTGAGATGACCCGTAACCAGACAGATCCCGAATTATATCCAGACGTGAACTGGTTTAAAGAACTGTTCGATAAATATGGCCGCAGCCGCCGTGTAAACCTCAATATCAATGGCGGTGCGGAAAAAGCCAGCTACTATGTAGGGGCAGGTTATTTTGATGAAGTGGGTATGTATAAAAAAGATGCACTCAATACCTATAATAATGAAATCGCTATGAAGCGATACAACGTTACCACTAACATCACTTTACAACCTACGCGCACCACTAATGTTAAGCTGGGTTTGCAGGGCTGGCTCGCGAATGTGAATTACCCCGGCTCCAATGCTGCGGACATTTTTGCGAAAGCCTACTTTGTTACACCGATCATGTATCCTACCATGTATAAAGATGGGAAGATACCGGATATCCCGGCGGGCGCCAATGTGCAGAACCCCTGGGCATTACTGGCACACTCTGGTTATGCGAACCAGTGGCGCAACCAGTTGTACTCCAACTTACAGGTAAGGCAGGACCTTGACTTCCTCGTGAAGGGCCTTTCTATCAATGCCATGTTTGCTTTTGATGCTTACAATTATACCAGCCAGCGCCGTACTAAAAAGCCAAGCACCTACCGTGCTACCGGAAGAGATGCAGATGGGAAGCTCATTTACCAGGAAGTACTTCGCGGAGACGATTTCCTCGGTTATTCCAATGCAAGGCAAGGTAACCGTTCACTGTACAATGAAGCATCGCTGAACTATGTGAACGAATTTGGTAAACACAGCATAGGCGCTATGTTGATCTATAACCAAAGTGATAAGATCGATACGCAGACGGAAGACCTCATCCTATCATTGCCTACACGTTTCAGAGGAGTGTCTGGCCGTGCTACATATGGCTACAACTCAAAGTACTTCCTGGAGTTGAACTTTGGTTATAATGGTTCGGAAAACTTTACACCGAAGAACCGCTACGGATTTTTCCCTTCAGGGGGTTTAGGATGGCTGTTATCTGAAGAAAAATTCTTTGAGCCGCTGAAGCAAATTGTACAGGTGGCCAAAGTACGTTTTTCACATGGTATTGTGGGCAGCAGCAACATCACCGGCAGAAGGTTCGCTTATATCGCTACTGTGGAAACTATTCCCGCCAGTGGCAATGCGTATACCTTTGGCAAGAACATGAATAATAACTATATAGGAAGGGAACTGGGAGAATATGCATCAGATGTGACCTGGGAAACATCACAGAAAACCAACCTGGGTTTTGATCTGCAGATCCTGCAAGGCATCAACATACAGGCGGACCTGTTTAAAGAAAGAAGAGAAGGCATCTTCCTGCGTAAAGAATCTGTGCCTGCTTATGCAGGCTTGCGGAGAGTTCCTTTCGGTAACGTAGGGATCATTGAGAATAAAGGGATTGATGGTTCCGTTACCTGGTCCGGCAAAATAGGCAAGGACATTAAGTTCCAGCTCCTGGGCAACTTCACATTCACCCGTAACAAAGTGATTGAAAATGATGAACCCGCACGCCGTTATCCATGGCTGGAAGAGCGTGGTCTGAAAGTGCAGCAGAAGTTTGGCTACATCGCTTTGGGAATATTTGAAAGCGATCATGAAGTAGCCAACAGTCCAAGGCAAACAGGTGATACCCGGAGAGGTGATATCAAATATAAAGACCTGAATGCGGATGGTGTGATCGATGCAAATGATAAAACAGCTATTGGTTACGGACCCATTCCTGAGATTGTATACGGTGTTGGTTTAACGCTCTCCTATAAAAACTTCACGCTCTCCGGTTTGTTCCAGGGTATAGGGAATGTAGATATCTATCTCACCGGTCAGGGTATGATCCCTTTCCAGCAAGGTATGGCCAGTGGCAACCTCTTCAGTAATATCGGCGATCGCTGGACGGAAGAGAACCCAAATCCCAAAGCATTCTATCCGCGTTTAGCACCTGGTACCGTGAATGATAACTATGCAGAAAGTACCTGGTGGCTGCAGAATGGCCGTTACATCCGTTTAAGGAATGCACAGCTGGCTTACAGCATGCCTAAAGCGTTCCTGAACAGGGCAAAGGTGAAGAGTGCATCTGTGTTTGTAGAGGGTGTGAACATCCTCACCTTCTCTCCATTCAAACTATGGGATGTTGAACTGGGCAATGGCAGTGGTGCTGCCTTCCCGCTGATTAAAACATTTAGTGCCGGTATTGACTTTACTTTCTAAAATCACAAACTCATGTACAGATCAGGAATCGTTCTTTTTCTGCTGACGATATTTTCATTAACTGCCTGCCAGAAGAATTTCCTGGACCAGGTGCCGGATGACCGCATTACCATAGACCAGGTGTTTAACCGCAGAGACCTCTCTGAACAATACCTGGCCAATATTTACAACACTGCTATCAGGGACCATGCAGGCGTTACTGCAGGTATCCCCTGGATCGGTTGTTCTGATGAAGGAGATGTATCCTACGACCGTGTTGATTACTATTCTTTCAAGATCAATATTGGTAACTGGAATGCATTATCCAATTACTATAACTTCTGGCAGGGATACTACCAGGGTATCCGTTCAGCTACTTACTTTATGTCCCGCATAGGTAAGAACGAGCAACTGCTCAGTGAACCGAATGGTGCAGAGCTGATCAAACAATATACAGGAGAGGCCAGGTTCCTCAGGGCTTACTGCTACTTCCTGATCATGGAGCAATATGGTCCTGCTGTACTGGTTGGTGATGATGCTATTCCTGTGGACCTGCCCATCAGCGATCCTCGCCTCAACCTGCCGCGCAGCTCTTTTGATGAATGTGTGGATTATGTAGTGGAAGAACTGGATAAAGCAGCTACGGAATTGCCGCTGCATTTCACCGTACAAAGCGAAATGGATTACGGCCGTGCTACCAAGGCAGCCTGTATGGCGGTGAAGGCACGCCTGCTGTTGTATGCGGCAAGTCCTTTATTCAATGGGAATAAAGACTATGCAAACTTTAAGAACACAGATGGTAAACAACTGGTCAACCAAACAGAAGATATCACCAAATGGCGCAGGGCGGCAGATGCATCCAAAGCGATCATAGATGAAGGGCTTTTCTCTTTATATAAAAAGAGCGATCCCATCGTTTCCCTGCGTGATATTTTCTTAGATACCTGGAACAGTGAATGGATCTTTGCGCGTGCAAAAAGTTCTATCTCTGCCTGGGAGCGTACTGCTACACCGAGAGGTATTGCTGCGGGTTACTCTGCAACAGGCCCTACTCAAAAACAGGTAGATGCTTACGAAATGGAAAACGGCATGCGGCCTATTACTGGCTATAACGCAGATGGTTCTCCTGTTATCAATACAGCTTCCGGTTATAAGGAAACAGGTATGTCCACCGTAGCTACAAAATATACTACTGTTGGCACCTACAATATGTATGTGGGAAGAGAGCCGCGTTTTTATGTAGCGGTATCTTATGCAGGCAGTTACTGGATCAACCCTTCAGAAGGTAATAAAGTGATCCAGACGTGGTTCTCCGGAGAATCCGGCAAGAAAGGCTCCTGGGACCATTCCCGCACAGGTTACCTGAACCGTAAGAATGTATCCCCTCTGACCAATCCTCGTCTCAATAAATACCAGGACCGTGCCTATCTCATGTTCCGTTTCGGGGAGGTGCTGCTGAACTATGTGGAAGCATTAAATGAAGCAGAACCGGGGCACAGCGACATCCTGTTGTACCTGAACATGATCCGCGACAGGGCAGGTGTTCCGCAATACGGCCAGGGTGCTAATCCTTTGCCTGTACCCAATGGACAGGCAGCGATGAGAGAAGCCATCCGTCACGAACGGCAGGTAGAACTGGCATTTGAATACCTCCGTTATTTTGATACCCGCCGCTGGAAGATCGCAGAACAAACAGAGGGCGGTGCATTTTATGGTATGAACGTAGATGCAGATCCGCCGGCTTTCTATCGCAGAACAGTATTTGAAACAAGAGTGTTCCGGAAGAACTATTATCTCTTCCCGGTACCACAGTCTGAAATAGATATTGACAAGAACATTGTGCAGAACCCGGGATGGTAATTGATCACGTTTAACATTATTCGACATGAAGTATTTACTCAGTATACTCTCTATTATCCTCATTTCCGCCTGTAAGTACGATAAGGATATTCCTCATCCGGAATTGTATGAAAAGGTATATATGCCGCAGGCAGTGAACCTGCCTTCCATCGTTAACCTGGTGATGGCAGACACACCACAGACCATCATCTTCGGTGCCGCCTTTGGTGGGCCGCGTAATAACAGCAATAACCTGGAAGTAAAGTTCAGGGTAGACGCATCACTCGTAGCTGCTTATAATCAATTGAACGGTACTGCCTACGAAACTATGCCGGCAGGTAGTTATGAACTACTGCAAACCAGCGGGACCATTGCAAAAGGACAGCAAAGTACTGCACCCCTGAAATTGCAGATCAAAACAGCAGGTGTGCTGGAATCATTGAAGAAATACCTTTTGCCGGTTACGATAGAGCAGGTAACAGGTAATGTAGCAGTGAATGAAAACCTGCGCACAGCCTATTTTTTAGTGGAAGCGCAAAGAGACGGCCTGAACCTGAAAGTGATCTCTTATGGTAAGAAGTCTACCGTATTTGATGTGAACGCAGTGGCAGATGTTTTGCGTCCCTTAGGCGGAGACCTGATTGTGATCAGGGAGATAGACAAGAACACTAAACGTAGCGGATATGTGGATATGCCTGCAGAGATCGCGAAGAAGCTGGGTATGTTCAGCTACTTTGCCAAAGCCATTAATCATGATGGCGGAGAATATGGTACTGCCGTATTATCCAAATTCCCGATCACAGACAGTGCGGCATTTATATTGCCCACACCTTCCGGCGAACCCGGTCCGCTGGCTGTGATCAAAGTGAAAGTAAAGGAAGGGCAGACCCTCACATTTGCCGGCACACACTTCAATGCGAACGTTACTTTAAGGGCGGGGCAACCAGCCAAGCTGCTGGAATTCTTACAGCCGTATGACGGGCCGGTGATCGTGGGAGGCAACTTCAATGATCAGCTGGCGGGAGATACCTACCTGGCCTTAAAAACACGCTTTACGCTGATCTGTACAGAAGGTTGTGCTTTCAATTATCCGGCTACCAACCCTGCCAGCAATACAGATTATATCATCTATTCACCGGCTAACCGTTTCAGGGTAGTGGAGAATAGAGTAGGAACTGTTTCCACCAGTGATCACCTGCCTGTAATTTCTCAAATGCAGGTTTATTATTAGTAGTATGATGAGATTAATTTTATTGTCCTTCCTGGCGCTCTCCTGCAGTAAAAGTAATGGAGGCACCAATCCTCCGGTACCGGTAGATACTTCCGTAAAGGTGCGTGTGAAAGTGCTGAGTTATAATATCCGCAGGGGTATTCCCATGACAGGCACTGCGATAGATCTGCAGGGAACGGCAGATGTGATCAAATCCATTCAGCCGGACCTGGTAGCACTTTCCGA
Organism: Chitinophaga niabensis; assembly: GCF_900129465.1. Taxonomy (NCBI): domain Bacteria; kingdom Pseudomonadati; phylum Bacteroidota; class Chitinophagia; order Chitinophagales; family Chitinophagaceae; genus Chitinophaga; species Chitinophaga niabensis. Next base: position 3,693,940 of record NZ_FSRA01000001.1, on the reverse strand, counting down.
AGTGGACCGTTATACAAAACGCAGCGGCGCTACAGTGGACCAGGCGAAAGAATTAGGCCGGTTAACCGGGATGTATTCCTACTTCACCAAAGCCATGGCATATGACGGTGGTGAATACGGAGATGCTGTACTGTCCCGTTTTCCGATCCTGGATTCCCTGCGGCTGGAATTACCGATCGCGCTGGCAGGTTCAGAACCAAGGTCTGTGGCTATGATCACGGTAGAAGCAGAAGGCATGAAGTTCAACTTCGCAGCTACCCACCTGGATCACCTGGGAGCAGAAGATAACCGCATCCTGCAGGCAAACAGGTTGGTGAAAGATCTGACGCAAAACCCATTGGTTCTTGCAGGTGATCTGAATGCTTTGCCAACGAGCCAGACGATCGGCATCTTAAAGCAGCAATTCACTATGGGATGTTTGAATTGTGCCTATACTTTCCCCTCGGATAAACCGGACAGAACGATCGATTATATTATGTTCAAACCTGCGAATCATTTCAGGGTGATCAGTTATGGACCGGTTACCGGAAAGCTGGCTTCAGACCATTTACCGCTGGTGGCTATTTTGCAGATGACCAAAAAATAATAAGAAAACCATGTTTATGCTGGCCCCAGAGCGATCCGTTGCTCTGGGGTTTTTGCTTTTACGTATGTTAACATTCAAGTAACATGTAACGCCTACATTTATCCACGTTAATTTCAATTGTTCTGTCATGCCCGAAATTCCAGCAAAAGTACTTTTTGAGGAGTTGTTTGTCACAAACCGGGACAAGGTCTACCGCTTTGCATACAAGTTAACCAGCGATGCAGAAAGGGCGGAAGAGATTACACAGCAGTGTTTTGTGCGGTTATGGGAGAATATAGAGCGGGTGCAGCCCGGCCAGGATATTTTCCCGCTGTTATTTGTTTACGTGAAGAACATCGTGATCGATGAAACCCGTAAGTTATACCGGGAAAAGAAAAACCTGGGTGAGTTAACCCTGCATAAGAAAGAAGTGCAGGATGAGGATTCAGCAGAGAATACCTTATTGTACAAAGAGTTACGTAAAGAAATACAACAACTGGTTGCCCGGTTGCCTGAACAACGGCGGAACATTTACCTGATGAGCCGCGATGAAGGCCGTTCCCATAAAGAAATTGCTGACCAATTGTCCCTATCACCTATGACCGTCAGGAATCACCTGCAGCTGGCTTTACAGTTTATCCGCCGGGAGCTGACGGCCCGTTAACCATGTAATGTTACCAAATTATGAACTCCGTTTTTTCATTGGTACATCCCTCTTTTACAAACGTACTCTTATTGCAACCGGGTTAATAACCACCGTTTGACTAACACATGAACCACCAATTGTTGGATAAATACTTTAAAGGCCTTTGTACCGAAGCGGAACAGGAACAGGTGGAAGCCTGGCTGGATCAACAGGATAACAGGGAGCTGGACGGGTATCTGATGACAAAATGGGATGAGCCAACACCGGTTAAAGAAATAAGACGGATCCCATGGCTACGGATGGCCGCTGCGGCCGCCGTACTGGGGATCATCGCAACAACTGCGTACCTGTTGCAGACAAAAACAATGCCTCAAACCCTCCATGTACAACACATGGACACCTTATCCAACAACGGGCCAGGTGTAAAACTGGTGCATATGCCGGATGGTACCGCCGTATGGCTGAACGGGTATTCCATGCTCATGTATGATGAAACCTATAATGTTAAAAAGCGGGAACTGTGGCTGAAAGGAGAGGCTTATTTTGAAGTGGAAACAAACCAGGAAAAGCCTTTTAGTGTAAATGCAGGCGGATTGATCACAACAGCATTGGGTACTTCTTTCAATATTGCTACCCCCAGCTATTCAGACAGTAGCATCCATGTAAGCCTCATCTCAGGGAAAGTAGCCGTGAGTGCAGAAGATACCGCCGTTGCATTTTCAAAGATATTGTTACCCGGCAACAGGATCAGCTACAGGAACAACAGGGAATATAAAGAATCAACGTTTACCCCCGGCGAAGCTACAGACTGGAAAGAAGGTAAACTGATCTTTGATAATACGCCGCTGGATGAGGTATTTGCCAAATTACAGCGCCGGTACGGACAGGCCTTTATATTAACAGATAAAGCTATTGCGGCAAAAAGGATGACTGCCACCTTCCCGTTGCAGGTATCACTTGAACTTGTACTTAAAAAAATGTCGTTTGTTCAGCGCATCTCCTATAGCCAGAAAGGAGATAGCACTTTTGTACACATCACGAAGGATTAATTCATAAACAGACCCGGATACGAAAGCAGGGAGACCCCTGCTATCAGGTATCTTATGCGCATGCTTCATCTCAACCAGATATAAAAAAGTAACAAAAACGTATGCAGAATTTTACACGTAAATTTTTTAACAGGCGCACAGCCATCTATTTAACATTTGCTATTTTATTATGCGGGCAGCACCTGGTATTAGCTGCACAGTCATATAAAACACTGCAACAAAAGATTTCTTTAAAAACAGGGAAGACCAATGTGGCAGAGGTGGTCAAAGCACTGCAATCGCAAACTTCTTTTATTTATGCATATGATCCTTTATACCTTGGTAAATGTGCCGTGTCAGAACTGGAATATTCTTCGGCTGACCTCGGAAAAGTATTAGAATTCCTGGACAGGAATACACCCGTAGATATCGACTACAACAATAATACAATTGCCATCCGTGCAGGCAAAGCCGAAGCGTTGGCAAGAAGGATAGAAGATGGTACGATCTCCGGAAAGGTGGTGGACAACCGTAATGAACCACTCCCCGGCGTAACCATTATGGTAGAAGGAAAAGGAGGTACTGTAACGCAGGTGGATGGCAGTTACACAATTAAATTACCCCCGGGTAAATATGTGCTCACATTCCGTTACATCTCTTATAATACGCAGAAGGTTACAGATATCATCGTAAGAGAAAAACAGTTGACGCCGCTGAATGTGTTAATGACCTCCTCTTCTTCTGCTTTGAAAGAGGTAGTGATCACCGGAAATTATCAGAAAGCTTCCGTGGAAGGGCTGTATGCACTGCAGAAAAATAATGCTGCGGTGTCTGATGGTATCAGTGCAGAACAGATCAGGGTTACACCGGATAATAATGCGGCACAGGTATTAAAAAGAGTGAACGGCATCACCGTGCAGGACGATAAGTTTGTGACCGTACGGGGATTGAGTGAGCGTTATAATAATGTGATCCTCAACGGTGCTAATCTGCCGAGTACAGAACCTAACAGAAGGAACTTTTCCTTTGACGTGATCCCCAGCGCACTGATAGATAATATCATCGTAAATAAAACAGCTACGCCGGATATGCCGGCAGAGTTTGCAGGTGGCCTTGTTCAGGTAAATACACGGAGCATTCCGGAAAAGAACTTCCTGTCCATAACATTAGGAACAGGCATTAATACCAACAGCACCGGTAAGTCTATGTACGGAACAAAACGTGGTGGTAATGATTACCTGGGCTTTGATGATGGAACGCGTGGCTGGTGGAATAAAGATTGGAATAATGAAGAATACCGCAAATATCTGGGTGCGGGAGATAAGGAGAACCGCAGCAGGATGGAAAGGGCTATACCCAATAACTGGGGCTTGCGTGCTTACCAATATTCACCGGTGCAGAATTACCAGCTGATGTTAGGCCGGAAAATGGATCTGAAAGACAAGGTCTCTTCCTTTGGTGTTACGCTGGCAGCCACTTACCGCCATGAAGAAAGCATCGTAGATGAAACACGTTATTTTCCTTCTTATTATCTCTACGATAGTGCAAACACTTACAATTTCAACACCGCCCTGGGTGCAGTATTGAACATTGGCTTTCAAACAAAAGGGCATAAGGTAGCTTTTAAGAATTTATACAACAGGCGTTTCAGTAATGAGTCCAATGCTTTTTACGGCACTAACTGGGACAGAGGGGATGGGCCGGTAAAATATTATATAGACGTAACGCTGATCAATGCTTTATGGCAGAACAGGCTGGAAGGGGAGCATCTCCTGGGTAAACACCTGAAGTTCGACTGGTCTGCAGATAACATTGTGCTGGACAGGGATCAGCCGGATACAAGGGCATCTAATGGGCGTATGAGCAACGGACCCAAAGGGCAGTTCAGGAATTATAACCTGAACGACGGTTCCAGCGGTATCCTGTCAGACGGGTTAACCATCTTTAATTCCAAGCTGAAGGAAAGACGTAAGAATGTACTGGGCAACTTTACCATACCATTTAAAATTGGCAATACAACACAAAACCTTAAAGTAGGATATGCAGGCACTTTCCGGAATGCGGACAACAAAAGCCTTGCACTGCGGATGTATTATGATCCAACCGCGAATACGCCTGCTGCACTGGCAAGGATAGACAGTGCTGTATTTGGCAAGGCGGATTATGAATTACACTCGTCGGAACTTATTCAACCCGGTATGCTGCAGTACCAGCCCTCTGGTATTGGCAGGCAGGGATTTGCGGGAGATGATTATACCGGCAAACAACAGATCCATGCTGCTTACCTGATGACGGACCTGAAATTCCTGCAGCACTTCCGGTTTATAGGCGGGGTGAGAATGGAGCAGAGTGCTATGGAACTGCAGGGTGTTTCTTATAACTATAGAACAGGATTGCCGAGAGATACTACGGTGAAATACAGTAAAACGGACTGGCTTCCTTCTTTCAACCTGGTGTATAGTTTGAATGACCGTATGAACTTCAGGTTGGCATATTCACAAACCTTAGCCAGGGCTGATTTCAGGGAAAGAGCACCCTACATCTATTATGAATTCAAAGAAAGAAGTTCTTATAAAGGAGCAATAGGGTTGAAAGATGCGAAGATCACCAATTGGGATATCCGTTATGAATATTACCCGGCTCCGGGCGAAGTGATCTCTCTCTCCGCCTTCTACAAGAAGTTTCATGACCCCGTGGAGTTGATAGGTGATTTCAGCAGTGGAAATGCAACCGGCATCTTCTACTATTTTAACCTGCAAAGCTCTACAAGCAAAGGATTTGAACTGGATCTCCGTAAGTCTTTAGGTTTTATCCAGCCAAATTCCAAACTGCTGAAACAGATCTATATAAGTGCAAATGCTTCATGGATGGAAGCGAACGTGCGGTATAATACATCAGAATTACTTAATGCGGCAAATGGTGTAACCGGTAGAAATGATACTACCCTGGCACCGGATTCCCGTAACCGACCATTGCAGGGCCTTTCTCCTTACGTGCTGAATGGTGGCATCGGTTACTTTGGAGATGTGATAGGGTTGAACATTGCTTACAACCGCTATGGTCCGCGCATCATAGTAGGTGGTTACCAGGCATGGCATGATCAGTATGAGAACCCGCGCGATGTGATAGATGTACAGTTAAGTGCCAACCTGTTGAAGAAACGTATGCAGGTAAGGCTGAACTTGAGCGATCTGTTACAGCAGGATTATGTTATTTACCAGAACCAATCCCTGAAGCCATCGGGTAATTCCGGCGGTGGAAGTGAAACGGACCTTTATATGATGAGCAACGAACCGAATGGCGATCCCAAAGGGAACAGGTATAACAAAGGATTGGATTATGTACGTCACCGCTGGTTTAAGGGAAGGAACCTGAGCATGAACATCACCTATAATTTTTAAAAAGCCGGTTTAGAAATGAGAACACTTACTATTATAGTCAGCGTGCTGGCCCTGGCAACCTTTGCCGCTTGCAAAAAGGACGCGAAACAAAATGATCATAATGTAAGAGCAGGTATTCTGCCAAATGGCTCCGCATTACCCGGTGTTATTAGTACGAATGTAGAGCTGGTGGCTAACGGTACTTATTATCTTAATGGCAAAACTTATGTGAAGCCAGGAGGAAACCTGATCATCAATGCAGGTGTTACTGTAAAAGGAATACCTCAATTTACCCCAGCAGAGGCTTCTGCACTGATAGTTACCCGTGGTGGTTTGATCCATGCTGTTGGCACATTGGAGAATCCGATCGTATTTACTTCTAACAGTAATTTCCCTGCTGTTGGAGACTGGGGTGGTATTGTGATACTGGGAGATGCACCCACCAATAAATTTGAGCCTGTTATTGAAGGCATTGATCTGCCCACACTCCCTATCGGTGTAGATGTACATTATGGTGGTGCTGATGCCACAGACAGCTCAGGCGTATTGAAATTTATCCGCATCGAATGGGCAGGTGCCAGCGTTTCTGATAATAATGAACTGAACAGCCTCACACTCGGGGGTGTTGGTAGCCGTACCGTACTGGACTATATCCAGGCCTCATATGGAAGGGACGATTCGTTTGAGTTCTTTGGGGGCACTGTAAATGCTACTCACCTCGTATCCCTGAGCACAAATGATGACATCCTGGACTTTGATCTTGGTTACACTGGTACAGTTCAGTATGTACTGGGTGTTCGTAAGCAGGGTTTTGTGTATGCTGATGCAAATGGTATTGAATCAGATAATGATGCAAGTGGTTCAGCAGACATTCCGAAAACACAGCCGTCCGTTTCGAATATCACTATAATAGGCAGAGAAACTGCTGCTTTCCCCGGCACGCTCTATGCTGCACGCTTCAGAAGAAATTCAGGCATGAATGTCACCAACGCCGTTTTCCTGGGATATGGAATGGGAATTCAGGTAGTATCATCAACTGTGTTCAGCGGCAACGTTATACATGCATTCAGTGCCCTTGGTCCTGTTCCTGCAGGTAATGAAGCTCACCTGAATCCTGTCAATTCAAATACAGATATCCAACTGATTGATCCATTTGGTAGTCCTTTTGACCCAAATACTACATTGCCGGCGCATGCAGGTAAGGGTTGCGACCCGGACTATTCTTACTGGTTCCTGACCTGGACTGCAGGTCTTTAAAACACAAAATTCATTGCATCCATTAGATAACAAATCATTCATTAAAACCTTAGAAAAAATTCAAACCATGAAAAAGCTCATGATTGCAGCCAGTGCGCTGACCCTGTTAACCTTTGCTGCCTGCAAAAAAGAAGGCCAGCAAGCTGATCAAAATGTAAAAGCAGGTATCCTGCCAAACGGTTCTACCTTACCCGGTATTATTAACGCTAATGTGGAACTGGTGGCATACGGTACTTACTATCTCGACGGAAAATCCTATGTTGTACCTGGCGGAGACCTGGTGATCAATGAAGGCGTTACCATTAAAGGTATCTCTAAACCCACACCAGCAGAAGCTTCTGCATTGATTGTTACCCGCGGTGGTTTGATTCATGCAGATGGTACCAACGCTCCGATCGTATTCACTTCTAATAATGCTACTCCTGCAGTTGGTGACTGGGGTGGTGTTGTGATCCTGGGTAATGCTCCAACTAACCAAAGCAACCCAACCATCGAAGGTATTGACCTGCCTACACTGCCTGTAGGTGTTGACGTACATTATGGCGGTAGCACTCCCGCAGACAATTCCGGCATACTGAAATATGTTCGTATCGAGTGGGCTGGTGCTAACGTGTCAGACAACAACGAACTGAACAGCCTCACCCTGGGTGGTGTAGGTAGCGGTACCGTTCTGGATTATATCCAGGTTTCTTATGGCAGGGACGATGCGTTTGAATTCTTTGGAGGTACTGTAAATGCTACTCACCTCGTATCTCTGAACACAAACGATGATATCCTGGATTTTGACCATGGTTACACTGGTAATGTTCAGTATGTAATTGGCCTTCGCAGGGCAGGTTTTGTTTATGCTGATGCCAATGGTATCGAATCAGACAACGATGCAAACAGCTCTTCGCTGACTCCAAGAACACAGCCTACTGTTTCTAACGTTACCCTGATCGGCGGAGAAACTTCTGCTTTTGCAGGTACATTGAATGCTGCACGTTTCAGAAGAAATACAGGTCTTAACGTTACCAACTCTATCTTCCTGGGTTATGGTAATGGTATCACCCTGGAAGGTGGTGCATCAGGTACTTTCAGCGGAAACGTTGTTCATGCATTCAGCACACTTGGCCCTATTGTGGTACCAGGTAACGAAGTTTACATCAACGCCAGTAACTCAAACACAGATATCCAATTACTGGATCCATTTGGTGTTGGTACTTTCGATCCAAACACTACATTACCTGCACATGCCGGTAAAGGTGCAGACCCAGCTGGTTCTTATTGGTTCCTGACCTGGACTGCTGGTCTGTAATATCTTATTAAAAATAACTGCTTTTACATTTGTAAAAATGGTGCAACGAATTTTTAGGCAGGTGATAGTTCCCTATCACCTGCTTATTCTGTAATACCAATAAAATTTATGTTAATGAAAAGAAACATTTTACTCGTTTTATTTATTTGCCTTGCTGCATGTAAGAAGGAAGGCAACCTGCAAGTGGAAAAAAATATTATGGAAATGTCTGCCACCAGTTATTGGGCAGATGAAACGGCGGTATCAGCGCTAACATGGAACAATGAAGTATTGCTGGATAGTATGAGTAAAACTAAGAGCAGCATCAACAGGAAGATAGTGGAAAAGGGAAATGGAAAACAACATCTGCAACTAAAGAACCTGAAAAGCGGAGAAACATGGATAGATACCCTGCTGGACATCCCTGCTAGCTTTGTTTCCTTCACTATTTTACAGTTTGAGAAAACCGGGAAACCCCAATTCCTCCTCAATGCAAAGGGAGAATCATCATCACCGGACAAACGGAAGGTTGGTTTTAGCTATTCAGATCCGGAATTGCCTGAAAAGCTCACGCTGGAACTTTACCGTGTTAAAATGCTCAACGCCATTACACCAGGCGAAGGCATGAATGCGCCGATTGCTGTATTCGAAAATCTGCAACGGGGTAAATTCACTGGTTTTACCACCATCGATTATTTTGCGGGTTTTGAAACAGGCGTAAGATTCGTTTTCAAATTAAAGGATGCTGCAACAAATACTTATCTGCCCAATGCAGATCAAATCGATCCTGCCAGGTATGCAAAGGGAGGAAGGATGTTTTTAACCGCTACTGCTTTAAAAGATATAGGCAGTGCTATTTTTGATATTAAACGGGCTGTTAACGGCACCGCTATCACCTATAGCTCTACCCAGCTTGCCGGATTTTAAATCATATTTATGTACCTGCGATTGCTTTGTTTGATATTGTTATTCAGCGCCTGCCGCAAGCAGGATGCCCCTGCGCCTGCCGGACCGGTAACGCAGCAGGAGATCAATAACTGGATATTGGCCAATATGCGGGAGTACTATCTTTGGAATCAATCCCTTCCGGCCGTGGCAGATGGGCAGCAGGAACCCGTTGCGTTCTTTAACAGTCTCAAACAGCCCACGGACCGGTTCTCTATTATATATAATGAAAGCAATTTCCCGAAAGGAATGTTGCGGACATTCGGTGTTGATTATTATGTAATTCCCTGGGCACAGGCTCCGGGAGGAGCTATCGGGATCATTAATTTTGTGATCCCCGGTACCGCAGCGGCGCTTAACGGGCTCAAAAGAGGAGATTATTTCACCCGTATCAGTAATACCATTATTACTCCCGCAAATGCACAGCAATTAGGGAAGGACCTGTTGCAAAAGAACAAAAGCAATATTACCACAGCCAAAGTGGCGGATAACGGACAGGTTACAGAAGTACAACAGGTAGCCATAGAGGGAAGGCTTATCGTAGAAAATCCCCTTTATGAAAAGAAAACATGGCAGATCAATGGGAAGAAAATAGCCTATCTCTTCCTGAATAATTTTGATGACTATTATAATAATGATGTGCTGCAGGCATTCCGGAAATTTAAGGAAGAAGGCGCTTCAGAACTGATCATCGACCTCCGGTATAACCCGGGTGGCAGTGTAACCGGAGCTGCCCTGCTCAGCGCACTGGTGGCTCCCGGCCTTGATGAGCTGAAACCTTTTGTTCAATATGCCGGTAATGCAAAACAACAGGTAAAGATGCGTTCCTTTAAAGATGTTTTAGCTGTTCCCTCCGAAGATAATAAAGTGATCCCTTTCGGTGCATTGGCACCGGGGCAGTTATCCCTTCCTAGGGTATTCATACTGGGAACTGCCATTACAGGGTCCGCAGCAGAATTAGTGATCAACAACCTCAAACCTTATACACAGGTAGTGCTGATCGGCCAGACCACTTTTGGCAAAGATGTGGGCGCTGTGAGCATTACAGATAAACGTATTCCCTGGTCCCTGCTCCCTATTACCTATAAATTATCAAACGCCAGGGGAGAAGGCGGATATGAAAACGGCATAACACCACAATATGTGAGTGACGAGAAAAGTATACTGCCATTATTCCCTATCGCGGATCAGCAGGACCCGCTGATAGCCAAAGCGCTATCCCTGATTGCCGGTGGAGGAAGGCAGGGGCAGTTTGAACGTATTACGCCAACTGTACAAGTTTTATATGACTCCAGGCAGCTTTTAAGCGAGTCATCCATTGTTATTCTCCCGGACTAATGATTATGAGAAAATTTGGGTAAAGTACAACAGCGCAGGGATCTCCCCGCGCTGTTCTTTTTTTTGTTAATGCCCTACTGCAGCAATGCAGCGTTTCCAACAGTCACGGATAAACTTTCTATGCCATTTGAGACCTTTTAAGATCACTAACAGCGCAGTTTTCAATGGGTTGGGAATTCCTTTTTTTCATTTGTTAAAAAATTAACCACTGCAATATTATCACAGCAACGCGTTGTAATTTAGTATTGCACTCAAGCAAAAAAGACTTAAGACAGATTTACCAATTTAGCCTGACAAATAAGTGAACAGTCAACTTGTGATAACCCAACATTACCTAAAAGCAGAAGACATAACCAGATAAAGACACGGACGATCCCCAAAAAGATCCTCCTCACAGATAAGATATTTACCATGCTGTTATTAGCAGTGTTGCTGTCGTCACCAACTTGCTAATAACAAGCATGTGTAATCAGCTAATTGCAATGGCGCGAGCTTTTTTGAAAAGCCCTCTTTAGAGAACCATTAAGAGCCTACACAATTGCATTCTCGAACATTCACATGATTTATGCCCGGCACATTGTATCTACAGTGTGCTTTTTTTTTGCGGTAACGTGTAGGGTTCTGCGTTAGCCCCTGCCGGGCCGGGGAGATGCGGGGCATGGGATTTTCAAAATTCCAGACTACATTTGCTGCATGTTTACTGAACTTTGTATAGGCATTTTTGACCAGAGTATCCGGGATTACCACATTCACAATGATATTTACCGGAAAGTGGAGAACCCATATGGAAAAACCACCGTGGAACACCTGTTATACGGGAAAAACTGGATAGATACTGTGCAGTGGCACCTGGAAGATGTGGTGCGGGACCCCCATATAGACCCGGTAAAAGCACTGGACCTCAAACGCTGGATCGACCGCTCCAATCAGGAACGGACAGATATGGTGGAATACATTGACAGTTATTTCCTTGATAAATATAAGGACGTGATCCCCCAGCCAAAGGCTACCATTAATACGGAAAGTCCTGCCTGGGCAATAGACCGCCTTTCCATCCTTGGTCTCAAGATCTACCACATGCGGGAGGAAGCTACCCGCCCGGATGCCAGCGAAGAGCATCGTAAAACCTGCCAGCGCAAACTGAACATCCTGCTGGAACAGCAAAAAGACCTTTCCACTGCCATCGAGGAGTTGCTGGAAGATATCAGCAAGGGCCGCAAATACATGAAAGTGTACAAACAGATGAAGATGTACAACGATCCTTCCCTCAATCCTGTATTATATGGCCAAAAGCCGTAGTATCCTGGCTATACGGTTTTCTGCCATGGGAGACGTGGCCATGACCATTCCCGTGATGAAAGAGGTGCTGGATGCTCATCCGGAACTTACCATCATTTTCGTGACCAATAAGAACTGGGGACCACTCTGTGAGGGGATCCCCCGCCTGGTATTTGTGCCGGCTGACCTGAAAGGAGTGCATAAAGGGGTTAGGGGCCTGTACCGGCTCTTTTCTTCTATACGTAAGGCCTTTCCGGAGATCAGCGCAGTGGCCGACCTGCACCAGGTATTGCGTTCCCGTATCTTAAGGACCTTTTTCCGGCTCCGGGGGATTCCGGTGGCCGTGATAGATAAAGGGCGGGAAGGGAAAAAACGACTGACACAGAAAGAAGGGAAGGTACTGCAACCCCTGACCACTACCATTGAACGGTACCGGCAGGTTTTCCGGGAACTGGGGCTGGAACCGGGAATTGCGGGTTCGGGAACATTACCCCGGCAGGCCAGTGATAAAGTCCGGATCGGCATTGCCCCCTTTGCCACATATAAAGAAAAGACCTATCCTATTGAAAAAATGGAAGAGGTGATCCGGCAGCTCACTGCAAAGGAAGAAGTGGAAGTGTTGTTGTTTGGCGGCGGAGCACAGGAAGTGGCACAATTAAATGCACTGGCGGCCAAATTTAGCCGCGTGCAGGTGATGGCAGGGAATTTCAGCCTGAAAGAAGAATTAGCCATTATCAGCAGGTTAAAACTGATGGTAAGTATGGATTCCGCCAATATGCACCTGGCCTCTCTGTTTGGAGTACCCGTAGTATCTGTCTGGGGGGCTACACACCCTTATGCAGGATTTATGGGATATGGCCAGAAAGAGGAGTTTGCGGCACAGATAGATCTCTATTGCAGACCATGTTCTGTTTTCGGAAATAAACCCTGTTTCAGAGGAGATCATGCTTGCATGGAACAATTATCTCCGGAACGGATCGTTGAAAAAATATGGATGTTGATTTGATGAAATGCTTGTGGGGACAAGGATTCCAAGGTTTTTTACAAAAAAAGAGGAAGTTTTTTTTGCAGAAATAAAAAAAAGTATACTTTTGCAATCCCAATCACGATGTCCCATAGTATAATGGTAGTACGACAGATTTTGGTTCTGTTTGTCTTGGTTCGAATCCAGGTGGGACAACAAAGGGTTAGAGAAGATCTTCGCAGGTCTTCTCTTTTTTTATTACCCCTCTTCCCGGCCTCATTCACTTTATAACAATTATTTCATACCTGTTTTGTTGTTAGACCCCCGCAACAAGACTAATTTCCCTGCCTAAACTATTCATTTTATGAAACATGTTTTATTGACTGCAGCGCTTTTTATGACGCTTGCGGTACATGCACAGAAAAGTTCATTAACGGAATATCCCGGTACTTACAAATTGGGTACGGGTGATGCCGCACAAGATACCAGGGTGGAGTTGAAAGAAGACAAATTGACGATCAGCGGTAGCAGAGGGAGTGCTAATCTCAGCATGCTGAAACCTGATACCTTCTCTGTGGATGAATATGGTGGTGAGGTCATCTTCCTTCGTAACCCCGTTAAACAGATCTCCGGTATCAAAGTAAACATCCCTGTAGCCAATATAGATCTGGAAGGTATCCGTGTAGAAGATCTGGTTGACTATGTAGGTACCTATAAAGTGGGCACTGGTTATGACGAGGATGAAGTGAAAGTAACTTTGAAAGATGGTGTTCTTACTGCCAGCAGTCGCGCTGGTAGCGCAGACCTGGGCCGTCAGGTAGCAGATACTTTTAAGGTAGAGCGATATGGCGGTTATATAATATTCAGACGTACTGCCAATAGGATTTCCGGTATTAAGATTGACATTCCTTCCGCTAATATCAACATAGAAGGCGTGAGGGCAGGCGTTACAGAGCCCCCTGCTGCATATATAGAATCTGCGGAGTATAAAAAGGGGCCTCACATAGCCAGAAGAGACTCATATCAATCAAATCCCCAATATTAAATTAAAACTGCATAAAACGCTGATAATCTATATTTTAGATACCTTCGCAGCAAAATTATGCATAATGAAAAAAATGTTACTCCCGGTAATTACCGCATTGATTGTACTAACCTCCTGCGCTGCTTCTAAAAAACTGACGGCTGAGCAGCAATACATGAATAAGCAATACAAAGAACTAAAGAACGTATTGAATGAGGCAGAGGTAAGTATCCTTAACGACAGTCTCAAAGTGATCTTCCCGGATCATATACTCTTTGCCACCGCGTCTGACCAGTTAAAAGATGATATCAAACCCACGTTTGAACGTTTTGCGGGTGTGCTGAATAAGTATGATAAAACAAAGATCATGATCACCGGGCACACGGATAATACCGGCGTGGCGGCTTATAACAGGGACCTGTCTGAAAGACGCGCCGTAAGTGCTAAACAATTACTCAATAATAACAAGGTAGATAATGAACGTATGTTCACCTGGGGGCTTGCAGACCGCGATCCTATCGGGGATAATACCACTGAGGCCGGAAAAGCGAAGAACCGCCGGGTGGAGTTTGTGATCCTGTATAACCTGAAATAGGCATTGCCTGTTTAAAATGGCCCGCCGGTTCTGTGAAAACAGCGCCGGCGGGCCATTGTCATTTTACCAGGTCAACATAATCTGCATAATATTTGTTAAATAACATTATCTGCTTAAACCCTGCTGTCAGCTTGTAGTCATTGATCATGTTAATGATAACAGATGAAAAAGTATAGAAAGGGCATTATTACAATTGTGCTGATCCTTGTGGCGGTGGTAGCTATCTGGTATTTCTTCATCAGAAAGAAGGAGGTACCCATCAGCTTTGAGACCGCACAGCCGGAATATGGGCATATCGCCACCACGGTTACGGCCACGGGTACACTCAGGCCTGTAGATACAGTGGCTGTAGGTACACAGGTATCCGGTACCATCAAGCACCTCTATGTGGATTATAATACACAGGTGAAAAAGGGGCAACTGCTGGCGGAGCTGGATAAATCTTTGTTCCAGGCACAGGTGGACCAATTCAGGGCTAACCTGCAGGTAATGAAAAGTAACCTGGAATATCAGCAGAATAATTTTTCAAGGCAGGAGATGTTGTATAAACAAGGTGTGATCGCCAAAGCAGATTATGACCTTGCCTACAACCAGATCAACCAGGCCAAAGCCAATGTAGCCAGTGTAAATGCACAACTGCAAACAGCGTTAAAGAACTTTTCCTTCACTGAAATATATTCTCCGATAGATGGTGTGGTACTCAACAGGAATGTGAGCCTGGGGCAAACGGTAGCCGCCAGCTTTAATACACCCACCTTGTTTGTGATAGCAAAAGATATTGCACATATGCAGGTGGAAACAAGTGTGGATGAAGCTGATATTGGCAACGTGGCAGATTCGCAACGGGTCACCTTCACCGTAGATGCATACCTGGATGATGTGTTTGATGGGAAAGTGCAGGAGATCAGGTTGTCGCCATACGTATCATCCAACGTGGTCACCTACAATACCATTATCAATGCCTCCAATGCAGCCATGAAACTGAAGCCGGGCATGACGGCCAACGTAACCATCTTCACTGCGGAAAAAGACACTGCCTTGCTCTTACCCGTTAAAGCCCTGAAGTTTCGCCCTGATTCTACAGGTTTGAAGGACTATGTGATGGTGAGTGCAGTACATAAGAATCCTACTAAAGATAAACCAAAGCAGCGTGCGGGATCTTCCAACTACGTTTGGGTAATAAGGGGTGATACCCTTTTGCAGAAACACATCCGCACCGGTTTAAATGATAACACACATATAGAAGTACTGTCTGGCCTAACACCGCAGGATGTGGTGGTAATGGCCATGAATGGCAGCAGTGATCCTGCAGCAGCGGGAGGTACAGGCAGTCCTTTTATGCCAAGGATGGGAGGGCGCAGGCGATGAGCAACAAAATACTTGAACTACAGGAGATCCGGCGGGAGTTCGTGATGGGCACGGAAGTAGTACGCGCACTCAAAGGTGTTTCCTTT
The DNA here is from genome assembly GCF_900129465.1 of Chitinophaga niabensis. Classification (NCBI taxonomy): domain Bacteria; kingdom Pseudomonadati; phylum Bacteroidota; class Chitinophagia; order Chitinophagales; family Chitinophagaceae; genus Chitinophaga; species Chitinophaga niabensis. The sequence continues at coordinate 3,678,190 of NZ_FSRA01000001.1, read as the reverse complement.
GATGTGCATGCCGGGGAGTTTGTTACGATCATGGGCAGCAGCGGTTCCGGGAAAACAACCCTGCTTAATTTACTGGGCTGCCTGGATAAACCCACATCCGGTAATTACCTGCTGGATAGTGTGAATATAAAAGACTTGTCGCGCAATGAACTGGCCAGGCTGCGCAATCATAAAATAGGTTTTGTGTTCCAGGCATATAACCTGCTCCCCCGTACTTCTGCATTGGAAAATGTAGAATTGCCTTTGTTCTACAATCCTTCACTAAGCACACAGGAAAGAAAGGCAAGAGCTGTGAAAGCATTGCAATCCGTAAAGTTGGGAGACCGGCTGGACCATATGCCCAATCAGCTTTCTGGCGGACAGCAGCAACGGGTGGCCATTGCACGTGCATTGGTAAACGAGCCTGTGATGATCCTGGCAGATGAAGCTACCGGTAACCTGGATACGCGTACATCTTATGAGATCATGATGCTGATGCAGGAATTGAATCAGCAGGAAGGAAAAACCATCGTGTTTGTTACGCACGAACCGGATATTGCCGCATTCAGCAGCAGAACGGTGATGTTGCGGGATGGGAAAGTAGTGAAAGACAGTATCAATGAAAACGTACGTTCGGCAAAGGAAGCACTCGCTGCATTACCTGTAGCGGACGACTATTAAATCCGGGAAATGAATGCAATGAACCTCATACGGATCGCATTAAAAGCACTGCAACGCAATAAGCTGCGGGCATTCCTCACTATGCTGGGCATCATTATCGGGGTGGCTGCCGTGATTGCGATGGTGGCAATAGGCGAAGGGTCCAAGCAAAGTATCCAGTCGCAGTTAAGCAGTATGGGCTCTAATATGATCACCATCCTGCCCAGCAGTAATGTAAGCGGTGGAGTAAGGGTAGAAGGTTCCAGTTTTCAAAGCCTTACCATTGAAGATGTAAAGGCGATAGAACGGAATGCAGAATATGTAAGCGAGGTATCACCGGTATCTTCCACAAAAGGGCAGGCGATCTATGGTGCATTGAACTGGCCTACCAGCCTGCAGGGCGTAGCACCTTCTTATTTTGATATCCGAAAACTGGTGGTGCAGGACGGTGTGAGCTTTACCGATGCAGATGTAGCCTCATCTGCTAAAGTATGTGTGCTGGGGCAAACCGTGATCAACAATCTATTTCCCAGTGGTGAAAGCCCTGTAGGCAAGGTGATCCGGCTCAACTCCATTCCCTTGCAGGTAATAGGTACATTGGCGCCAAAGGGGCAGAGCTCTTTCGGGCAGGACCAGGATGATATCATCCTCACGCCATATACTACAGTACAAAAGCGCATCCTGGCTACTACTTATTTCCAGAGCATCTATGCTTCTGCAATCAATGAGAATTCATCTGTACAGGCTACAGATGAGATCATTTCCATTCTTCGGGAAACACACCGCCTGCGGCCGGCGGATGAAAATAATTTCCAGGTAAGAACAATGGAAGAACTGATCAAAACACTCGGTTCCACCAGTAGCTTATTAACGGTATTGCTCACCGCTATTGCAGGTATTTCCCTGGTGATAGGAGGGATAGGCATTATGAATATCATGTACGTTTCCGTTACGGAACGCACAAAGGAAATAGGATTGCGGATGTCCATCGGCGCAAGAGGGGTAGACATCCTGCTGCAATTCCTGGTAGAAGCTATTATTATCAGCATTACGGGAGGCATCATAGGAGTATTATTGGGTATTACTGCTGCAAAGGTGATCACACTCACGTTGGGATGGCCAACACTGGTATCTGAGTCCTCTATTGTATTATCCTTTATGGTTTGTGCGCTGACGGGTGTATTCTTTGGATATTACCCTGCACAGGCGGCTTCCCGGCTGGATCCTATTGAGGCTTTGCGGTATGAATAGCTTTTTCCCGTATATTTATGGAGATAACCTTATATCATGAAATGTTTTTAAAAGTTGTCCACTTTTTTCTATCAGATCGAAACATATTTCTCCCTCGTTTTTTATTAACTATAAATGGAAACTATCACTATGAAATGTAAGACCCTTTTTCCCTTGGTAGCTTTGTGCCTGATTGTGCTAAGCGGTAATGCGCAATATGCTGTGTCTCAGTTTTCTGTGTCTGATGTAACATGGAATGATATGACCGCCACGGCAGGGTCTGGTTTTTATAATAAGGTGACGCCAACAATAATAAATGGTATCTCCTATTCTTATGTGCAGGGAATTTCCGGCAGACATGATGGCCCTGGATGGAGTACACAGATCGCCATTCCATATGCAAATGCTGATGGAGAAAGGATGTATTTCCGAAAGGCGAACGGAATAACAAATTGGGGTGACTGGAATGAGATATGGCATTCGGGAACATCAAGAATGCTGCTGAATAAGCCGGTGGATAACGGTACAGACCAGTTGCAGGTTAACGGAAGTGCTATTGTTGACAGGTACCGTTTAGGAAATATCGCTACTCCTTCATATGGAGCTGGTACATTTGCCCCTGCCGGAAGCACTTTTGCGATATACACTGCCAATGCAGAACGTTTACGGGTAGATCCTTCCGGTAATGTAGGCATCGGCACTACTTCTCCGCAGGCTAAACTGGCTGTTAACGGAACCATACTCGCTAAAAAGGTAAAGGTTACCCTGAATACCAATGACTGGCCTGATTATGTATTTCATCGGGATTATGTACTCCCTCCCTTATTGGAGGTGGCATCTTATATCAGGGAACACCAGCACTTACCGGGTATTCCTTCTGCGGAAAAGATAAGTGAGGAAGGATTGGATGTTGGAGAGTTCAATAAGCAGCTGCTGAAGAAGGTGGAGGAGTTAACGCTTTATGTTATTGAATTGAAGAAAGAAATATCAGAAATGAAGGAGGCAAAGAAATAGTATAAAAGAATAAACCCTCATTAACCAGTTATCATCATTATTTAGAGGGTTCCATAAATCTTTTGTACTTTTCTCGGATGAAACGCATCTTCCCGTTGCTATGTTTTATCCTGCTATGCCACAACGTATCAGCTGCTGATATTCCATTATGGCTACGCTATCCCGCTATTTCCCCGGATGGTAAAACAATTGTTTTTTCATACAGGGGAGATCTGTATAAAGTGCCCGCAGCAGGAGGTACGGCTATTCAGCTTACAACAGACAGTACTTATGAATGCATGCCGGTATGGAGTGCAGACGGTAAGTCTGTTGTATTTGCAGGCAACCGCTTCGGCAACTTCGACTTATTCATTATTCCCATAACAGGAGGATCTCCCAAACGCCTCACCTGGCATTCTGCAGATGAATATCCTTATGATATTAAGAACGAGAAAGCAATCTTCGGTGCAGTAAGGCTCGATGATCCGGATAACCGCCAATTCCCTTCTGATGCTTTGCAGGAATTATACGAAGTGCCGGTAGAAGGAGGCCCTGTCACGCAATTACTGACTACGCCGGCTGAAGATGCAAAGCTGAGTCCTGCAGGCCGTTATATTGTTTACCACGACAGGAAAGGGCGGGAAAACATCTGGCGCAAACACCAGGTATCTTCCATCGCGCGGGACATCTGGTTATACGATAACCAAACAGGTAAGCATAAAAAGATCACTTCTTTTGAGGGGGAAGACAGAAGCCCTGTTTGGAACGGAGAAGATAATATTTATTATCTCAGTGAGCAGGGTGGCAGCTTTAATGTATTTACAACAGATATTAAAAGGAACGTACAGCAGGTGACCTTCTTTAAAGATCACCCCGTACGTTCTTTGAGCATATCGCAAAACGCTACGCTCTGCTTCAGTTACAACGGAGAGATCTATCAGCAACAGAAGAACAGGAAACCGGTTAAAGTAAACATCCGCATTACACCCCTGAAAAGCAGGGATGAAATAAGTGTACCGCTCTCGGATATTTCAGAGATGGCGGTATCTCCTTCCGGTAAGGAACTGGCCTTTATTATCAGGGGGCGTATCTTTACAGGCAGCATAGACGGAAAGGTAAACAGCTCACATTTCTATGGCGGAAGTTCGGCCACCAGCGTTAGTTATTCTCCGGATGGTAAACAGCTTTTGTTTGCGGGTTTTATGAACGGCAAATGGGGCATCTTTAAATCAGGTCCATTGGAAATACTTTCACATGCGCAGATAACAAATGAACACGATAATTATCAACCCGCCTATTCTCCGGATGGAAAAGAGATCGCTTTTATTGAAGACAGAACAACCCTGAAAATATTCAATATCGCCTCCGGTAAATTCCGGACTATTCTTGGGCCTGACCAGCTAACCAGCCGCAGGGAACACGATCAGTATTTTGAATGGAGCCCGGACGGCAACTGGCTGCTGGTGAAATTTAATGAAAAGGGTGCTGGCAATGACGAAGTGGGTATGATCAGTACCTCCGGGAAAGGAGAACTGATCAATCTCACCCAAAGCGGGTACAGCGATACGGACCCACATTGGGTGATGAATGGAAAAATGATCACCTGGTTCACGGACAGGAATGGTTTGCACAGTTATGCCAACAGTAGCACACGGCAGGTGGATGTATATGCTTTGGAACAACCATGGAATAAGAAAACAAGACTTACAGAATATCCTTCCCAGCTGGCAAGCTCATTGATAAGCAGTAATGGAGAAACATTGTACTACCTCGCCAAACAGGGAAAGAATTACGATCTGTGGTCCTGTAACCTTCGTACGAAAGCAACAAAATTACTGCTGCCGCTGAGCATTGACGAAACCACCATGCAATGGGATAAGGAAAAACAATTCATTTACATGGTGGCAGAGGGGAAAATATTACGGGTGGACCCGGTTGCCGCAAAAAAAGATACTATTGAATTTAAAGGTACATTCCCTGTAAAAGTAAGAGAAGAAAGAAAGGCGATGTTTGATTACATCTGGAATAAAACAAAGCAAACTTTCTATACCGCGGGCATGCATGGTGTTGACTGGGCTGCACTCAGGGTGAACTATGAAAAGTTCCTTCCGCATATCGATAACAATTATGATTTTGCAGAAATGCTCAATGAGCTTTTGGGTGAATTGAATGTAAGCCATACAGGCGCTACCTACCGGGACGACAGAAAGGATGGGGATGTAACAGCCTCTTTGGGTGTATTCTATAAAGGCACAGCCATTAAAGAGATCATGAAAGGCAGTCCCCTGGAAGGCCTGGTGAAACCGGGGGATGTGATTGAAGCAATAGACGGAGAAAAAATTGAACCAAATAAAGACTTTGCAGCTTATCTTAACCGCAAAGCCGGTAAAGATATCATGCTTACAGTATCAGGTAAGCAGGTCAAGGTAAAGCCCATCAGCCCAGCCGCGGAATTCGATCTCATATATGAACGATGGGTGAAAAGGAATGAGGAAGAAGTGAGTAAGCGCAGCCATGGTACCTTGGGATACGTACATCTCTATCGGATGAATGATAATGCTTACCGTCATACATATGAAGAAGTACTGGGCAAATATCCCGGAAGAAAAGGCATAGTGGTGGATACGCGTTTCAACAGGGGCGGGGACCTGGCATCTGAACTGATCATGTTCCTCAGCGGTAAGAAGGTAAGGGACAATACCACAGACCATTTCCTGGTGAACAGCGAACCTTCTTTCAGGTGGACGAAACCTTCCATTGTACTGGCCTGCGAAGCAAATTACAGCGATGGCCAGTGTTTTGTACATGACTACCAGGTCTTGAAAATGGGTAAACTGGTGGGGATGCCCGTTCCCGGAAGCTGTACCTGGATGACGGGGCAAACGCTCGTTGACAATACCATGCACTTCAGCGTACCTACTGTAGGTGTAAAAGACCTGCAGGGAAAATATCTTGAAAATGTAAGCACACAACCGGATATTGAAGTGATGAATGAATTTGATAAAGTAGCCGGGGGAGAGGACCAGCAACTACAGGCAGCCGTCCGGGAACTGATAAAAGATATAAAGTGACAGGGGAAGAAAACAATAGCGCTTATTGGGAAGGCATCAGGAAAGGGAATAAACAGTCCTTTTTTGATCTCTATAACAATACCTATTTCCACCTGGTAAGGTTCGGGTTGAAAGTTACGGCCAATGATGAATTGGTGAAAGACACCGTTACACAGCTCTTCCTGCAACTCTGGGAAAAGCGGCACAGGCTCAATGAAGTTAAGCAGGTAAGGGCTTATCTGTTCACCTCCCTGCGCAGGATGCTGATCGATCAGCTGGAGTACCACGCCAGGATCGACACGGCTATTGAGCGGATGTCTCAACAGGAGGTTACAACAGAACTGCCCTATGAAGAGATCATCGTACGGGTGCAGCAGGATGAAGAGCTGAAACGTAAATTATATCATGCCCTGCAGCAGTTAACGCCCCGCCAGAAGGAACTGATCGGGCTGATGTTCTTTGAGGGATACTCTTACCAGCAAATTGCGGAGCATACATCCCAAAGTGTAAAAACAGTGTATAATACCATCTATAACGCCATCCATTTGCTCCGGCAGCTGCTGAAATAAAAAAAAGTTAAATTTTCTTTGGGTAAAACGCACTTTTCTGCCGTCAGTATTGGAAAGGTGTATGTAGATGGACCAAAATTACCGTAACGCAGAGGATTTCCTCTGTGATGAATCCTTTCAACGTTATTGCCTGGGAACAGACCCATCCGCCACAGCCCAATGGGAGGAATGGATGGAAGCGCATCCGGAAGCTGCCGCGGATATCGCAGAAGCTAAAAAGATCTTCGCTATCCTGAATGGTAACCAGGGAAACCTGCAGGAGCAGGCTGCCCAGCTAAAGGATGGTATAGGCCGTTCTATGTTGCTGAAAGAAGCATTGCAGGGAACACCCAAACGTACATCCCGCTACATCTCCATCGCTGCCGCTTTTGTGGCATTACTTGGCCTTTCCCTGATCTGGAAATACGCCACTGATAAAGATAAGATGCCCGTACTGGCCGCAACCATCCAGTCCGGCAATGAGCCCAGGAAAACCCTGGTACTCTCAGATGGTTCCGTACTGACCATGAGGAACAACAGTACCGTCTCTCTCTCAGAAGGATTTGGGAAAAACAACCGGATACTCACCCTTTCCGGTGAAGCTTTTTTTGATGTAAAGCCAGATCCTGCACATCCCTTCATCGTACACACAAAAGACGTTAGTATAGAAGTATTAGGCACCGTATTCAACGTGAGCGCTTATCCGGAAAACGTATACACAGAAACTGCCCTTTTCAGGGGAAAGGTATCTGTTACCTCTAAAACAAAGCCGGAGCACAAAACCATCCTTACACCAAATCAAAAACTCGTGGTCTATGCCGATAAGGCAAAAGACACTGCTGCATTAAAGGTACGCTCACTGGCGGTAGACCCCCAGGACCATAAAGCAAAGGAAATTGCATGGGTAAGAAGCAGGCTCAAGATCCAGGACGAATCATTGGAGCAGATCGCCATCCGTTTGCAGGAATGGTATGGCATACAGATCGTTATCACAGACGAAGCCGTAAAGCAATACAGCTATTCGGGCACTTTTGAGAGTGAAACAGTGATCAAAGCATTGGAAGCACTACAGTTATCTTATCCCTTCAATTTTCAGATGGAGCAGAGCAGGATCGTTATCAGTAAATAAAAATAAAGTGGGAAGTGTTGGCGCACTTCCCGGCGGTTAGTTAAAAGAATTAGGGTATTCATTCACTAAACCATAACAAAGTTATGAGAAAAAATGTGTTGGAGCCGGGTTTTATATGCCCGTTTCCATCTAAACGCGCGCTAATATTAGCTATGAAACTAATTACGCTACTGCTTCTTTTAGGCCTGCAGGTATATGCCGTGAACGGCGCAGGGCAGGACAAGATCAGCCTGGACCTGCGGAAAAGCAGCATCCGGCAGGTCCTGAACGAGGTGGAGAAACAGACGGATTACCGTTTCGTTTACCACACGGGCACTTTGCCGGATAACCAGCGGGTGAGCATTTCCGTACAGAATGCCAACCTGGCCCAGGTACTGTCCCGTGCTTTTGCAGGACTGGGATTAGGTTATGTGGTGAAGGAAGATAACCTGGTGGTGATCATGCCTTCCAACAAGAACGCCCCGGTAGACAAAGTAGTGAAAGGGCGTGTAACAGGTTCTTCTAATGAAGCCCTGCCGGGCGTAACCATCCAGGTGACCGGAACCGCTACCGGCACAGTAACGGATGCGAATGGCCGCTTTGCGGTGGCCGTACCGGATGGTGCTAAAACACTGGACTTCTCCCTCCTGGGTTTCATTGCCCAGCAGGTAACGATAGGTGACCGGGAAGAGATCAATATAGTACTGCAACCCTCCACTACCAGCCTGGGCGAAGTAGTGGTAACAGGTTACACCGGTTACAACAGAAGCAAATCTGTTTCTGCTGCCACTACCATCGGCGGCGATAAGATCAACGATGTACCTGCTGCTACTTTTGAGCAAGCGCTGCAGGGCCGCGTTCCCGGTTTACAGGTGAATGCCGTTTCCGGTCAGCCCGGTACCAGTGCAAAAGTTACTTTGCGTGGTGTAGGTACTATTGCAGGTAATACCGCTGTATTGTATGTGATGGATGGTGTGCCTATTGAAGCAGGTACCTTTCAGTCTATTAACCCCGGAGATATTGAATCCGTTACGGTGTTGAAAGATGCTTCCGCAAAAGCGCTGTACGGTTCAAGAGGTTCCAACGGCGTGATCGTGATCACTACCAAAAAAGGTAAGTCAGGAAAAGTAGCGGTGGAGTACAGATCACAGTACGGCGTTTCTACCTTAACCACTCCCCGTTTCGATATGATGAACTCCGCACAGCGGAAAGAATTTGAAGAAGGCATTGGTGTGGAAACCGGCGCGGAAGCTGGCCCTTTCTGGATCTATTCCAAGCTGAACCCGGATTATGCAGGAAAAACTCCTGCCCAAAAAGCAGCAGCAGATCGTATCGTAGACAGCCTTCTCCGCCAGGATACTGACTGGAGAGACCTGTTCATGCGCAACGGTCGTTATATGGAACAACAGGTTAGCGCCAGCGGCGGTAATGAAAATATCCGCTTTTACTCTTCCCTCAATTATTTTGATCAGCAGGGGTTGGTAAGAGTATCAGACCTTAAACGTTACACACTAAAAAACAATCTGGACTTCACGGCAGGTAAATTAACCGCCAACTTAAACGTGAACGCAGGGTATTCAAAAGGTAATCTCATTCAGAACGAAGGCGGCTCCGGGGCTAATAACCCTTTATCTGCCGTGTACTATGCATTGCCTTATGAATACCCGTTTGCGCCTGATGGTAAACTGGTTACCACAGGCGATGGTTCCAATTACCCGGTGCTGGACCTAAGGGAAGGAAGTGATTCTTACGAAAGGATGCTGAACACCACCAGGAAGCAGAACCAGCTGAAGCTGATCGTGAGCACTTCGCTCAGTTATGAGATCGTAAAAGGGCTCGTGGCTAAAACAAGATTGGGCATCGATTACCGTGACCAGGTGAATGAAGAATGGATCAACCCGGATTCTTATGCAGGCCGCAGGGTATCCAACGGCAGGCTGGGTAGTTATAGTGAAGGTTCTGTAAAGAATTCTTCGCTGATCTCCACTTCTGGCCTTACTTATAATACCACCTTCAATTCCAGACATGAACTGGAGGTATCCGGTTATTTTGAATACCTGCAGAACAGGTACAGCACTTTCGGTTTTACCGGCTACGGATTAGATCCCCGCTTACCTGAAACACCTGCCGGAATAGGTGATCCGGGAACATATACACCACTGCTTAACGGTGGTAAGTCTAAGAATGCTACAGCCTCCTACATTGGTTTGCTGCGTTACACTTACAACAATAAATATACTTTCAACGGAAGTTACAGAAGGGATGGTTCTTCCATGGTGCCGCCCACTAACAGGTGGCATGGTTTCTATTCTGCAGGCGTAGCCTGGGAAGCTAAGCGGGAACAGTTCCTGGAAGATGTTAGCTTCATTTCCGCGCTGCGTTTCAGGGCCAGTTATGGTACTACCGCCAGCCAGTTTGGGAGTGATTTTGCCTACCTGGCTACTTTCGCCAGAGCTTCTTATGGCGGTAATGCGGCTATTGTTCCCAGCCAGCCCGGTAACCCGGACTATGATTGGGAATATGCAAAAGAGTTAAACATAGGTTTTGATATCGGGCTTACTAAAAGCAACCGCATCCGCCTTACGATGGAATATTACAACAGGATCACCAGTAACCTGTTCATAGATCAGCGATTGTCTTTCACAGCCGGCGTACCGGACGAAACATTGCCGATCAGTTCCGGTAAAATGAGGAACAGGGGCGTGGAGATAGATCTGCAGGGGGATATCGTACGAAAGAATGACCTTACCTGGACGGTAGGCGTGAACATGGCGTATAACAAAAACAAAGTGCTGGACCTTGGGGGCGCAGAAGAATTTGAAAATGGTTATACCGGCATCATCCGTGTGGGCCTTCCTTTCGGCGCACACTATGCTCCGAAATGGGCTGGCGTAAATCCTGCTAATGGTGATCCGCAGTATTACACAGCAACAGGAGAGATCACTACAGATTATAATGCGGCTACCATGAGCGTGGCAGAGTTTGGTACCTACATTCCTGAAATAACAGGTGGTTTCAATACTTCCCTCACCTGGAAGAATTTTTATGCCAATGCTTTGCTGAGCTTTAATGCAAAGGTGATGCGGTACAATAATGAGGATTACTTTAATGAGAATCCCAGCTTCATCACCAGTAATCAATCCACCCGGTTATTGTACAACCGCTGGAAGAAACCGGGAGATAATGCCATCCTGCCACGCATAGATGCAGATCGCAATTATACTTCCAGGGATATACAGGATGCTTCTTTCCTGCGCTTAAGGAATGCGAACATCGGGTACAATCTTCCAAAGAGTGCATTGGGTAATATGAAATACATAAAAGGATTACAGATCTATGTGCAGGGGCAAAACCTTTTCACCTGGACAAAATGGAGAGGTTTCGATCCTGAAAATGGTAACGAATACGCCCGTTTCAGTTATCCTGCTCCGAGAACTTACGTGGTTGGTTTAAATGTTAACTTTTAATCCTTCATTATGCGCATCAGAAAACATTCTCTCTATATACTTCTCATAGCCTTTGCCACAACTGCCTGCAATAAGCAGATAGACCTGCGCCCTTCCGATTTTATAGACCCGGAGGGCGCTTACCAGAAAGTGGACGATATCAATAAAGGTCTGCTGGGAGCTTACTCCACGCTCAATTTCCGTTCCAGCATGTATTACACCTCCATCATCACGGACGAGAACATGCTGCCTTCTGAGAACAGTACCGGCTCAGGTTTTGCCACACACCGCTGGCAATACGATGGTAGTTTCCTGCATCCTGCATTTAAGGATAACTATGTTGCCATCGATCGTTTGAACAGGGCTTTGAGTGCTTCCTGGAAAATTCCGGTGAAACCCTCAGAGCAGGAAGCGATCAGTCAATACAGGGGCGAATTACTGGCCCTGCGTGCTTACTGCCACCTGGAGCTGATCAGGAACTTTGCTGCGAAATACGAACCGGATGCATTGGGTGTTCCCTATATGGATAGCTCCATGAACAGCAAACCAGCCCGGCTCACTTTTGCACAAACAATGGCCAGGATCAATACAGACCTTGCCAATGCCAGGAACCTGATACCAGCCGGTTTTGACGACAGGATCAGGATCACTTCCATCGCCGTATCTGCATTGCAGGCACGTGCAGCCCTGTACGAAAAGAACTGGGATAATGCCATTACATATGCCACAGAAGTGATCAATGCCTTGCCATTGGCTTCTAAGACCGCCTTCCCGCAGATCTGGAAAGATAACTCCAATGCAGAGGTGATCTGGAAACTGAAAAGGGTAGAAGGAGATGAGATCATCGGCAACCTCTACACACAAGCCGGTTTCCTGGATGATCCCGCCGGATCAAGGATCTATTATGCCGCTTCTTATAAGCTTACCAATCTCTTCGATAAAGTAAATGATGTGCGTTTCGGTTCTTACATCATGATAGAACCGGGCCGTTTGGCGGATAATAAGGTGCCGAATGTTGTGGTGAAATATATCAAAGCAGATGGTTCCAACCTTACGGACGTGAAATTACTCAGAACAGGAGAGATGTACCTGATCCGTGCGGAGGCCTATGCAGAAAAGAACAATCTTCCCAAAGCAGGAGATGATCTGAACGCGCTGCGTGCGGCCCGCATTACCGGGTATACGCCGGTAACGATCGTAGATAAGGACATCATGATCGATAACATCATCACAGAACGTTTTAAAGAATTGGCTTTTGAAGGCCATCGTCATTTTGACCTGCGCAGAAGGAATTGGGTGATCTCCCGTAATCCGGAAGATGCTGTGAATGCGCTGGGTGCTGTATTGTTAAAACCTACAGACGCTCAGTATGTATTCCCCATCCCTAACAGCGAGTTAAGGGCCAATCCAAATATGAAACCAAACCCGGGATACTAAGTATGAAAGGATATATGATCCTGTTCTTCATAAGCATATCAGTTTATGTACAGGCACAGAAGAGAGTAGCATCGCTGGGTGTAACCGGTGATACAACAGATGTTCAGACAAAAACAAGTGGCGGCGTGGCATTGATCGGCGGAGGGGGAGATGTTCCCGGCGCTTTTCAATGGATGATCAAAAAGAGCGGCGGGGGCAATGTAGTGGTGATCCGCGCATCCAGCAATTATTTATACAACCGCACCATAGATAGTTTGGGTAAAGTAGCTTCCGTGGAAACATTGCTGATCGATTCCCGTGAACTGGCGAATAACCCTGAAGTGGAAAGAGTGATCAGGAATGCAGAAATGCTGTTCATCACAGGAGGTGATCAATCCAATTACATGAACTTCTGGCGCGGTACTAAAACAGCAGATGCCATCAATTACCTGCTGAATGTAAAGAAAGTACCCGTAGGCGGAACCAGCGCAGGCTGTGCTATCCTCACGGGGCTGTATTACAGCGGGGAAACAGGCAGCGCTACAGCAGCAGCACTGAAGGACCCGTATGATACACTGGTAACCCTGTACAACAATGATCTGCTGCATCCGCCTTTCTTAAAACATGTGATCAGCGATCAGCATTATGTGGCAAGAAAAAGGCAGGGAAGGCATATGGCTTTTATGGCACGCATCATTACGGATTGGAAGATCTATCCGAAAGGGATTGCACCGGATGAAAGAACAGCTGTTTGCATTGATGAGAAGGGGCAGGCGCAGGTATATGGAGAAGGTAAAGCTTACTTCCTGATCACAAAAGATCCGCCTGAACAATGTGCTCCCGGTAAACCTGTAGAATGGAAAGCCAATCAGCAGGCCGTAAAGGTGTATGAGCTGCAGGGCACTCCGCAGGGGAATGGCCACTTTTCCGTAGCTGATTTTTCTGTAAACAAAGCGAAGGGAGGAAAGTGGTATTTTTGGTGGGTGGAAAACGGACACTTAAAAGAAAGGTTACAATAAAATCTATTATCTGTTTATGAGAAAACTACTTCTCTTTTTGCTTGTCCTGCTTATAGGAGCATGTAAAAATACGCAACAACGGAACATGGGGAACTATGTATTGGTGATCCATGGCGGAGCCGGTACCATCCTCAAAAAGAACATGACACCAGAAAAGGAAGCCCGCTACAAAGCCGGACTGGAAGAAGCGCTGAAGAAAGGATATGCTGTTCTGGAAGCAGGTGGTACCAGTCTTGATGCAGTAGAAGCCACCATCCGCATACTGGAAGATAATCCTTTGTTCAATGCAGGTAAAGGCGCTGTATTCACGCACGACGGAAGGAATGAGCTGGATGCCGCCATCATGGATGGTAAAACACTGGGAGCAGGTTCTGTAGCGGGTGTGCGTACCATCAAAAACCCGATCACCCTGGCAAGAGCCGTAATGGAAAAGTCAGAGCATGTGATGATGGTGGGTAATGGTGCTGAACAGTTCGCTGCAGAAGTAGGCGTGGAAATAGTTGACACTTCTTATTTCAGAACAGAAGAACGCTGGCAGGGGTTACAGAATGCATTGAAAGAAGATTCTATTAAAGCAAAGCTGGACCATAGTTTCCTTACCCCGCAAAAAGCAGGTACCATCAATCACGATAATAAATTCGGTACTGTTGGCTGCGTGGCATTAGACCATAATGGCAACCTTGCCGCAGGTACTTCTACCGGTGGTATGACCAATAAAAAATACGGCCGTGTGGGCGATGCGCCTATCATTGGTGCCGGTACTTATGCTAACAACAAAACAGTGGCTGTATCCTGCACAGGATGGGGTGAGTTCTATATCCGCAGTGTGGTAGCACATGATCTTTCTGCACTCATGGAATACAAAGGCCTGTCTGTACAGGTAGCTGGTAAAACAGTGATCAAAAAAGTAGGGGATCTTGGCGGAGACGGAGGATTGATTGCATTGGATAAAGATGGCAATATGGCCATGCCTTTCAATACAGAAGGTATGTACAGGGGTGCTGTTACAAAAGATGGTAAGATTGAAATACTGATCTATAAAGAATAGATATTTTCGGAAACCTTAAAAAGACCGTCTCGCTTTTGCTGAGGCGGTTTTTTATTTATACAGTACCTGGCAGTTTTCGCAGAAGAATGTTCTGCGGTTTGTTTTGCCCAGGTATTCTTTTATTAAAGGAATATGGCAGCGTGGGCAGGTCTTTTTTGTATGCACTTTCCAGTGTTTCTTCAACACATAGGCCTTCTTCCATTCCAGGAATTCAAAGCTGTACTTAACAGCCTCTTTGATCAGGTCTTTCTTTTGTTTAAGCGGTAGCTTACCTACTTTACTGGCAGGATGTACTTTTATCCTGAATAACACTTCGTTCTTAATGATATTCCCGGCACCTGCAAAGATATCCTGGTCCAGCAAGGCATCGCATACAAGGGTTTGGGGGATCTCATTCAGGCTGGCCATCGCTTTCTTTGCATCCCATGCATCATTCATGATATCCCTGCTCCAATCGTATCGTTCATCCAGCGGTTCGTCTATGATAATAACGGAACAGGCGTAGAAATTGATCTCCCCCTTGCTGAATTGCAGGTGTAAACGGGGTGGGGATGCTTTTGTTTCATTGATACGGTAAGTGCCGAAAAGAAGGAAATGTATACGTACGGCAAAGCCCGGAAAGCAGATCAGTAAATGTTTACCCCAGCTTTTGATACCTGTGATCTTTTTCTTTTCCATGCGCTCCAGTGCAATCTTTGCATTGCCGGAAACAGCCGTTACTTTCTTTCCGATAAATGGCGCAAGTTCTTCTTTCAGTATAACAATTGAAGGTCCTTCAGGCATATGGGTTAAAACACAATATTCAGGCCATTACAACAGCAGCAGCGATAGGATATACACAATCACCAATGTTGTTAAGCCCATGAATAAAGTAGCCATGGAATATACCTTTAGCATGGGTTTCATATCCAGCCCGGAGAACTTGCTGATCACCCAGAAGTAAGCATCATTGGCATGAGAGATCATCATAGAGCCGCCACCCAAAGCCAGCATGCAGAGAAGTTTGCCCATATCGCTATCCAGCCCCAGTGCGGGTAATAAAGGATGAATGATGGAAGCAGCTGTAATAATGGCTACCGTAGAAGAGCCTTGTGCGGTTTTTAATATAAATGCGAGCAGGAAGGGGAAGATGATCCCCAGGTTGCCCAGTGACAGGGAACTGGAAAAATGATCGCCGAGTTTTGTGGTGGCGAGTACGGCACCAAAAGCACCACCTGCGCCAATGATCACCAGTATGCTCCCGGCTTTCTCAGCAGCTTCCTGCATTAAATTGCTCAGGGCATCCCTGTGCCAGCTGGTGCTGGTGAAGAAAGCAAGGATCACACCAATGGATAAAGCAATGACCGGATCGCCCAGTACATGCAGAAAGGCTGCACCTTTTTGCAGATCACTGAAAGCACCCACACCAATTAGGATAATAGGAACAATAACAGGAAGGAATGCTTTCCATACAGGAATATCCGGGAGTACGGGTGTTTCTTCTTCTTCGTCCATAGCTGTTACGGGGATCTTTTTCCCCATATGGGCAGCCCACCAGCAACCCACCACAGCAGCGGGGACAGCTACCAGGATGCCTATCAGGATTAGCTTGCCGATATCTGCTCCGATAATACCCGCAGCAGCCGTAGCACCAGGGTGCGGAGGAATTAAACAATGCACGGCATACAAGCCGGATGCCAGTGAAACAGACATCACGAGGAGGGATATACCACTTCTTCTTGCTACAGATTTATTCAGGCCACTTAAAACAATATAACCGGAATCACAGAAGATGGGCAGGCCTACAATAAAGCCTGTAATACCCATGGCAGCAGCAGCATTCTTTTCCCCCACTAACTTTAAAATGAATGCGGCCATTACACGTGTACTGCCTGTATGTTCCAGTATCACACCCAGCATGGTACCGAGCATGATCACAAAACCAAGGTTCTTCAGGATATGCCCGAAGCCTTCTTTCATAGCTGTAACAATTTCAGCAACAGACAGCTGTACGCCTAAGCCTACCACAAAACACGCGAGGAATAAAGCGAAGAAAGCATGCACCCGGAACTTTACCGTAAGTAGTACGATCAATCCAATACCTGCTGCGAGAGACAGCAGTACTTGTAAAAAGGAAGTGGCCATACCTTAAATATACGCAATTACACATGCAATATACCCTCCATCACAATGATGGAAGTGCCGCTGAGCCAGATACCTTCGGGTGTTATGCGAAAGCGTAACACAGAGGGCTGGTTCATTTTAACACCCTGCAGTATGCTGTAATCTGTATGTTGGTGGATATATCCTTTTAAGAAGAGAAAGCCGCCGAGAGGCCCTGCAGCACTGCCGGTAGCAGCATCTTCATCAATACCGATACTTGGATTGAAGAAACGTGCCTGCGCGATCTGTGGGGTGTCCTTATCCGTTATAGTGAAGCAATAACATCCTTCAAAGCCATAACCAGTGGCGAGGTTCCTGAGGCTGGGTTTTACAGGTACGGCCCTGTTTAATGCCTCCATATTTTTAATGGGGATCATCAGGTGGCCTACTTCTGTGCTAACAACAGTAGGTAGCCAGTCGCGTACCACCAGGTCTTCCGGTTGCAGGGAAAGGGCTGCTGCCATATCTTCAATGGGAACGGTGTTACCAGTAGTGGCAGGTTTTTGCAGCATGCCTACATAGGGAAGGTCATGCCCGTTGTTCTCAATAGAAATGGGAATACGTTCATCTTTCATGATCACAAAAGGAGCTTTTTCCTGGTGGCGGAAAATATTCATGTCTTTCAGTTCCGCGAGACAGATAGCACCGAGGAGGTTGTGTCCTGCACCATTTATTTCTATTCCGGAGGCGGTGAAAGAACGTACCTTTAATGCCTTTTCTTCTTTTGAATAATGAATGAATGAGGTCTCGGAAAAATTAAATTCCCGGGAGATATCATGGTACAGTTTGAGGTCAAGTTCTTTATTGATCACCACTACTGCCAGTTGATTGCCTTTAAACCTTTCATGGGTGAATACGTCCAGTACATAATACTGCATGGATTTTTGTTCCGTTGTCATAGAGATAGCCTTTAAATTGGGCAATAAATGTACATGCCATAAGCTATCCCGCCAAATTAATTCTATGCCAGCGATAATAATTTATTCCTTACCAGCAGGCAGGCCCCGATGATCCCTGCTTTTTCCCCAAGGCGGGAGAGGATCAGCTGGGTATCATTATTGACCAGGCTCAGTGAGAACTTGTTGATCGCACTTTTGATGGGCAGGCGGATATAATCGCCCGTAGTGGAAATACTGCCACCCAGGATCACCAGTTCAGGGTTGAAGAGGTTGATCAGCATGGCAATGCCTTTCCCGAGTTTTTCGCCGATCTCTGCTACCAGTTCAATGGCCAGCATGTCATCATTATTAGCGGCGTGTATAATATCTGTTAAAGTGATCTGCTCCGGTTGTTTATGCTTGCGCATCACTACAGTAGAAAAACCTTCCTTCAGTTTCTCCTGGAACTTACGGACCAGCGCAGCGCCGGAGGCTTCTGTTTCCAGGCAACCCTTTTTACCGCAATGGCAGATCAGTTCATTATTAAAGAAGGGGATATGCCCGAACTCTCCTGCAAAACCGGATTTACCATAATACAACTGGCCGTTGATGAGGATACCTAAACCAATACCATGGTCCAGGTTTACAAACAGTACATTCTTTTCGTTGTTAACTGTGCCGCTGCTGAATTCACCATATGCCATAGCGCGGGAATCGTTCTCCAGGAAGGTCCTGATGCCAATGCGGGCCTCGATCACCCTGCTCAGCGGTTCTTCATCAAAATGGAAAAAGCTGTAACTGTAACCTGTTGCATAATTAATACGGCCGGAGAGGTTCACACCTGCCCCCAGGATCTTTTCCCTGCCAACAGGCAGCTCATCAATGAACTTCACTACGATCTTACACAGGTCATCTAACGAAGCCGCAGTGTTCTGCAGGTCGTAAGGGATCTTCTCTACGAACTTTACAAGGTTCTTTTTGAAATCCAACAGGCCAAGATTAATATGGTACCGCTTTACTTCCACGCCAATAAAGAAACCGGCGTCCGGCGCCATGCCATATAAGTTAGGTCTTCTCCCTCCTGTGCTGTCCACTTTCCCATAGTCGTGCACGAGGCCTTCCTGCAGGAGTTCGTTTAACAGCGTGGTCACTTTAGGGGTGCTGGCATTCAGTTCTTTAGCCAGGTCCGCAATGGTCGCATTATTGATATTGGCAAAATAGGCGATCATCTTTTTCTTCAGACTTAGATTCTTATAGGCTACACCACCCAGGGTTTCATTATTTAATTCTTCAAAGAATGTTTGACTCATGTGAGTTGGGGAGATAGGTTTATTTAAAAAGTTTTACAGCATTTGCCACATCTTATAAATGTACAATCTACGCAAAGATATTCTTTTTAAAAAAAATTAAAAACAAATCTTGATAATCTGGTCATTTTGGGCAAAAATCTTCCCATTCGAACCATAATCCGGAAAACGATGATACTATATTCATTTTAGGGCTTACTTTTCTCATTTATGAGGTTAATAATACTCTAGTTAAAAAATAATATTAAAAAGTACTTGTCTTTTAATAAAATTTATTCTTATTTAGAGGAATCATTTTAAATATTTAGATGCCCAACCAGATCTGAATATTATTCAAAAGGCAGGGGACTTTAACAATATATAATCGACTAGAAGGATGCGCAACTGTACTCAGCTATTAATACTGGTATTCAGCTTTATTTATACTACTGTGAACGCACAAACGAAAACGGATCTTTTGGTGATCGGTGGTGGTGCAAGTGGTACAATGGCTGGAATTCAGGCTGCCCGTATGGGTACTAATACACTGATCATAGAAGAAACTACCTGGCTCGGAGGCATGCTTACTTCCGCAGGTGTATCTGCCATTGATGGTAATAACAGGATGCCTTCCGGTTTGTGGGGAGAGTTCCGTTCACATCTTTATACTTATTATGGAGGTCCGGCCGCAGTATACACCGGTTGGGTCAGTAACTGTTTATTTGAGCCGCATGTAGGCAATGATATATTAAAGAAGATGGCTGCAGCTGAACCAAAACTGCAGATCGCTTATCAAACAAAATGGCAATCCATCCGCCGCCTGGATGATCGCTGGGAGGTAACCATCCTGCAGGGAAAGAAGAAAAGTACCATCGAAGCAAAACTGGTAATAGATGCCACTGAACTGGGAGATGTAATGGCAGCAGCAGGCGCAAAGTATGATATCGGGATGGACAGTCGTGATGAAACAGGAGAACTCCAGGCACCCGAAAAAGCCAACGACATTATACAGGACCTTACTTATGTGGTGGTACTGAAAGATTACGGTAAAGGCGCCAACAAAACCATTCCCAAACCAGAAGGATATAATGCAGCGGAGTTTGCAAAGAGCTGTGATGTATCTGATCCTGCTTCTTTTGACTCCCCGGATAATAACTGTCATCATATGATGCAGTACGGCCGTTTGCCGAATAATAAATACATGATCAACTGGCCGAAATCCGGCAATGATTTTTACCTCAATATCATTGAGAATACACCTACAGAAAGGGAGCAAGCCCTGAAAGCTGCGAAACTGCACAGTTTGCGCTTTATCTATTACCTGCAGGCCGCGCTCGGCTACAAACACCTGGGCATTGCGGACGATGAATTTCCTACAACTGACAAGTTACCCATGATCCCTTATCACCGGGAGTCCCGCCGTGTAAAAGGAGAAGCTGTGTTAACTGTGAATGAAGTGTCCAGGCCTTATGAAAAGACCTTGTATCGTACGGGCGTGGCTGTAGGGGATTATACGATAGATCATCATCATGAAAAGAACCAGGCAGCACCTAAGATCGATTTCGTAAAGATCCGTGTGCCTTCTTATAATGTTCCCCTGGGCAGCCTCATACCAAAAGGTGTGGAAGGATTGATCGTAGCGGAGAAGAGCATCAGTGTTACGAATATCGTGAACGGCGCTACCCGTTTGCAGCCTGTGGTATTAGGCATTGGCCAGGCCGCGGGTGCACTCGCAGCTATTTCATTGCAACAAAATATACAACCTCGCCAGGTAGCCATCAGATCAGTGCAGCAGGCACTGCTCAATGCAAAAGCCTACATCATGCCTTTTATTGATGTGCCTGCAGAGAGCGTGCATTTTGCGGCCATCCAGCGCATTGGCGCCACCGGTATCCTCAAAGGAACAGGTGTTCCTTATCAATGGGCTAACCAAACATGGTTCTACCCTGAAAAGATCATCACACGTTATGAACTCGCAGAAGGCCTTCGCACTTATTATGCTTCCCTGTTGAATTACTGGGGCGCGTCCGGCGATCCTTTAACACTGCAGTTCCTGCTGGAACTTTTTGATAAAGCAGGTACTAAAGTAACACTGCAACAGGTGGAAGCAGACTGGAATAAACTGGCTATCGCCGGCAAACCTGCTGCTACACTGGAACTAAACAGAAGCACTACAGCTGTATTAATAGACTATTATTTGAAGCCATTCCAAAAGGGCGTGGACTTTAGCGGACAATTCAATTAATTCCTACTCACCTAATCAACGATTATTATGGATGTTTTATCTACCAAAAGAAGTATGGTCAGATGGTTGCTATGCCTCGCTATTCTGATAGCGCCATCCATCCACACCTACGCACAGACAGGCAATGTTAGCGGAACGGTTACGGATGAAAAAGGAGGTTCCATACCAGGTGTTACGGTGCAGATCAAAGGCACCTCGCTTGGCACCAAAACAGATGTGACCGGTAAATTCTCTTTACCGCTGAAATCAGCATCAGCCACGTTAGTATTTAGCTTTATTGGCTTTCAGACAAAAGAAATTACAACAGGCCCTGCGGCCGATCTTAAAGTAACACTGGCAGAATCTGCAAGTGGTTTGAACGAAGTGATCGTAGTAGGGTATGGTAAACAAAAAAGACAGAATGTAATTGGTTCTGCGGTGCAGATCAGTGGCGACCAGCTGAAACAGGCGCCCACTATGAACCTTACCAATGCATTGGCTGGCCGCTTACCTGGCCTTACCACTTTGCAGCAATCAGGCCGTCCCGGTGCGGATGATGCTACTTTGCGTATCCGTGGTGTGGCTACATATAATGGTAACCAGGCTCCGCTGGTGATCATTGATGGCGTACCGCGTACTTCTTTCGGTACGCTGGACCCTGCTGAGGTAGAATCCATTACATTGCTGAAGGACGCCGTGTCTACCGCAGTTTATGGTTTACAGGCGGCGAATGGTATTATCCTCGTAACCACTAAACGTGGTAAAAGCGGAAAACCACAGATCACTTATGATGGCGGTTTACAGGTAACTTCCAATACCCGTTTCCCTAAATTCCTTAATGGCCCGGATTATATGTACTGGTACAATAAAGGAACGGATATGGATAATGATTACCTGGACCATACCGGCGCATTCCCTGTTCCCTACGTGTACACGAAAGAACAGATAGAGGCGGTGCGCAATGGTACCAATACCAATCCGCTGTTGGGTAATACTGACTGGGTAGGTAAACTGGCAGACAACACTGCCATTTCACACCAGCATAATGTAACAGTAAGAGGTGGTACAGATAAAGTGAAGTATTTTACCAGCGCGGGTTTCCTGGATCAGAATGGTGTGATTGAAAATACGGGCTTCAAACGTTACAACGTTCGTTCCAACATCGATGCGGAACTGAATGATATCTTCTCCGTATCAGTAGACCTGGGCGTTCGCCAGACCAATACCCGCACACCGGGTATCTCCCCTGATAACACTGCTTACCTGAACCCTTTCTACCAGGCAGTGCGGATGCTTCCAAACATGCCTGAGTATGCTCCTAACGGATTACCAGTTGCGTATAACAGTAATGCAGGTTGGGTGAATCCTATCGCATCTGTACAACAATCCGGTTATCAGAACGGCCAATCCAATATCTTCCAGGGGAATATCACTTTCCGTGCAAAGATACCATGGGTGAAAGGTTTGGAAGCAAAAGTGCTCGCGGCGTATGATAAAACCAGTACAGAAAATAAAAGCTGGCTCACACCTTATACCCTGATGGGCCGCGCCAGGGATCAGACTACAGGAGATTTTGTAATGCTGAATACTTTACCGGGTATCACAAGAACCACCCTGCGCCAGTCTTACAGCCAAAACTTCCGTAAAACATTCCAGCCAAGTATCACCTATAATCAAACCTTTGGTGATCATGAGATCAGTGCATTGGCATTGTATGAATTTGGCCAGGGCAGGAACAACGTGTTTTCTACAGGCGCCAGCAATTTCCCATTGACGGATATTCATGAGATCGACTATGGCGGACAGGGCCCATTGGACATCATTGCTCCTACAGGCAGCAGCGGACTGGATTCAAGGGCAGGTTATGTAGGCCGTATCAATTATGTATATAAAGGAAAATACCTGGTAGAATTAGCAACCCGTTATGATGCTTCTATCAACTTCCACCCGGATTACCGCTGGGATTATTTCCCTGCAGCAGCAGTGGGTTGGATCGTGAGTAAAGAACCCTTCTTTGAAAAAGCAAAAGGCGTGGTGGACTTCCTGAAACTGAAAGCCTCTTTAGGGCGTTTGGGTAATGAGTCTATCTCTTCCTTCCAGTATCTGCAAACTTACCAGCTGACCACCGATCCGGTGATTGTTCTGGGTGGCAAGCCAACTGCAGCTATTTATACCAGTGCACCTCCTAATCCTTCCATTACCTGGGAAACAGCCAAAGTAACGAACGTGGGTTTTGAGTCTTTGTGGCTGGATGGTAAACTTGGATTTGATTTTGAATATTTCTATAAGCTCACTACAAATATCCTGGCTGGGCAGTCTGGCTTATTCCCACCCACCATTGGGGGCTATTATCCGGCTACCGTGAATTCCGGTATTATGGATAACCGTGGTTTTGATCTGCAGGTCCGTTACAATAATCATATTGGCAAACTGGAATATGGTGTTACCGGTAACTTCAACTGGGCAAGGAATAAGATCATCCGTATGGATGAAAACGCTTCTACCCCTGAATGGTTGCGCCGTGTAGGTAAACCGCTGGGTACCAAGTTTGGCTTTGTTGCAGATGGTATGTATCAGAATTGGGAGGAAGCAGCTAATGCACCTTCACCAAGTGCTGGTGTAGTGGCACCCGGTTTCTTCAGGTATAAAGATATTAATGGTGATGGCCGTATTACCCGTACGGATGATTTCGTGGCTATTGGCCGCAGCAATCTGCCGGAGATCATGTATGGCCTGAACATCTACCTGAAATATGGTGGTTTTGATTTCTCAGCCTTGCTGCAGGGTGCTGCGCTCAGCAGTGTGAACCTGGCAGGTACTTATGAAGGTTCCAGCGGAACTTCCGGTGTAGACGATAACACACCTTTCACCAGGTCTTTCTACGGTTATGGTAACTCTCCTTACTTCCTGGTAGAAGGAGCATGGACGCCTGATAATCCGAATGCAGAATTCCCGCGTCTCTCTGCTTACAAAGCACCATTAACTGCTCACAACGCACATATCAACTCCGGTTGGATCCGTGATGGTAGTTACCTGCGTGTAAAATCCATGCAACTGGGATATACCATTCCTGCTAGCTGGATGAAACAGGCAAAGATCCAGCAGTTCCGCGTATATGTTTCAGGTTTCAACCTGTTCACATTCGACAAGCTCAAATACCTGGACCCTGAGATGCCGAACGTTAACAACGGTTTCTATCCGCAACAACGCATTTTATCAGCAGGTGTAAACCTTTCATTCTAAAAAGTACAGCGATGAGTATAATATTTTCAACAATAAAGAGATCGTTTTTACTGGCAGGCATTGTGGTACTGGCGCACGGCTGTAAAATTGATATCCCGCTTACCAATAAATATACGGAAGAAGCCATTTATAAAAATCCGGCGAATATGGAGCTGTACATCGGCGGCATGTATTCCGAGTTCAATACTTTCCAGTTCGGCCAGTTCCCTATCGGTTACAGTAACGCAACAGATGCACTCACCGATGTGATGAAATATACTTCCACCACCTCTGGTAACGGAACGGTGAATATCCTTGCCATGGATGCCAGCCGTGTAGATGCTGCCGGCCCGCAACTGAATTACTGGAGCACTGGTTATTCCCGGATCCGCAAGCTCAATGAGTTTATTTACGGCCTTTACAAATATGCAAAGGTGAGTGATGAGGAGAAAGCTTTGTATGAAGCAGAAGCCCGTTTTATCCGTGGGTATGTATACTTCTGGCTTGTGAAATTACATGGCAGTGTGGTGATCATGCCTGAACTGGAGGGATATGCGAATAAGGACAATGCCCGTTCCAGTGAAGATGATTGCTGGAAATACATCGCAGCAGATTTTGCCTATGCGGCAGAAAAGCTGCCTGTTACACAACCGGCTGCACGTGCAGGCCGCGCTACT
This sequence comes from Chitinophaga niabensis, assembly GCF_900129465.1. NCBI lineage: Bacteria > Pseudomonadati > Bacteroidota > Chitinophagia > Chitinophagales > Chitinophagaceae > Chitinophaga > Chitinophaga niabensis. Next base: position 3,653,264 of record NZ_FSRA01000001.1, on the reverse strand, counting down.
AAAGGAGCTGCTTATGGTATGCTGGCCCGTACATGGTTGTATGCAGCTTCCATCGCTGAATACGATAAGAAATTATACAACCAGGATCCCTTAACCGGCGTACCTGCTGCCAACGCACCTGCTTATTATAAAAATGCAGCAGATGCTGCTGCTGAAGTGATCAAACTGGCAGATCAGGGCACTTATGCACTGGAAAGCAACTTTGCTGCCATCTTCCTGAAAAAGGATTCCAAAGAATCCCTCTTTAAACTGGATTACATCGCACCGCAATTCACCCATCAGTTTGACCTGGGTTTTGCACCTCCGGGTGATATTCCTGGCCAGGGATTGGTATATGGCGTGCCTACTGCAGAACTGGTGAATGAATTTGAAATGGCCGATGGTTCCAAATTCTCCTGGAGCAATGCTACCCAGGCAGCCAACCCATATGTGGGCCGCGAACCAAGGTTTTACGCCACCATCCTTTACAATGGCGCTCCCTGGAAAAGCAGGACCATCAATTCACAGGCTGGTTCAGGCGTGGAAAACTTTATAGAATATGCTGCTTCCCCTGAACCCAAAAGAACAGTGACCGGCTATTACATCAAAAAAATGCTGGATTCCACCAATACCAACTTTGTAGTGAACAAGAGCACACAAAGCTCCATCGAAATGCGCTATGCAGAAGTATTGCTGATCGCTGCGGAAGCAAGAACAAAGATCAATGATCTCTCAGGTGCTACTACAGCACTGGATGCGTTAAGGAACAAACGTGGCCTGCCTGGTACAACAGCCGGTGATGCTGCACAACTGATGACAGCTATTGAACACGAACGTAAAGTGGAACTGGCGTTTGAAGGACACCGTTACTGGGACCTCCGCCGCTGGCGCAAAGCACACACCGTATTGAACGGTGTGAAGTTCACCGGCCACAGGATCACACCACAGGGTGCAGGCTGGAAATATGAAGTGGTACCGGCAGATAATGTGAATCGCCAGTTCACACCTGCTTTGTATTACATCCCCATTCCGGTAGATGAGATCCAGCGTAATGCTGCCATGAAACAAATCCAGGGTTGGTAAGGTTTTTACCTGTTCACACAAAAATGCAAACTATGAAACGTATCAGTTCATTTATCATATTCACCATGGCTGCCGGCAGTTTATTCACTGCCTGCCGCAAAGCGGACGAGATCAAACGTAATCCGGCAAATACCCTCAGCGATATTTATGCCACCAAAGACGGCAATGGCCGGGACCGTTTATTCAATCCCCGTTACAGCAACGACACCATCTATTTCGATATTCCCTATTACTTCCCGGAAGATTCCGATAATGAGATGGACCTCACCAAGATCATCCTGCGTGGCTCTGTTCCTTCGGATTCCTATATCACACCGGCTATCGGCGTATTCACCGATCTCTCCAAACCTTACACCTTATCTATTGTTTCAGGTACCGGTGCCGTTAAGAAATATGTGGTGATGGCAAAGAAGGTAGGCAACCTTTCCTTAACGAATGTGAAAGTGAAGTATACAGATGCAGGGGGTGCAGCACAGGAACTGGATGGGGTGCTTCAACCCAGTGGTGAAATATTGTTCTATGTATTACCCGGCACGGTTATGAACAATACAAAGGTGACCTATGAGATCAATAAACATTCCACCGCTTCCATTGCAAACGATGCTGCAGTTGATCTGTCTCAACCACTTCCTTTAGTAGTAACAGGCAAGGATGGTGTAACCAAAACCTATACGCTGAAAACCGCAGAGCCTATCAAACTGGCTTATGGCATTGGTATCAACCGCCAACTGTGGGCTAAAGCGGGTTCTGATTTCGGCTTTACTGCAAATAATGAAGTGAGTATTGCTGTAAGCGGAGATCACCTGATCCTGGTAAGGAGAACGAATCCTTCGAAGTTCAGCGTATACAACCGTTTCACGGCAGCTTATGTGCAGGAGATGTATAATCCATTCGGGTCCCAGCTGTCTTTCCAGATGGTGGAAGATACGGTAGGTAACCTGCTGGCAGCTTCCTGGGCTCCCAAGAATGCCAAGTTCATACTCTACAAGTATAAAAATGCATTAGACGGCGCTCCTGTGAAACTGATCGAATGGACCAACAACAACCCGGCTGCTATTACGCTGGATGGTGGTGTAGGCCGCAGGGTGAATATTTACGGTAACCTGGATGGTAACGCCGTGATCATGGCACCGGCAGGTCAATCTAATATCATCTTCAGGTGGAGGGTGCAAAATGGTGCGGTGGTAAGCCAAACGCCTGAAACACTTACTTATACCGGTCTTGCCAACGGGGCTGCCAACTTTGGGTTCTATGCGGAGGCGCAACCTGTATCTGCAGGCGCTAATGCAGATTACTTTATCAACTACCAGCAGGACATTGCATTTGTGAATGGTGCCACACAGGCAAGAACGATCGCATTTGCCAATGAAGTGGCCAACTTCGGTATCTTCCACATGCCTACTGCTTATGTTCGTTTCAATAATGCCAACTACCTCGCTATTGTGAAGTATGTGGCCACTTATGATCTGAACCGCATTCATACCTGCCTGTTTGATGTAACCAATACTTCCAGGTTAAATACTTCCTCCGCAGATCCGAATTACTCCACTTTCAATGTATTCACTTCTGCTGAGCAGAACGGTACCCTGAATGGTAACGGTACGGCGGATATCTGTGTAGGTTTCTCTCAGAACAAGGAAAGGATGCAGGTGTATACGCTGCTCACCAATGGTGGTATCGTAGCACATGAGTTCACTACATACGCAAAGTAAAAAAGTAAAAGATGAAAAGAACTATAAGTGCGCTGCTGGTGATCATCATGATCTCTGCAGCAGCCTGTAAGAAAAATGCGGATCCTGCTCCACCGGCCCCCGGTGGAGGGGATACCGTTATCACGCCTAAAGGGGATGTGATTGCCTGGGTGGATGCACGCTCCAATGTATTTGGAACATACGGCCGCCTCAACGATACCGCAAACATCAAAACCGTACTGGATACACTCCAGCAGGTAGGTGTGAACGGACTGGTAATTGACGTAAAAGGCAGCAGCGGGTACACCATGTATCCCAGCGCCTATACCAAACAGGTAACCACACAGGATGGGAAGTCCATCACTACCGGTGTTGATTATGTAGGCTACATGATCCAGGAAGCACGTAAACGTAACTTCAAGGTATATGCTTCTATCGTTACGTTTGTAGAGGGAGATGGTTCCCGCAGCACCGGAACTGTATTTGATGACGCCAGCTTCAGGAGTAAATTTGAGAGCATTGTATGTGATGTTAACGGCAAACGTGTTCCCATCACTTCTACCGGAAGGAATGCTTTTGTGAATCCTGCACAACCGGAAATACAAACCCGTGCGCTCAATATCATCAAAGAGATCGCTACTAAATACACCTTTGATGGCCTGATCCTGGACTATTGCCGTTATACAGATATTGATGCGGATTTCTCTGATTTCTCCAAAGCAGAGTTCATCAAATACCTGGAAGCAAACTACCAGGACAATGACGCAAAGAACATGAAGTTCCCGCAGGATATTGTAGCCACCTGGAGGACCAATGCAGGGCAAACACTGCCTAACACTTTAGGAAAGTATTACAAGAAATGGCTGATGTACCGTTGCCACACTATCCAGCAATTCTTTATCAAAGCAAGGCAGGCGGTAAAATCCGTGAAACCGGATATGAAGTTCGGTACTTATGTAGGCGCATGGTACACTACTTATTACCAGGTAGGGGTAAACTGGGCGAGCAAAGATTACGATCCCTTCAACGACCAGGAGCTGCGTTTCGACTGGGCTTATCCTAAATACGGTGAAACCGGTTATGCAGAAAACCTGGACCTGCTGATGACAGGTAATTACTTCACACAACTGAAACTGGCGGACAACCCCGCTACTGCCGGACTGAAATACCATTGGTGGAGCGTGGAAGGTTCTCTTATAGGAGGGATGTATATCACCCGTAATAAAATGCCGCTGTATGGCAGTATCGATATGGGGAATGTGGATTGGACATCACAGGCGGATATCTCTAAGACCATCCAGTACATTTTAGGGAAAGCCAGTGGTGGTGTGATGTTGTTTGATGTGGTACACATCTATGCACCGCAATACAACAGGTTGAAGCAACCACTATGGGAAGCTGTCAGGAATGGGTTGAAAAAATAGTTACGAATCACAGAATGGCCAATGAAGCATAAGCTGCCGGTGAAAGCCGGCAGCTTACTAAGTGTACAAATCGATATGAAACGAAGCAATAGTCTTGATGCACTCCGCGGTTTTGCTATACTGGCCATGGTTTTGTCCAGCAGCATCGCATTCGGCATCCTGCCGGATTGGATGTATCATGCGCAAACGCCACCGCCATCGCATAAATTTAATCCTGAGCTGCCCGGTATTACCTGGGTAGACTTAGTGTTCCCTTTCTTTTTGTTCAGCATGGGCGCGGCTATTCCCTTAGCCCTGCATACTAAAAAGAAAGTGTTAGGCGGGCTGGTACAACGTTTCATCTTACTTATATTTTTTGCCGTATTTACATTACATACACGGAACCTGGGGTTTATTTCCATCGGCGCATTTGTGCTGTTATGTTTCCTGTTCATCAGGGTGGAATCCTGGATCCCTAAGATTATAGCGTTAGCTACAGCTGTCACTTTTCTGATCTGCAAAGGCGTGGACATTTACAAAAGCGATATCATCATCCTGGTATTAGCGAATATGGCTTTCTTTGGAGGTATTACCTGGTGGCTCACGGCTAAACAGCCCTTGCTCCGATTAGGGGTGTTACCTTTTATAGCAGCCGTTTTTTTAGCTGCCGAAACGCCCGGCAGCTGGGCAGAGATCATCTACAACTGGTCTCCGCTTCCCTGGATGTATAAGTTCTATTATCTCAAATACCTGTTCATTATCCTCCCCGGCACTTTTGCCGGGGAATGGTTACTGCTCTCCGTTCCTGAAATTCCTGCATGGGATAAAAGGAAATGGATGATGATTGCGGCAGGAGCATTCCTGCTGGTGATCGTGAACGTGGTATGCCTTTTCAGCAGGCAGGTAGTATTAAATCTCGCTTTATCTGTTTTGATAGGCACCTTTATGCTGGTGATGGCAACAAAGGTGCAGGCCTGGAGGAACTATTTGCAGGCCGGCGTGTATTTACTATGGCTGGGTTTATGTTTTGATTGTACGCAGGGTGGCATTAAAAAAGATCCCTCTAATTATAGTTATTATTTTGTGACCGGAGGGCTTGCCTTCCTCACAGTATTGGGTTTTATGGTGCTGGAATATTACGGGTACTGTAAACGCATTATCGGCTACCTGGCGATTAACGGCAGGAACCCGATGGTGGCGTATGTAGCAGGTAACCTGTTATTGCTGCCTTTATTAAAGCTCACGGGAGCAATTGATCTGTTAAGTGCGATGGAGCATAATGTATGGCTGGGTGTGCTGCGTGGGCTTGTGTTCACCGGCATTGTATCACTCATCACTATCTTTTTTGTTCAGCGCAAATGGTATTGGAAAACATAAAAAATTATAGATGTCGTTAAGTGTATTGGATATAGGGATCATTATCGGTTATGTGATAGCCATCCTGTTCCTGGGTTTTTACATAGCAAGGAAGGCTTCAAAGGACCTGCAATCTTATTTCCTGGGAGGGAATAAAATGAAATGGTATATGCTGGGGCTGAGCAACGCTTCCGGCATGTTTGATATTTCAGGTACCATGTGGACGGTGAGCATCCTCTTCATCTATGGATTGAAGAGCGCTTTTATTCCATGGCTATGGCCGGTATGGAACCAGGTATTCGTATTTGTATACCTCGCCATCTGGATGCGCCGCTCAAATGTAATGACGGGGGCACAATGGATCACCTTCCGCTTCGGAGATGGAAATGGCGCCCGTTTATCCCACATCATCATTGTGATCTTTGCCATTGTGAGCGTGATCGGTTTCATCGCTTATTTCTTTGAAGGCATCGGTAAGTTCTCCACTTCTATTTTGCCCTGGGACCTTTCCTTTCAGATCGGCTCGTTCCATCTTTCTTCTGAAAGGAGTTACGCACTCATCCTTTGCATTATGACTACCCTTTATACCATCAAAGGTGGTATGTACAGCGTGGTAGCTACAGAAGTGATGCAGTTCATCATTATGACCATCTCCTGCCTGGTGATCGGGTACATTGCTTATACTTCTGTTACCGCAGAGCAGATCAATGCAGCTATTCCTGCAGGCTGGAAAGACCTGTCCTTTGGATGGGACCTTGGCCTCGATTGGAGTGGTACACCTTTCCCGGGTGTGGACAGTAAGATCGCTTCAGATGGATTTGGCCTGTTTGGCATCCTTTTAATGATGATGCTGTTCAAAGGTATCTTTGCTTCCATCGCAGGCCCTGTTCCGAGTTACGATATGCAGCGTGTGCTGTCTACCCGTACACCCGGCGATGCTGCTAAAATGAGCTTCACCACTATCTGGGTGATGTACATTCCCCGTTACCTGATGGTAGCTGCTTTTGCCGTGCTGGCACTTGTGTACATGCAAACTGAGCTGAACCAGCAGGGAGGTAATATCGACTTTGAAAAGATAGCCCCGCTGGCTATTGCGAAATTTGTTCCCGCAGGTTTTAAAGGTTTATTACTGGCCGGTTTGCTTGCTTCCTTCATGGGTACTTTTGCTGCCTTTGTGAATGCAGCACCTGCCTATGTGGTGAACGACATCTACAAGAAATACATCAATACAAACGCCTCAGATGCCAAATACATCCGCATCAGCGTGATCTCTTCCCTCGTACTGGTGATGGTTGGTATCATGTTTGGCTTTATGGGCGCCTCTCTGAATAAACTCACACTCTGGATCACTTCTGCGCTGTATGGTGGTTATGCAGCCTCTAACTTCCTGAAATGGTTATGGTGGAGGTTCACCGGATATGGTTACTTCTACGGCATGCTGTTCGGATTGATCGGCTCTACCATTAAGCTGTTCTTCTTCCCGGAGATAGTGGACATCTACGTATTCCCCATCATCCTGGCATTTTCTTTCGCCGGTTGCATCATTGGTACTTATGTTTCTCCGCTGGTGAACCGCGAGGCAGTGAAAGCGTTCTATAAACAAACGAACCCCTGGGGTTTCTGGGGACCTATCAAAAAAGAGGTGATGGCAGAAGATCCAACCTTCAAACCTAATGGTGAATTCAAACGCGATATGTTCAATATCCTGATCGGTATTATATGGCAGATGGCACAGGTAGTGATCCCGATCTATTTCATGATCAGGGAAAACTGGCAGATGCTGGGCTGGACGATCATCTTCATCGCTACTACCTGGATCCTGAAAAAGAACTGGTGGAACCATCTTGGCAAAGCAGACGAAAAATATAAACAATGATAAAGCAACTGAAAGGTACGGCGCTGTTGATAGCTATGGGCTTTTCCGCTATGGCGCAGACGATTGACAGTACTTATGATAACGGTCATTATAAAGACAGGCAGGCATTATTCGCCAGCCTGCCACAACAGAAGCATGCGATCGTTTTCCTGGGGAACAGTATTACGGAAGCAGGTAAATGGAATGAGATCCTGCCCGGGCTTCCTGTGCAGAACAGGGGCATCAGCGGTGATAATTCATTCGGCGTACTGGCGCGCCTGCCACAGATCGTACAGGCTAAACCTGCAAAGATCTTCCTGCTGATCGGCGTGAATGATCTGAAAAGGGAAGTGCCGGCGAACGTGATCATCAACAACTGCGAACGGATGTTATCCATGATCAAAGCCGGATCGCCCCGTACCAAAGTGTACGTGCAAAGCATCCTGCCCGTGAATGATACTATCCTCATAGAGCCATTCAAAAAGGTAACGAATGCGAATGTAGCGCTGGTGAATAAAGCTTATGAACAACTGGCCAAACAGTATGGATACAACTTCGTGAACCTGCATGAACCCTTTGCAGATGCAAAAGGTCAGTTGAAAAGAGCAGAAACGCCGGATGGCCTGCATCTGAAAGTAAGTTCTTATCCGGCCTGGGTGAATTATCTGCGCAGTAAAAAATATCTATAATGAAGAAGCAATTACTATTAGCTGCCTGCCTCTTGCCTGTGTTCGGATTCGCACAGCAGAAGATAGACAGCAGTTATAATAACTGGTATTACGAAGGGCGTATGGACCTTTACGATCAACTCAATAACCAACCGGCGGATATCCTGTTCCTCGGTAACAGTATCACAGAAAGAGGGGAGTGGGCAGAGCTGTTGTCAGGCAGGAAGATCGCTAACAGGGGCATTGGCGGAGATAATACTTTCGGTGTGCTGGCCCGCCTGGATGGCGTGATCAAACAGCGGCCCCGGAAAATATTTTTACTCATTGGCATCAACGATATCGGCAGGGGATTGCCCACGGAAGTGATCCTGAACAATTACCGCAACATCGTTACCAGGCTCACACAAGGCCTGCCAAAAACAAAGCTGATCATTCAGAGCGTATTGCCCATGAACGAAGGAAAGCTGCCTTATGATTATCTCAAAGGAAAAGCGGAGAAAGTAAAGGCACTGAATGAAGGTATTGTACGCATTGCAAAAGAATTCAACCTTCCTTACCTGAACCTGCATGAATTGTTTGCGGATGAAAAGGGAGAATTGAAGGCCGCCTATACTAAAGACGGTATTCACCTGGAGCCGGCTGCTTACGTGGATTGGGTGAATTGGTTAAAACAGAAAAAACAGTTGTAACATGAAGATAACAGGCACTTTCCTGGATGAGATCAGTCATGATATCCCGCATCAGAACTGGGGGCGTGAGGAATGGGACCGGGATTTCGGTCACATGAAAGCCATTGGTATCGATACCGTGATCCTGATCCGCAGTGGTTACCGTCGTTTTATCACTTACCCTTCTGCATACCTGCAAAAGCAGCATGGATGTTATGAGCCACCGGCAGACCTGGTGAAGATGTACCTGGAGCTGGCAGATAAACATGGCATGCAGTTTTACTTTGGCCTCTATGATAGTGGTCATTACTGGGATACCGGTAATATGCAGTCAGAGATAGATGCCAACCGCTATGTGATAGATGAAGTATGGCAACAGTATGGCCACTATAAAAGCTTTAAAGGCTGGTACCTGAGCATGGAGATCAGCCGCCGTACGAAAGGAGCTGTGGAAGCCTTTTCTACATTAGGCAAACAATGCAAAGCGGTGAGCAATGGCCTGCCTACTTTCATCTCGCCATGGATAGATGGAAAGAAAGCAGTAATGGCCGCATCAGCCGGTCTTACAAAAGAAGATGCCGTTTCCATACAGGAGCATGAAAAGGAATGGAGTGAGATCTTTGACGGGGTACGTGGTGCAGTGGATGCCATTGCCTTCCAGGATGGCCATATTGATTACCACGAGTTACCGGAGTTCTTCGCCGTGAATAAAAGGATGGCAGATAAATTCGGCATGCAATGCTGGACCAACGCAGAATCTTTTGACCGTGACATGCCCATTAAGTTCCTGCCCATCAAATTCGAGAAACTGCGGCTGAAGCTGGAAGCAGCAAGACTGGCAGGATATGATAAAGCCATCACTTTTGAATTCTCTCATTTTATGAGCCCACAGTCTGCCTACTTGCAGGCTGGTCATTTATATAACCGATACAAAGAATATTTAGCCAATTTTTAATGAAACATCTAGCCACACTTTATAAGAAGGAGTTATTGGAGAATGTGTTACCCTTTTGGACAAGTAATTCCAGGGATGAACAGCATGGTGGTTTTTTTACCTGTCTTGACCGTTACGGAAAAGTATTTGACACAGATAAATTCATGTGGCTGCAGGGAAGGGAAGTATGGATGTTCTCCATGCTGTACGACAAAGTAGAACAGAACCCCCTATGGAAGGATATGGCCCTGCACGGCGCCACTTTCATGGAAAAATATGGGAGGGATGAACAGGGCAATTGGTACTTTTCTACCACACAGGAAGGCCAGCCCCTCATCCAACCCTATAATATCTTTTCGGATTGTTTTGCTGCCATGGCCTTTGGCGCATTGTATAAAATAGATCCGAAGCCGGAATACCATGCAATAGCAAAGGATACATTTGAAAACATCCTGCGCCGCAGAAAGAATCCCAAAGGGCATTACACCAAAAACGTTCCGGGCACACGCAACCTGAAGAACTTTGCATTACCCATGATCCTCTGCAATCTTTCACTGGAGCTGGAACATATCCTGGGCAGTGAAAAGGTGAACGAGTTCATCCCGGAAGTATTGGAAGAAGTAATGAATGTCTTTTACCTGGAAGATAAAGGCCTCATCTTAGAGAATGTACTGGAAGATGGCAGCTTCTCTGATTCCTTCGAAGGCCGCTTATTAAATCCCGGTCATGCTATCGAAGCCATGTGGTTCATCATGGACCTGGCCGTACGCCTGAACGATATGCCCCTGGCCGGCAAAGCCATGGAAGTTGGATTGCGGATGCTGGAGCATGGATGGGATCATCAATACGGCGGGATCTTCTATTTCATGGATGTACATAACAAACCTCCGCAGCAATTAGAATGGGACCAGAAGTTATGGTGGGTGCATATGGAAACCCTGGTGTTCCTTGCTAAAGGCTGGCAGCTTACCGGCAGTGAAGCCTGTAAGAGCTGGTTTGAAAAAGTACACGCCTACACCTGGAAGCATTTTAAAGATGCGGAACATCCTGAATGGTTCGGTTACCTGAACCGCCAGGGAGAACCTTTATTACAATTGAAAGGCGGTAAATGGAAAGGTTGTTTCCATGTACCCCGCGCATTATACCAGGTATGGCAAACGCTTGAAAAAGCGCCGGCATTTAGTTATCTTGAAGCATGAGAACGCTGTTATTATTATTGTTTGCTGTCAGTGTACAGGCACAAACGCGGATGACCTACGCGGTGAAAGATACCCAGACTTTGTACATCGATCATTACAAACCAACCGTTGAACCAAACGGCATGTCTGTGATGTTTGTACATGGCGGAGGTTTTACCGGCGGTGATCCTGCTAATCAGAAACCCATGGCAGATGGCCTGGGCAAGCTGGGGTATAATGTGTATGTGATCTCTTACCGCCTGTATCTTAAAGGAGGTAGTTTTAGTTGCAATACCACTACACCGGAGAAACTGAAAGCTATCCGGCTCGCTGTAGAAGATGCCGCAGACGCTGCCCGTTTTATCCGCGATAGCCTGAACATTGATAAGGATATGTTCTTTATAGCAGGCAGCAGTGCCGGGGCAGAAACTATCCTGCAATTGCTGTATAATCCTTTTGGTGTTGCCAATGATATTAAATTCCGGGGTGCTATGGTGTTTTCGGGCGCCCTGCTGGATATGAACACAGTTACTCCGGATAACTGGATACCTGCTTTATTCATGCATGGCACTAAAGATCAGCTGGTACCTTTTGGTACGGCGGCGCATCATTTCTGTAAAGCGAATACTTTAGGCTGGATGATCATGTTTGGGGCTAAGACGATCTTCGAGCAGGCAAAGGCATGGAAGAAGCCGGTGGTGTTATATACTTATGAGGGGAAGGGGCATGAAGTGAGTAATTTCATGTTCAGGGAGTTTGAGAAGATGGATGGGTTTATGAAGGCGGTGGTGAAAGGGGAGAGGTTGAGGGCTAAGGAGGTGAGGTTGTAGGTTTCATGAATACCTGTTTGTTGCCCCACATTGCAATGTACGCTGTCTAAAATATATTATTTTTAGTCAATGCTATTTTTTTTGCATTAAAATTCACATCTTTGAACTTTATGCACCTACAGTTCATTTGTTAAAAATCTGCAGGCGCGTAGAGTTTCTATATCTTGTTGCCCGAATTACTATACCTATTATGGTAATCTAATCTAAGAAGCTATACTTATGAAGTTTAACTCAGTGATCATCTGGTTGATTTTAGCCGTTGTTGTGCCTATAGGATTTTGCCATGCCCAGCAAACCTCTTCTATTCCGAACATTATTCCACCATCTCCTTCAGCTCAGGCGTTTCAGAGGTATGGAAAATACCCTGTATCCCATACTACAGGAGTGCCGGACATTTCAATTCCTATTTACGAGATTGAATCAGGAGAATTGTCGCTTCCTATTACTATGAAGTACCATGCCGCCGGTTTCAGGCCATCAGACAGGGATGGAATTCTGGGACTTTACTGGACACTTCATACCGGAGGGATCATATCCCGGGATATCAGAGGAATACCAGATGACTACGGACCTGATGGATATTTACTTACCAGCAAAAAGTACAATACTACTGACCTTTTAGGAATGTATAAGATGGATGTATATGATTATCTGTTTAATATAGAAAACAGGGGGCAGGATTCCGAATATGATATCTTTTCTTATTCTGCTTCCGGAACTTCCGGAACTTTTTCTTTGATTGGTACCAATTCTGGAGGTACAAGAACAGCTACAGCCATTTTGGCCAATGAAAAAAAGCTGGAACAAATATATTGTTACCTGGAAGGAAATACGACTATTCAAGCCTTTGATGTAACAAGGGAAGATGGTATCAGATATCATTACGGGAAATCATTAACTGATGGCGCTAATGCTACTGAAAGGACGGGAAGTTTTAGTGGCGTGACACAAAGTAATACGAGTTGGTTGCTCACAGAAATAATTTCTCCTGATCTTACTGATACTATCAGGTTCACTTATAATGATCACGTTTATCAAACTTATACACTTCCCTCTTACAATACCTCCGTAAGAACAGACTTTCTGTTATACAATTCCTGCATACCTGGGTATCAACCTATAAGCTTTGAACAGTCAACTTCTTCCAATCCAATATTCAATTATTACTACGAGAAAACAATAGATAAGATCCTTTTTAAGAATGGCTTTCTGAAGTTTAACTATTCTACTGCAAACAAGCTTACATCTATCACAATTTTTAACCGGCAGGATCAACAGATCAGAGCGATCGATTTTACATTATCAGCTTACCAGAGCCATCCCGGTTATGCCTATAATAAACTCGATGCTGTTACATTGAATTCAGGAGAGGTATACCACTTTGAATATAATAATGAGCCATTGGCTGTAGGTGGGGACCTGAGTGAAGATTGGTGGGGCTTCTATAATGGTTCATATTACCCTTCAGCAATGACTCCTCCAATGACAATGCCTTTTACTGGTCAAAATTTTGGATACAGTAATGTTAGCCGCGAGTCTAATAATCATATGAAGAACCTCATATTGAATAAGATCATTTATCCAACGGGAGGAAGTACAACATTTAATTTTGAAATGAATCAGTATAGATCTGTTGTTGACGGCCTGATAAAAAACGCAGGGGGACTAAGGATTTCCAGTATTGAGAATAATAATGCAGCTGGTAATATAACCCGGGAGGTTTATAAATATGGACAGAACGAAGATGGTGCAGGAAAAGTAGTAATAGAGCCGATTTTTGAAAACCTTGTGTCCAGGGTTGAATCTTACGATTGGGGGAGTACATCATTCTTAACTTGCCCTAACAACACCCTCATACAGTATTTTTCGAGCCATGGATTACATACAAATATTACTAATTACCTGGCAAAACAGACCAATTTTTCTTCATCAGTGCATTATAAAGAAGTGGCCAAATACCAGGTAAACGTTTTAGACATTATGGAAAATGCTGGTAAAACTATATATCGGTATAATGATCCGTTATTCACAGTAACACCTTCGTCAGTAGGATCATATGAATATTTTAATTCGGCGGGCCCAACAATTGCACAGCCTTTGATGCCTGCAGCAGAAGAGGGTATTTATCCTGCTGAATATTATAGTCAGTTATTAGAAACAGAGTATTTCAAAAAACAGGGTAACAGTTATTTACCAGTTCGGAAAGAAGTTAATATTTATGGAAGTGGAGAGGCAATGCCTGATCTTACAAATCTGAGGTTGCATCATTATAGCAGGCATAGCCGCACATACCCTTCTGGTTCCGGTAGTAGCTATGAACGGGACATGGTACAGGATTACCCTTTTTTAGTCACAACTCCGGGGTTTTCGATCCCCCACGATCCTCCAATAGTTTATAAGGCATATACGATATATAACAAATCTATCCGGCTGGCTTCAAAGAGGGTTGAGGAATACGAAGGTGGACAAACAATGGTGACCACTGAAGATTATTCTTATGCAACGTCTCATGGCCTGCCCATTTTAGTGGTTAAAACAGGAAGCAATGGAAGGATCTATAACAGCTCTTATGACAGGCCAAAAGATCTGGTGAATTCTATTACCAATCCTGAATTTAAAGAAGCAGTGGATACTATGATCCGCCGGAATATGATAGCACAGCCCCTGTCGCATGTAGAGTCCGTAATTGACATGAATATGGAAAACAGGATACAGGCCCATACAGATCTAAAGACGACCTATAAAGTGTGGGATGCTTCCAAACGCCTCGTTAAACCAAAAGAGATCACCAAGATACTCATGGGTGATGCCCCAGTTGAAAAAGTGATCTTTTCAGGGTATGATAATGAAGGAAATATGCTGCAGGTGACCAAAGAACATGATCTTACCACAAGTTATATCTGGGATTATCTTGAGCAGTTCCCTATTGCTAAAGTGACGAATTCAAACCAGGCTGATATTGCTTATACATCATTTGAGGCATATGGAACCGGTAACTGGTCGTTCCCTGGAGCAGTGTTGACAGTGGCCGGTGGTGTAACCGGAGACAGAGCATATAATATAGGTACAGGATCAATGAGCAAATCAAATCTTTCTAGTAGTACAGAATATATCGTTTCTTACTGGTCAAATACTGGACCATTAACCGTTACAGGGAATACCGGAATTCCCGTTACCGGACCATCCTATGGTGGATGGTCCTATTTTGAGCATAGGGCAAAGAATGTAAGCACTGTTACCATTTCTGGAAGCGGCCAAATTGATGAAGTGCGATTGTATCCTGCAAAAGCGCAAATGACAACTTTTACCTATGCACCGTTAGTAGGCGTAACCAGTGAATGTGATATGAATAACAGGATCATCTACTATGAGTATGATGCTAACCAACGGTTGCGATATGTGCGTGATGCACAACGTAATGTATTGAAGGTAATTGACTATCAATATGATGCTAATTATCAGCAATAATCCCTGTAACCCTATAATCCGGATAAAATGAAAATCACTTTTTTTTATATTTCACTGCTGCTATGTTTACCTGGTTTGATCAATGTTGTACTGGCACAAACGCCAGAACCTATACCTACTCCATACAGTCCGGCTATTAAAATAAATTATATCCGTACATGGACCGCTGGCATACCTTCAAATAATCCAGCTGATATCATAAATGTCAATAAAACCACAAAGGAGGTAAAACAGCAAACGCAGTACCTGGACGGATTGGGCCAGCCACTACAGAATATAGATAAAGGAATGGCAGGAAATGGGAATGATCTTGTAGCGCCTTTTGTATATGACAAATTTGGCATGGAGAAATTTAGTTACCTGCCATACCCGGCTGCTACCTCTGATGGTAAGTTTAAGCTGGACCCCTTTGTACAGCAGGCTGGTTTTATGAGTACCAATTATAGCAGTGAGCTTTTTTATTATAATCAGACAAATATTGAGCTTTCTCCACTGGGAAGAGTTGAAAAAGAAATGCGGCCTGGGAGCAGCTGGTCAGGTAGTAATAGGGGGAAAACTTACCAGTATTTGTTTAATACATTTGCTGATAACGTAAGGATTTGGATCTTTAATGAAAATAGTGGTAATATACCATATAGTGCAGAAGCATATGCTCCGGGCGCAATCTATAAGCGGATAATTACTGATGAGAATGGTTCGCAGACTGTTGAATTTAAAGACAAGGAGGGAAGGATACTCTTAACGAAAAAAGAGCTAACCGGGAACCAGGATGGCTATGTCGGGTGGCTAAGCACATATTATATTTATGATGAGTATAAACGCTTGAGATTCGTATTACCTCCAAAAGCCGTTGATGAGATCAAAAATACCTGGTCTTTATCTGATTACCCTGAGGTATTTGATGGACTGTGTTATCGCTATGATTATGATGAGAAAGGTAGGCAGACGGCTAAATATATCCCCGGCTCTGCTGTGCAGGAAATGGTATACGATTCCAGAGACAGGCTTGTGTTTACCAGGGATGGTTATCTTACAGGCTTACAAAAATGGCATGTTGTTTTTTATGACGATTTGAACAGGCCTGTTATGACAGCATTGTATAGCAGCAATGCAGACAGGATAACATTGCAGAATAGCTTAAATACTTCTTCTTCCTCACAGATTATTACACATAATATCCCGGGGATAGATAACCTTATTGTCAACCAGCATACACAGACGGTTTATAAAGCTAACAGCAGTATAACTTTTGAAACAGGTTTTGAGGTGCCGGATGGTGAAATGGAAACCTTTATTGAACCTGGGTATAATCTTCGCACAGAAAGCATCATTGCCAATAATCCCTTGCCAGGTATAGATCCTATACTGCTTGAACCGCTTACCTATACATACTATGATGACTATAATTATGAGGGAAAGCAAACTCCTGTAATGACCGATTTTAATAATCTGGTTGCCGGAAATAACGTGTCTCCCGAGACAACTTCTGCTGTGAGCAAGCGAACCAAAGGCCTGATTACCGGTACTAAGGTCAAGGTCCTGGGAACTAATCAATGGTTGATTTCTTCTACGTATTATGATGAAAAGGCTCGGGTAATACAGGTGATCTCTGATAATACATCTCAGGGTAAGGATGTGAAAAGCATATTATACAACTTTGAAGGACAGACGCTGAGTGTTTATCAACAGCACCATAATCTAAATAATACTATAGAGCCAATAACAGGGGTATTAACAAGCATGGAGTATGATAATGCCGGGCGAATTACAGATGTTAAGAAGGGATTAATGTTGAACGGCGCTTTGGTAAGTAAAAAGATAGCAAAACAGGAGTATGATGCACTGGGACAGTTGAAGAAGAAGATCTTAAGTCCTGATCTTGGCCCGGATGGAATTGAGTCACTTACTTATGATTACAATATACTTGGCTGGACTTTGGGGATGAACAGAAAGTATTTGAAGGATGAAGAGACCAATTATTTTGGATATGACCTTGGATATGATAATACTGTAACAGGCATCTCGGGTGCCGTCTATGCATCCCCTAATTACAATGGGAATATCAGCGGAATGATCTGGCGTGGTTCTAACGATAATGTCAAAAGGAAGTATGATTTTTCCTATGACAAAAATGACCGTTTGCTTAAAGCCGATTTTGATAAGTATGAATCATCCTGGAATCATACTGTTGAGGATTATAGCATGCGGGTCGGAGATGGAATAGACCCTGTAACTGGTTATGATGGGAATGGAAATTTATTGGGCATGTTGCAAATGGGATTAAAGGGAACTACTTCATCCGCAATTGACAATTTCCATTATGCTTACGAAGCCAACAGCAATAAACTGCGTTTTTTGAGAGATGCGGCGAATGACATATCCAGCACTTTGGGCGATTTTAAAGAACCGGCCGCCAATAATGCCTCTAACCTGAATAATCCGGATACAGACTTTGACTATAGTTATAGCGAGAATGGAAACTTGGAACTGGATAAAAATAAAGGGATTGAACAAATAACATACAATCACCTTAATCTTCCCGAAAGTATACAGATCACTGGAAAAGGAACGATTGTATATCAGTATGACGCATTGGGAGAGAAGCGGAGGAAGACAGTGACGGATATTACCACCGCCACTCCCAAAGTTACCGTAACGGATTATATGTCCGGATTTATTTATGAAAATAATGAGTTAAGCCTATTGCTGCATGAAGAGGGTAGGATCAGGCCTGTTCGCAGTTTAAATGTCCCGGTAACATATGAATATGATTATTTTGTAAAGGACCATCTGGGCAATGTCAGGGTTGTACTATCGGAGCAAACTGATTTTTCTATGTATCTTGCTACTATGGAGCAAAATCGGGCTCCGGTTGAAAATTTATTGTTTGCTAATATAGATGGCACACGAGTAACAAAACCAGCAGGATATCCGCAGAAAGAAGGGGAGCAGAAAAATGAATTTGTAGCCAAGCTGAATGCCAACAATCCGGATAAGAAGATTGGGCCATCAGTGATCTTAAAAGTGATGACTGGAGATACCATTGCGATCAGCGCCACAGCATTTTACAAATCTGTGGGAGGTGCAAAACAGAAAAAGCTGATTGCTGTTGCAGATATGGTTGCCTCTCTGGTAAAGGCTTTTGGGAATTCTGTGCCCGGCGCTGTTTCGAAAGTGGTTGATCAGACAGGAAATAATACTCTCTTTAATGAAAGTTTTTATAATAACGATTATGAACGATTAAGGGAAAGAGAGCCGCAGAATAATCTTTTGCCGGGCCGGCCAAGAGCTTATTTGAATTACGTATTGTTTGACGAAAAATTGAAGTTGGTAGATGAGAATAGTGGTGTAAAGCAGGTTAAAGAACAGCCGGATGAATTGCAGATGCTGCAGCAAGGGAAAATGGTCATAAAAAGGAGTGGATTTCTGTATGTTTATACAAGTAATGAAACACCACAGGACATTTTCTTTGATGATGTAGCAGTTATGCATATCCCAAGCCGGTTATTAGAGGAAACTCATTATTATCCATTTGGGCTCACCATGAGTGGGATTAGCTCAAAGGCAATAGGGAAGCTGGAAAACAAACGGGGATATAATGGGAATGAGCTGCAGAATAAGGAGTTCAATGATGGTAGTGGGTTAGAGTTGTATGATTTTAATGCCCGCACTTACGACCAGCAGATCGGAAGGTTTATTCAAATCGACCCATTGTCTGACAAAGGAGGTCAGGAAAGTTATACACCCTATCATTATGCAGTAAACAATCCGATAAAGAACAATGATCCGGAAGGAAAATTCTGGAGTAATATAATAGGAGCGATTGTAGGAGCTGCAGTTGAATATGGATCGCAGGTTACATCTAACCTTATAAAAGGCCAATCATTGAAGCAGTCACTAACCCAGGTTGACCTGGCTGCAATAGGGATTTCTACAGTTGCAGGTTTTGCGTCATCGGGGGTATCTGCTTTTGTTCCTAAAGGTGTTGCTGGTAAAGTTGTGAAAGAAGTTGTATCAACAGCAATAGATGCGGGAGAATCCGCATTGCAGCAATATAATGAAACTGGTAGTGTTTCGTTAAAGCAAACCGTAGCGGATGTAACAGTAGGCAGAATCACAGGCGAACTAACAACTAATGTGAAGATACATAGTAATGGTTCTGTCGCAACCACAGAGCGCAAGTTGGACAGGGCCCAACGTGTTGCTAACGGAGACCCAACCAGTAGCGGTAGAGTTGCTGCTGTTGAGAAACTGAATAGCCAGCTATCTGTGCAGAAAGCTACCAACCAGGGGGCGCAGCAGGCAGTATCGGGAGCAGTTTCAAATACAACGCTCGGTGTAGCATCAGGAATGACGAAAGTTCCGGTATCTGTTACCTCAACAAACAGACCAGCCAGCGATAATACCTCAATTCGCCGGCCAGATATTATATATAAAATAAGATAATGGTTAGTTATGATGAAGTTTATTTTTTTTGCAGGGATTGTTTTTTTTATCGGATCAATTATTTTAACAATCAGCAATCACGATGAATATAGGGTAGGTGAGCATGGGCATGTGGTTACTATGCGGATTGAAAATTTGCCTGCATCCTGCATAGGATCAAAAGTGACTTACTTTGTTACATTCAGTTATAAAGGTAAATTATATGATAAAAGAACAAGGGGCAACTTTTGTAATGAGCATCATATAGGAGAGCTTATGGAAGTGAGAATGCTGGAAGGCTCTGATCGAATCTTATGGCCAAATGAGTCAGGAATTAAAGGGCTGATATCAGGAGTAGGTTTGGGGCTTTTTGGATTGGGGATTGCTATAGCTGCTCAGGTGAAAATGCGGAGATTTAAGAAGAAGTATAAGATTAAATAAATTAAAAGGATAGTACAGGATGCCCCTATCCCCAAAATCCCGTATGTTGTATGCATGAGGCTCTTATTAACCATGCTATTATTCGTTCCTATAATAGGAACAGCCCAGACCTTAGCCGCCACAGACGGATTAGGCCGCGTACTGCCCCAGCAAAAAGAAGCAGGCGCTCCAAAGGCTGATAAACATGTTGCCCTCTTTTACTTCCTCTGGCAGGGAGATTCCCCCACCTCCGAAAAATACTGGGACCTTACCGAAATGTGGAACCGGGATTCTTCCGTATTCAATGATTTCAATTCTCCCGGCTGGGGTGGTGGTGCCGGAGTGGCAGGTAAATACTATTTCTGGGGCCAGCCCATTTATGGGTATTACCAGGGCGGAGATTATTGGGTGCATTTAAAAAACGTACAATTATTAACGGATGCGGGCGTAGATATCTTAATCCTCGATGCCACCAACCGCCTCACCTATCTGAAACAAACAGATGCATTAATGCGTGCCCTGGAAGCAGTCCGCAAACAGGGAAGAAAAACGCCTAAGGTGGTTTTCTATACGAATACAAAATCCGGGGAAACCATGCAGGAGCTGTATGACAGTTGTTATAAAGCAGGCGCGCCCTACCGCTACCCGGAAAATTGGTTTTATCTCGATGGAAAACCCCTGATCATTGGCATTTCCAAAGAAGCTGGAAATTCCTTTTTTACCATACGCGAATCCCAATGGCCTACGGAAGCATTTAAAGAGAATGCCTGGCCCTGGATAGAATTCCAGCGCCCGCAGCATGTATACCGTAATCATAAAGGGGAAAGAGAGATCGTGAATGTTTCCACCGCACAACATCCTGCTGTGCCTATGGGGCATTCAGCTTTTTATAAACGGCATGGCAACTGGGGCAGGAGTTACCGGAATGGTGCAGAAGGTACTGCAGCAGATCTGCCTTACGGCTACAACATACAGGAGCAGTGGGATTATGCATTGAAGCAGGACGTACCATTCATATTTATAACAGGGTGGAATGAATGGATTGCTGGGAAATGGAGATACAAGAAAAGTAAAGACACCGCGGTCTTTGTAGATCAGGCCAGCCCGGAGTATAGCAGAGATATAGAACCTTCGCTGACTGCTGGTTTGGAAGATCATTACTACATGCAGATGGTGAGCAATATCAGGCGGTATAAAGGTATGGAGGCAATACCTTTGCTTAGAGAGAAGACGATCAAAGGTTGGGGAGATTGGGGCCAGGTATCACCTGAATTTAAAGATTATACCGGCGATGTATTGCACAGGAAATTTCCTGGCGCACAATCTGAACCAAAAGTGATGTATGAGAACACAACCGGCCGGAACGATCTTGAGTTGATGAAAGTGGCAAGAGATAAACAATGGATTTATTTTTATGCGAGGACCGTTGCACCCATCACGCCCAATACCGGTAAAAACTGGATGACGTTATGGTTGGATACAGATCGTAACGGTAAATATGATTACCGTGTTGTGGGAGGGGATCAATTACAACATAATGGGAAGTATATAGCAAAGGTGAAATATCAACTGAAAGGGAATGAATTAATGATCAGCATACCAGCTAAATTCATTACAACAAAGAGCTTTGAATTTAAATGGTCTGATAATATGCAGGAAGAAAACCCGCTGGACTGGTACGTGAATGGAGATGCCGCTCCCGGGGGAAGGTTTAATTTTGTGGTCACAAATGAATAAAAGCTTCCGCCTTGGTTTTGGTACAGCAAATACTGCATCGTCAATCAACCCTTCTTTATCTCTATCTTAGCACTTCCCTTAACCGAAGTATTCTTCCCCTTCAGCAGGATCCTCTCCAACCCACCTGGCCAGATATTCTCCAGCCGCGGATCATTGTTATCAATATGCGTGATCTCCGCATCGAACTGCTTCGCATCGTACTGCATGATCAGTACAAAATTCTCTCCCGTTAACTTCAACCGGCCAGGCGCAGTTTCCACCACTTTACAGAACGTAAGGAAATTCAACTGCTGCGTTGCTACAAATTCATTCAGTACATAATCATCCGTGATCACAAATGCGCCCCCTCTGTTTAACTGATAACCTCTCTTCCATGTTTTCACTTTAGCGGCAGCAGGATATGCTGTAGCAATATCAGCCGTAAAAGAAACCTGTTTAGCGGTAGAAGAGAACGCAGCAGAAGCCGCTTTAAACTCCGCACCATTCTGTTGCTGCACACCATTGATGATCGGCAGGTTATGGAAAGCAGATTGCATCGTCCATATCTTATAACGGTCGGGGCTGAAAGTCTGCCGCACATAAGTACCAACCCCTGCATCCACCAGGCAGGGTAAGCCGTTGTAATAGAGAATGAAAGTCCCTACATCATTATGATTATGTGATTCTGCATTATGCCCGCCTTTGCCGGCAAAATAAAAACCCTGCTTTGAGCCCGGATATTCCCGCGCAATCGCAATTTGATTGTCAGGGTACCAATAAGAACCAATGAGCGGTTCTTTGGCCGGATAAGCCAGGACCTCATTCATGGTGGTAAGGTCTGTGATCACAGCTTCTATGGTGCCAGCTCCAGGCATTTTGCCTTTTTGCGCATAGAAAGCGCCAAAGCCGCTCATGGTGGAATCTTTGATCGCTCTGCCATACCTGTATACCATTCCTGCATTGATACCGCCTTTCGCACTCGCATCCGCAAAGTTCACGAAGTAGGGGCTGTTGATGTACATATTGCAGATGTAGTTGCCCATGTTTTTAATGAGCGGATGAGCGAATACATCCAGCTTACCATGGGTGGCATGGTGTAATAATTCCAGGCATTCAAAATATTTACCGCCGGCATGGCTCCAGTAGGAGGGGCCTTCATCACAGCCTCCATCCGGTTTGTAAGAGTTCGTGAACTTATCGATGGATTGCAGGGCTTTGTACACGTTCTTCACCTTCACTGCCTGATCATCTTCCATGAGCAGCATACATTGCAGCATGTTGTAATTGATCCAGGGATTCCAGTTATTCTGCGGGCGTTCATTAAAACCCATCCACCAGAAATCATTGCGGGTATAATAAGGGACCAGCACATTTTTACGCACTTCGTATTTGATCCTGTCGGCGATCAGCGGATTCACTTTATCCAGGGGGGCTTTGAGGAAATAATGCACCCAGGCCAGCAAAGCCGCAGCATCGGCGGAACCCAGGTCTATCACAGGTTTGGTGATGTCCGGAAGTAGTTCAAACCCTTTGGTAACAGGCAGGTGTGCAGAGAGCACCCAGGAACTTTGTTCACAGATGGCCCAGCTGCCGTTAATGATCTGATCCATGAACCTGCCTTTCCCTTCTGCCAGTTCTGCCAGCACAAGGTTCTGCAACGCACTCTTACGGGCAGAGTTAGGGTTCTGCATGGTATTGCGGTTACCTGTACGGGTAAACTCCATGATGTCTGTAGCTTTTACAACGTCCCATTTGAAAGGCAGGGATGCTTCCCCTTGTTTAATGAGGGATTCACGGATACCG
The DNA here is from genome assembly GCF_900129465.1 of Chitinophaga niabensis. Classification (NCBI taxonomy): domain Bacteria; kingdom Pseudomonadati; phylum Bacteroidota; class Chitinophagia; order Chitinophagales; family Chitinophagaceae; genus Chitinophaga; species Chitinophaga niabensis. The sequence continues at coordinate 3,629,787 of NZ_FSRA01000001.1, read as the reverse complement.
GAAGGAAGGGCGTCCCAGAATGAGCGTTGTGTATAAGCCGGAAGTGTAACCCAATCCTGGTTTTTGGTAAGCATGGTGCCCAGCTGCGCTTCGCTGTAGCGGCTGGTGAGCAGGTCTTTATGATCCTGTGCGGAAACGTTGGCGGGCAGGAATACGGATACCAATAATAAGAAGATACTTTTCACAATGTGGAATTTTGATTGTGAAAATACTCTCATTTCTGTTGGCATCAAAGCGGGCCTTATCTTTCTTTTAGCTTATTCAGGTTAATCTTGAAGGTTTGACCAACGGGCAGGCTTTCATCCAGGATCACCACATGGCGTGGTCCCCATTCGTCCACTTTGTCCGCGGCAATGATGTAGGATTTATGGATGCGCACAAAATTGCAAACAGGCAGCAGCTTTTCCATTTCTGCTGTGGTAGCGTTTACAATGAGGCATTTATTCTCTAGGTATACTTTCACGTAGTTGCCCATACTTTGCACGTAGTAGATATCGCCGGGATCTACAGACGTTTGGGTACTGCCGGTTTTCAGCAGCAGGGGTTCTTCCGGCGGATTAACAGCCGGCGCTTCCTGTTGCAGGATCTTATTCACCGCTTTCAGGAAACGGGGGAAGCTGATGGGTTTCAGGATATAGTCCACTACATCGTATTCATAACTTTCCAGTGCAAACTCGCTGTAGGCGCTGCAAAGTATGATCTTAGGATGATTGTTGTTCAGCGTTTTCAGAAGGTCCAGCCCGCTTAATTCCGGCATATTGATATCCAGGAACACCACATCCACTTTCTCGCGATGCAGGAAATTGGCGGTTTCCATGGCATTGTAGCAATGCCCTACTATCTGTAAGGCCTGCACTTTTTCAATATGCGCTTCCAGCACATAATGTGCCCCGGGTTCGTCATCTACGATCAGGCAGCGGAGTACTTGCATGGCGTTCTAAAGTTAAAAGCAGTTCTGTGTAATAAATATTGTTCTCTTCATGCGTGACCAGGGTATGCCGTTTCGCATAGGCGAGGGCCAGCCGCTGTTTCACATTGTTCAATCCTACGCCCGTCGAAGATACGGATTGTTTATTTTCCGGAACGGTGTTGCGGATCTTGAGCAGCAAAGTTTCTCCTTTGATCTCCAGTTCCACTTTGATGTAGGAGGCCTGGATGCTGGAAGGGGCATATTTGAATGCGTTCTCTACAAAAGTGATCAGGATCAGCGGGGTGATCAGCAGGTCTTTTTCACTGCCTTTCTTTTTAAAGCTTACCTGGCATCTTTGTCTTACCCTCGCTCTTTCCAGGTGTACATAATTCCGCACGAACTGCAATTCATCTTCCAGGGGCACCAGTTGCTTGCGGGAGCTTTGTAACTGGTAGCGCAGCAACTCGGAAATGCTGAGGATCAGTTCCGGTGTTTTATTAGGATAGCGGAGACTTACGCCGTACAGGTTGTTGAGGGTATTGAAAAAGAAATGCGGGTTCAGCTGGCTTTGCAGGTACTGGATCTCCTTATCCCGCATCAGCAGCGAGTTCCTTAATTCCAGGGTATGCCAGGTAGCCTGCCGGTAAAGGAACCACAGCCCGATGCCGATCAGCAGGCAGGCCAGGGAAAATACCAGGTCGCTCACCCAGATCATGTCCATATCCGTTCGGAAGATATTCACCCTTAAAGTATAGGAACCCCAGGTGGTAAAGGCCAGCCAGCCCACCAATAGCCCTAAATACTGCCAGTACAGCCGTTTCATGATCAGCATATTCAGCATGTATTTATTGTGGACCGCACACATCACATAAATGAAAATAACAGATACCCCGTTGTTCAGATACAACCGCACATTATTGATGGGCTCATACTGCATGTTCACCAGCACCATCACGGTCAGGAGAACGATCAGGAAGAGCGTATTCACCACCCAGCTGTTGTTCAATATATTCTTCTGCGCCATACAAACGGCAATTTAGTACGATAAGGCCCAAAATTCGGTGATTTTCTGATATACGGCGTTCGTCACCCGCAACGGGCATTTGATCAATCTTTTTTTGGTGATAACTTATCATGATGCAGCTTTGCGTCAGATTAAACTGTTTTCCGCCATTTTAACCTGGTTCAGTGTTTGTTTTCACCATTAATTCCTGACTGCCTGTGCCTTAAAGGGCCAGGCAGTTAGATTTTATCTAACAAAATGCCATTTTAACGGTAAATTATCTATAAAAGGGAAACATGATTTGATTATTCAGATTACTTCCTATTTTTGCACCAGATTTTTAAAACATGATCAACAACGTACACATACATCATCACCATACTTACCAGACCGGTAGGCAGGGAATGCTGTAATGTACACACAGATATTCACCATCAAAGGCTTACCGCATCCCGGTAAGCCTTTTTTTGTTTCAATCAGAAAATTATGAAACTGCGTATTGCCATTCAGAAATCAGGTCGCCTGCACGAAGATTCTATCAAACTGCTGAAAGAATGCGGGATAGACATCAATAACGGCGTGAACAAACTCAAAACGGAAGCCACTAACTTTCCGCTGGAAGTATTCTTCCTGCGGGACGATGATATTCCGCAATACGTGGAAGACGGCGTAGCGGACATCGGTATCGTGGGAGAGAACGTAGTGCTCGAAAAAAGCCGCCCGCCTATCCGTACCGTAGAGAAACTGGGCTTTGGCAAATGCCGTTTAGCCATGGCAGTGCCCAGGTCCATGGAGTACAATTCTATCAAAGACCTGGATGGCCAGCGCATTGCTACCAGCTATCCCGGCATCCTGGGAGACTTCCTGGCAAAAATGGGCATTACAGCAGAGATCCACGAGATCAGCGGTTCCGTTGAAATAGCACCTGGCATTGGTTTGGCAGATGCTATCTGCGACCTCGTGAGCAGCGGCTCCACCCTGTTCATGAATGGCCTCAAAGAAGTGGAAACAGTGTTAAGGTCGGAAGCCATCCTGGTGGCAAATGATAAACTCACTGCTGAACAGCAGCAACTGCTGGCCAAACTGATCTTCCGCATCCAGGCAGTGAAGAAAGCCAAGAACAACAAATACATCCTGCTCAACGCACCAAATGATAAACTCTCTGAGATCATTGGCCTGCTGCCGGGTATGAAAAGCCCAACCGTACTGCCTTTGGCAGAAGCCGGCTGGAGCTCTGTGCATTCCGTACTGAACGAAAACGAATTCTGGGATATCATTGAAAGCCTGAAAGAAGCCGGGGCACAAGGCATCCTGGTAGTACCGATCGAGAAAATGGTTATTTAAAGAATAGTATTATGCAAGTCATCCGCTATCCGGAAAAGAATACATGGAACGCACTGCTGCAACGCCCGGTATTTGATACGCGTGAGCTGGAAGCCACCGTGTCTGCCATCCTCGCTGATGTAAAGGTCACCGGTGATGCTGCTTTGCGTAAGTATACACAGCAGTTCGATAAGGTAACGCTGACTGACATCCGCGTAACCACAGCTGAATTTGAAGCAGCAGATGCCATCCTGGATGAACCATTGAAAAATGCTATCCGGCAGGCGGCGCTCAACATCGAAGCTTTTCACCGCGCACAGGTGGAATCTGTTACCCTCATAGAAACCATGCCGGGTGTACAATGCTGGCGTAAACCGGTAGGCATTGAAAAGGTGGGGTTATACATTCCGGGCGGCACAGCCCCTTTGTTCTCTACCATCCTGATGCTGGCCATTCCGGCACGGCTGGCCGGCTGTAATGAAATAGTGCTTTGCACACCTCCCGGCAAAGATGGCCTCGTGCATCCCGCCGTATTATGGGCTGCACATTTCACGGGTATCACGCAGGTGTTCAAAACCGGCGGGGTACAGGCAATCGGCGCAATGGCCTATGGTACGGAAAGCGTGCCGAAAGTCTATAAGATCTTCGGGCCAGGCAATCAGTATGTAACCTGCGCCAAACAATTGGTGAACAGTGCAGGCACTGCCATCGATATGCCCGCAGGGCCTTCTGAAGTAGCGGTATTTGCGGATGATGCATGTGTGCCTGCATTTGTAGCGGCAGACCTCTTGTCCCAGGCTGAACATGGTGCGGATAGCCAGGTATTGCTGGTGACCACATCCGAAAAAGTGATCGTGGAAGTGGAAAAAGAAGTAGCAGCGCAACTGGCTTTGCTGCCTCGTAAAGAGCTGGCAGCCCAGGCACTGGACAATAGCAAACTGATCCTTGTAAAAGACAGGGATGAAGCCATGGACATGCTTAACGATTATGCACCCGAGCACCTGATCATGGCTTGTGAAAATGATGAAGCCTTAGCCACCCGCGTCATCAATGCAGGTTCTGTATTCCTGGGGAATTATTCCCCGGAAAGTGCAGGGGATTATGCTTCCGGTACCAATCACACCTTACCTACCAATGGGTATGCCACTGCATACAGCGGAGTGAGTGTAGATAGTTTTGTGAAGAAGATCACTTTTCAGCGCCTTACCCGCGAAGGCCTGCTGGCATTGGCACCTTCCATTGAAGCCATGGCTGCTGCGGAAGGACTGGACGCACATAAGAACGCGGTAAGTATTCGTATAAAATCTAATTAATGGCGTATGTTCGATCTTAATAGTCTCTTAAGAGATAATATCAAAAGACTGGTCCCTTACTCCTCCGCACGCGATGAGTTCAAAGGAGAAGCATCTGTATTCCTCGATGCTAACGAAAACAGCTACGGCTCTCCCTTAGCCACGGATTACAACCGGTATCCGGACCCTTTGCAATGGAAGGTGAAATACCGCCTGGCAGATATCAAAGGCGTACCACCGCAGAACATCTTTCTCGGTAACGGCAGCGACGAAGCCATCGATGTATTGTTCCGCGCATTCTGCCGCCCCGGTATTGATAACGTGGTATTATGCCCGCCTACTTACGGTATGTACGAAGTGAGCGCAAACATCAACGATGTAACTATCCGCAAAGCTACACTCACAGAAGACTTCCAGCTGGACCTTCCGGCTATTGAAGCAGCTATTGACGACAATACCAAACTGATCTTCATCTGTTCTCCCAACAACCCTACGGCAAATGCCATCAACCGGGAGGACATTGAAGTAGTACTGAATAACTTCCACGGCATTGTAGTAGTGGATGAAGCCTACATCAACTTCTCCAAACAAAAAACACTGATCCGGGAACTTACAGAGTATCCCAACCTCGTGATCCTGCAAACCCTCTCCAAAGCATGGGGCCTGGCCGCATTGCGGGTAGGTATGGCTTTTGCCGGTGAGGATATCATCAATGTGTTCAACAAAGTAAAACCGCCTTACAATATTAACCAGGCCTCACAGGAACTGGCATTGGAAGCGCTGAACAATATAGACCAGGTGAATGCCTGGATCAGGGAAACAGTACTGGAGCGGGATAAGCTGGAGTTTGCATTGAAAGCGCTGCCCTTCGTAGAGAAAGTTTACCCCAGTGATGCTAACTTCCTGCTGGCTAAAACAACTGATGCAAAAGGTATCTACAATCATCTGATAGAAAAAGGCATCGTAGTGAGAGATCGTTCCAAAGTGGAACTCTGTGTGGGATGCCTTCGTATAACAGTAGGTACACCGGCAGAGAATGTGGAATTAATTAACACTTTACAATCTTTCGTATGAAGAGAGTCCTATTCATAGACAGGGATGGCACCATGATCAAAGAACAACCACCAACCTACCAGATAGACAGCCTGGAAAAAGTGGAGTTCTATCCCAAAGTATTCACCTACCTCGGCAAAATTGCCGCAGAGCTGGATTACGAACTGGTACTGGTAACTAACCAGGATGGCTTAGGCACGGCCTCCTTTCCTGAAGAAACCTTCACGGCTCCGCACAAACACATCATGCAAAGCTTCGCGAATGAAGGCATTCATTTCGCAGCTGAATATATAGACAGGAGCTTCCCCGCTGATAATGCCCCTACCCGCAAACCCGGTACAGGCATGCTCACAAAGTACTTCTCCAAAGATTACGACCTCGCCAACTCCTTTGTGATCGGCGACAGGATCACGGATGTGAAACTGGCCCAGAACCTGGGTGCCAAAGCCATCTGGTTGAATGAAGGAACCGGTCTTGGTGGCGCGGAAGTAGACAGCACAGACCTGGGTACGGTTATCGCCCTGGAATCTACGGACTGGGCAAAGATCTATGAGTTCCTCAAGATCGGCCTCAGAAAGGTGAGCCACGTAAGGGCTACCAAGGAAACGGATATCCGCATTGAACTGAACCTGGATGGTACCGGCAAAGCCAACATCCACACAGGCCTTGCCTTCTTTGACCACATGCTGGACCAGATAGCCCGCCACGGTAGCATTGACCTGGACATCACTGCCAAAGGAGACCTGCATATCGATGAACACCACACCATAGAAGATACCGGCATAGCGCTGGGAGAGGCTTTTGCCTTGGGCCTGGCGGACAAGAAGGGAATGGAGAGATACGGTTTCTGCCTGCCCATGGACGATTGCCTGGCACAGGTAGGGATTGATTTTGGCGGCCGCAACTGGATCGTGTGGGACGCGGAATTCAAAAGGGAGAAAGTGGGGGATATGCCCACGGAAATGTTCTTCCACTTCTTCAAATCCTTTTCAGACGCCGCAAAATGTAACCTGAACATCAAAGCGGAAGGAGAGAATGAACACCACAAGATAGAAGCCATCTTTAAAGCCTTTGCAAAGGCCATCAAAATGGCCGTGAAGCGGAATCCTGACAATATGCAGTTACCAAGCACAAAAGGGGTTTTATAAGATGAGCGAAATAAAATTTGCATATTTGGAGAAATCCCCCCATATTTGCCCTCATAATGCAAATGAACAATACATACAAACTTTGGTGGCACGCAACGAATCTCTTCGCTGTGTAACGCTGCCATGTTCGTATTTTAAATACTTTAAGAAGGCTCGCTGTACACAGCGGGCCTTCTTCGTTTTAAACACATCATCAAGATGAAAAAGATCCAGGTAAAAACACGATCCAAACAAATGCTGGCAGATGTATTCACACCTGTGAGCATCTACCTCCGCATCCGGGACAAATTCCCCGGCTCCATCCTTCTGGAGAGTACGGACTCTCATGCCAGTGAGAACAGCTTCTCTTTTATAGGCATCAAACCTATTGCGGGGATAGAAGTAACCTCTACGGATATCTTCGAATTCAAATACCCCGGCCAGCCGGTAGAGAGAAAACAATTGAAGAGCAGCAAGGAAGTAGTGAAAGAAATGGATGCTTTCCTGAAGAGCTTTTCATTCAGTGAAAAGTCCCCGGTGCCATATGCGGAAGGCCTCTTCGGTTACAGCACCTACGACTCCGTTCAGTTCTTTGAGAAGATCGTGTTTAAAAAACGGGAGAAAGCAGGTAATACCATTCCCCTGATGCGCTACCGTTTTTACCAGTATGTAATTGCCATCAACCATTTCAAAGATGAACTGCATCTCATAGAAAACCAGGTAGATGGCCAGGAAAGCGAGTTTGAATACCTGGAATCCCTCATCCGCAACAAAGATTTTCCCAGTTATACCTTCACCGGAAAAGGCGAAGAAAAAAGCAATCTCAGCAATGAGCAATACATGGAAATGGTGGAGAAAGGTAAACAGCACTGCTTCCGCGGTGATGTATTCCAGATAGTACTCTCCCGTGCATTCAGCCGTGAATTCTCCGGAGATGAATTTAATGTATACCGTGCATTGCGTTCCATTAATCCTTCTCCCTATCTCTTCTATTTCGATTACGGCGATTATAAATTAATGGGCTCTTCTCCGGAAGCACAGCTGATCATCAAAGATCGCAAAGCGGTGATCCACCCTATAGCAGGCACTTTCAAACGTACCGGCAACGATGAGCAGGATAAAGAGCTGGCAGCACAGCTGCTGGAAGATCCGAAAGAAAATGCAGAACACGTGATGCTGGTAGACCTTGCCCGCAACGACCTCAGCAGGAAAGCTTCAGAGGTGGAAGTGGAAACTTACCGCCAGATCAAATACTACTCGCATGTGATCCACCTGGTGAGTGAAGTAACAGGGCAACTGCCGGAGAACAGCAATCCCTTTGAAATACTGGCCGCTACTTTCCCCGCAGGCACCCTGTCCGGCGCACCCAAGTACAAAGCCATGGAACTGATCGATAGCTATGAACCTACAGCCAGGGGCTTTTATGGCGGCTGCGTAGGATTTGTAGGCTTTAACGGCAACTTCAATCATGCCATCATGATCCGTTCTATCCTGAGCAGGAATAATACTTTATACTACCAGGCGGGAGCAGGTATTGTGGCTAAATCAGTGGCCAGTTCTGAACTGGAGGAAGTGAACAATAAACTCAACGCATTAAAACAGGCCATTATCCTGGCGCAAAATATTTGATATGAAGATCCTGGTGTTCGATAATTACGATTCATTCACTTACAACCTGGTACACCTTGTTGAAAAGATCATCCATGATAAAGTAACCGTGGTGCGGAATGATGAGATCAAGCTGGAAGATATAGATCAGTACGATAAGATCATCCTTTCCCCCGGTCCTGGCATCCCGGTAGAAGCAGGTTTGCTGCTGCCTTTGATCAAACAATATGCTCCCACCAAATCCATCTTTGGTGTATGCCTTGGCCAGCAGGCTATTGGGGAAGCGTTCGGTGCAAAGCTCACCAACCTGAAAGAAGTGTATCACGGCATCGCTACTCCTGTGAAAGTAACTTCCCGCAGTGGAAGGATCTTTAACAACCTGCCGGATGAACTGGAAGTAGGGCGCTATCATTCCTGGGTAGTGGATGAATCCACTTTACCGGCGGAACTGGAAGTAACGGCGAGGGATGAACATGGTTACATCATGGCTTTGCAGCATAAAAAGTATGATGTAAGTGGTGTGCAGTTCCACCCGGAAAGTGTGCTGACGCCGGAAGGAGAACAAATTTTACGCAACTGGTTAGCCCTTTAAATCATAAAAGATGAAAAAGATCCTCAACTATCTGTTTGAACATAAAACCTTCAGCCGGGAGGGCGCCAAAGAGATCCTGACGAATATCTCCAAAGGCGTGTATAACGAAAGTGAGCTCGCTGCTTTCATGACGGTGTTCCTCATGCGCAGCATCACTATCGAAGAATTACTGGGTTTCCGGGATGCCTTGCTGGAACTCTGCGTACCCATCAACCTGGATGGCCATGCCGTACTGGATATTGTAGGTACAGGCGGGGACGGGAAGAATACCTTCAACGTATCCACCCTGTCCTGCTTCATTGTAGCCGGTGCCGGCGGAAAGGTAGCGAAACACGGTAACTATGGCGTATCTTCGATCAGCGGCGCTTCCAACGTAATGGAATCTGTAGGATACAAGTTCAAGGCAGACCAGGGCAAATTAACGCAGGAAGTGGAAGAGGCAGGTATCTGTTTCTTACACGCCCCGCTCTTTCACCCCGCCCTGAAAAATGTTGCCCCTGTTCGCCGCCAGTTAGGTGTCCGTACTTTTTTTAACATGCTGGGGCCCCTGGTGAATCCTGCTTTTGCAGATCATCAGCTGATAGGAGTGTACAGCCTGGAAATGGCACGTATTTACAATTACCTGTTCCAGCAAACGGACAAGCGGTTTGCGATCGTTCACAGCCTGGATGGTTATGATGAGATCTCCCTCACCGGCGATACCCGCATCATTACCAACAAAGGAGAGCAGGACTGGACGCCCGAAGCATTAGGTAAACGCAAAGTACATCCTGAAGATATTTACGGCGGTAATTCCATAGAAGAAGCTGCAAAGATCTTTATGAAAGTGTTGAAGGGAGAAGGAAGCTGGGCACAACATTCCGTAGTAATGGCCAATGCCGCTATGGGACTGTTCTGCCTGGAAAAATATCCTACCTACGACGAGTGTTTCCAGGCTGCGGTAGAATCCCTGGAGTCCGGCGCTGCCTATAGATCGTTCCAGAAACTGATTGCGTTACAATAATTATTATGAAGGATATCTTAGCTGAAATAGTGGCCAGTAAAATCACGGAAGTGGCCGACCGCAAGAAAGTAAGAAGTGTACAGGAACTGGAAGGAGCTTCCATGTTCAGCCGCGAAGCACTTTCTCTCCGCAACTTCCTCAAACAGCCTGACCGTACCGGTATTATAGCCGAGTTCAAAAGGCAGTCGCCCTCCAAAGGCCTGATCAATGGTACAGCCATGGTACAGGATGTAACTACTGCTTATGCAAGGAGCGGCGCATCCGGCCTGAGCGTACTTACAGACCAGATCTATTTTGGCGGCTCTATGGACGATCTCCAGCAAGCCCGCGCAGTGAATAATATCCCCATCCTCCGCAAAGATTTTGTGATAGATGAATACCAGATCGTAGAAGCCAAAGCGATCGGTGCAGATGTGATCCTGCTGATAGCAGAATGCCTCAGCAAAGAAGAAGTGAAACACCTCGCTGCTTTTGCCCATAACCTGGGATTGGAAGTATTGCTGGAAGTACACAGCGGAGACCAGCTGGAGAAGATCACACCGCACACACACCTGGTGGGCATCAACAACCGCGATCTTAAAACATTCAAAGTAGATATTCACCGTTCCATGGAACTGCTGAAGCAGATACCCGCTGGTCACAGCAAAGTAGCTGAAAGCGGCATGGACGATACAGATACCATCATCACCTTAAAGAAAGCCGGTTTTGACGGTTTCCTGATCGGGGAACATTTCATGAGAGATGAAAACCCCGGCAGTGCTTTTGAATCTTTTGCAGAAGTGCTTAAAACAAAACTCGCAGCCTTATGAAAGTAAAAGTATGTGGCATCACTAAGCGGGACGACCTGGAAGCCCTCGTGGAACTGGGTGCAGACTATGCCGGTTTTATTTTCTATAACAGGTCACCACGTTTTGTGGGTAACAGGCTGGATGGCCGCACCGTACGGGAAGCCGGTAAGAACATTGGCAAAGTAGGCGTATTTGTAAATGCGGATGTACAGCAGGTATTGCAGACGGTGAAAGATTATGGCCTGGATGCCGTGCAGCTGCATGGGGATGAATCCATTGCTTTCTGTCAGCAGCTGAGATTAACAGTACCTGTAATTAAAGTATTTCCTGTAGACGCAAATGGCTTCCAGAATGCAGCCCCTTATCTGCCACATAGCGATTACTTCCTGTTCGATACTGCCAGTAAAGAGTATGGTGGTACAGGCAAACAGTTCAACTGGGAGCTGCTGAATAATTATAAGCTGGATAAACCTTTCTTCCTGAGCGGGGGAATTGGTCCGGATGATGTGGAAGCCATACAGCGATGGCGCCACAAATCCTTGTTCGCATTGGATGTGAACAGCCGGTTTGAAATTTCACCCGGCGTAAAAGACATGGAGAAAGTTGGCACCTTTCTGAAAGCAATTAAAAAAGAACCCGTAAAAGTAAAATAAGACGCATCATGGACATAGCCGTGAATACATCACATTCTAAATATCATGTAAACGATAAAGGCTATTACGGCCGGTTTGGCGGAGCATACATTCCGGAAATGCTCTATCCCAACGTAGAGGAATTAAAGGAACAGTACCTGCAGATCATTGGTGAACCTGCTTTCCAGGCAGAGTTTGAGCAGTTGTTGAAAGACTATGTAGGCCGCCCTTCCCCTTTGTTCTTCGCCAAACGTTTATCCGAAAAATATAAAGCAAAAATATACCTGAAGCGGGAAGACCTGAACCATACAGGTGCCCACAAAGTGAACAATACCATTGGCCAGATCCTGCTGGCCCAACGCCTCGGTAAGAAAAAGATCATTGCAGAAACAGGCGCAGGGCAGCACGGTGTGGCAACGGCTACCGTATGTGCACTTATGGGGCTGGAATGCGTGGTATATATGGGAAGTATAGATATAGAAAGGCAGGCGCCGAACGTGGCCCGTATGAAAATGCTGGGAGCCACCGTGGTAGCAGCCACCAGCGGCAGCAAAACGCTGAAGGATGCCACGAACGAAGCTATCCGTCACTGGATCAATCATCCCGTAGATACGCATTACATCATTGGTTCTGTAGTAGGGCCACATCCTTATCCGGATATGGTGGCACGTTTCCAATCTGTAGTAAGTGAAGAAATGCGCAAACAGCTGCAGGAAAAAACAGGGAACGCCAATCCTGATTATGTAATTGCCTGCGTGGGTGGAGGCAGTAACGCCGCAGGGGCTTTCTTCCATTACCTGGATGAAGAGCAGGTGAAGCTTGTTGCCGTGGAAGCGGCAGGGAAAGGGGTAAACAGCGGTTTTTCAGCAGCTACTTCCCAATTGGGAAAGATGGGGATCATTCACGCCAGTAAAACTTTGCTCATGCAAACGGACGATGGACAGATCGTAGAGCCGCATTCCATTTCTGCAGGGCTGGACTATCCCGGCGTAGGGCCATTACATGCACATCTGTACGAAACAGGCCGTGCGCAATTCCTGAATGCTACAGACGATGAAGCGCTGGCAGCAGCATATGAACTGAGCCTGCTGGAAGGTATTATCCCCGCACTGGAATCTGCGCACGCACTGGCCAAGCTGAAAGACCTGCCACTGAAACCGGAAGACGTAGTGGTAGTATGCCTGAGCGGCCGTGGTGATAAAGACCTGGAAACCTATATCAAACATTTAAAGTAAAAGGCAATGAACCGCATAGATCAATTGTTTCTCAATAAACCGCAAGAGATACTCAATATATATTGCACTGCCGGTTTTCCGGCCCTTAACGATACCCTCACTATCATGGAAACCCTGCAGCAAAGCGGTGCAGATATGGTAGAACTGGGCATGCCCTTTTCCGATCCCCTGGCAGATGGCCCGGTGATCCAGGAAAGCAGCACCCGCGCCATTGCCAATGGTATGCGGATCAGTGTATTGTTTGAGCAGCTGAAAGGATTCCGCGACCGTATTTCCCTGCCCGTTATCCTCATGGGATATATGAACCCGGTATTACAGTTCGGCGTGGAAAATTTCTGTAAGAAATGCGCGGAAACAGGTGTAGATGGCATCATCCTGCCTGATCTGCCGATGGATGAATTCGAAACAGAATACCGTGCCATCTTCGAAAGATACGGCTTACACCTGATCTTCCTGGTAACACCTGAAACCAGCGAAGCGCGCATCCGCAAGATCGATAGCCTGAGTAAAGGATTTGTATATGCCGTTTCTTCTTCTTCCACCACCGGAAAGGATAAGGACATGGGAGATCAGCAGGCCTATTTTGCCCGTCTGAAGGAAATGAAATTAAAGAACCCGGTGCTGATAGGATTTGGGATTAAGGATAAGCAAACATTCCAGGCTGCCTGCGCCAACAGCAATGGTGCCATAATTGGTAGCGCTTTTGTAAAAGCCATCGAAAACAGTACTAACTTGCAGTCTTCAATACAAAGTTTTGTGCAAGGCATAAAAGGTTGATCAAACATGAAAACAGCCATCATTAAATACAACGCCGGTAACATCCGCTCTGTGCTCTTTGCCCTGGAACGCCTGGGTGTGGAAGCCACAGTTACCGATGACCCGGAAGAGCTGCGTGCTGCGGATAAAGTGATCTTTCCGGGAGTGGGAGAGGCCAGCACTGCCATGAATTACCTGAAAGAGCGTAAGCTGGACCTGCTGATCAAAGACCTTAAACAACCCGTTTTAGGTATTTGCCTCGGGATGCAGTTATTATGCAAACATTCAGAAGAGAACGATACGGAATGTATGGGCATCTTTGACCTGCCGGTGAAGAAATTTGAATCCCCGGTAGAGAACCTGCTCAAGATCCCGCAGATAGGCTGGAACAATATTGCCGGCCTGCATAGCGTGATCTTTGAACATGTGCCCGAAAACTCCTACATGTACTTTGTACACAGTTACTTTGTAGCCCTTGGCCCGGAAACAACGGCTATCGCCAATTATGTGATCAATTACAGCGCTGCACTGCAAAAGGATAATTTCTATGCAGTTCAGTTCCACCCGGAAAAGTCTGCCGATGGGGGGCAGCGTATACTGGAGAGCTTCCTGAAATTATGAGTGTGAATATCCGATACATCACCGCAGAAGAAACACTGCATTTACGCAGGGATATGTTATATCCCGGTTGGGGGCTGGACGATGTGAGGATCAGCGATGATGCGGAAGGCCTGCACTTTGGCGTGTTCGAAGAAAAAGACCTGGTTACCGTGGTGTCCCTGTTCTTTAAAGGTAAAAGGGCACAGTTCCGCAAACTGGCCACGGTTACCAACCGCCAGCGGAAAGGTTATGGCTCTTTATTACTGAAACACCTGATGGAAGAATGCCGTCAGCGCCAGATGGAAAGCCTTTGGTGCAACGCACGCACAACGGCGGAATCATTCTATCAGCAACTCGGTTTTAAACGCAGCAGCGAATTATTTTATAAAGACAATATTGCTTATTACAAAATGGAGATCAGCCTGGAACCAGCTGCAAAAAAGAATTTCAGCATCATTCCCGCCATTGATATCATTGGTGGAAAATGCGTGCGCCTCACGCAGGGCGATTACGAGCAGAAGAAAATATACAACGAACATCCGCTGGAAGTAGCAAAGGAATTTGAAGAAAGTGGTATCACCCGCCTGCACCTGGTAGACCTGGACGGCGCTAAAAAAGGTGCCGTGGTGAACTGGAAAGTACTGGAAGCCATCGCCGGTAAAACCAGTATGGTAGTGGATTTTGGTGGAGGCATTAAAAGTGATGCAGATGTAAGGATCGTATTTGAAGCAGGGGCTGCCATGGCTACTATCGGAAGTGTGGCCGTGAAACAGCCGGAACTTTTCTTTAGCTGGCTGCAACAGTACGGCGCAGATAAAATGTTCCTGGGCGCAGATGTGAAAGAAGAAAAGATTGCAGTAGGTGGCTGGCTGGAAACCACGGAACTGAGTGTATACGATTTCCTGAAAAGTAATATGGCAAGAGGGGTGCAGGAAATATTCTGTACCGATATTGCGAAGGATGGCCTGCTGCAGGGCCCTTCTACAGAACTGTATAAGAAGATCATCAAAGAACTGCCGGGCATTCAGCTGACTGCCAGTGGCGGAGTAAGTAAGATAGAAGATGTTTACGAACTGCAGGAAGCAGGGCTGGCCGGTGTGATCATCGGCAAAGCCATTTATGAAGGTTTGATCACACTCGCTGAATTAAAGAAATTTTTATAATGCTTACAAAACGCATCATACCCTGCCTGGATATAAAAGATGGCCGCACCGTAAAAGGTGTGAACTTTGAGAATATCCGCGATGCAGGCGATCCCATTGAACTCGGCGCGCTCTATGCCCACCAGGGGGCGGACGAACTGGTGTTCCTGGATATTACGGCTACCAACGAAAGAAGGAAGACACTTTCTGAACTGGTTACCCGCATTGCCCGTCACGTAAATATTCCCTTCACCGTAGGTGGCGGCATTTCTTCTGTGGAAGATGTAAGCGTATTGCTGAATGCGGGTGCAGACAAAGTATCCGTGAACACCGCCGCTTTCCGCAACCCGGAATTACTGAACGGCCTTTCCCGGGAGTTCGGCAGCCAGTGTATTGTACTGGCCATCGATACCCGTTTTGAAGAAGGGGACTGGTACGTATACCTCAATGGCGGCCGGGTAAAAACAGAAACGAAAACAACGGACTGGGCCAGGGAAGCTGTGGAACGCGGAGCAGGAGAGATATTGCTCACCTCCATGAATAACGATGGTACCAAACAGGGCTTTGCATTGGATATCACATCCCGCTTATCGCAAAACCTGCATGTACCCGTGATTGCCTCCGGCGGTGCTGGTACCATGGAACATTTTGCGGATGTATTTGAAAAAGCACAGGCAGATGCAGCCCTGGCAGCCAGCATCTTCCACTACAAAGAAATGGAAATCCCGGACCTGAAAACATATCTCTACAAAAGAGGTGTGCAGATCCGGTTTTAATTGATAAATAATTATTATATTTAATGCAGGTAGATTTTTCAAAGTCCCCGGACGGCCTGGTGCCAGCTATTATACAGGATGCCATTACCAATAAGGTATTGATGCTGGGGTACATGAACCAGGAGGCGCTGGATAAAACACTGGCCGAAGGGAAAGTGACCTTTTTCAGCCGTTCTAAAAACAGGCTGTGGACCAAAGGAGAAGAGAGTGGTAACTTCCTTCAGTTGAAACATGCGGCAATAGATTGCGATGCGGATACGCTACTACTGAAAGTTCATCCTGAAGGCCCTACCTGCCACACCGGGGCAGATACCTGCTGGAATGAGGTGAATAAAGACGCAGCTTCTTTCCTGGGTAACCTGGAGCAGGTGATCAGGGACAGGAAGCAAAACCCGACTGATAAATCATACACTGCTTCCTTATTTGCCAAAGGCATCAATAAGGTAGCGCAGAAAGTAGGGGAGGAAGCAGTAGAACTGGTGATAGAAGCAAAAGACAATAACGATCACCTTTTTATAAACGAAGCAGCAGACCTGCTTTTTCATTACCTGATCCTGTTACAGGCCAAAGGCTTTACACTGGAAGATGTAGTGAACATTTTAAAAGACCGTCATAAATGAAACGTATTTCATTCCTGATCATTTGTTTTGCAGCTATTACAACAGCGCATGCGCAGTTTAAAGTAAACGGAAAGATTGCCGGTACGGAAGAAGGTACTAAACTGTTCTTCTTTAGTGAAGATGGGCGTACGGCAGATTCCACTGTTTTAACGAACGGGGAGTTTTCTTTCAGCACACCTTATAAAACCTCCGGCGAAGATATGTTTGCACTGATCCTGAAAGGGCGTCCATATCCCATGATCCTGGTAGCAGATAAACCGGAAGTAGCCCTGCAATCAGAACAAAGCATTTTCCCTGTAGCCACTACTTTCAAAGGAGGGCAGCAGGCGGAATGGATGCAGGAATATCACCGTACTTTCAAACCGGTGATCAGCAAGGCCAATGCGCTCAATGCAGAAGCTGCAGGCATCAGCGGAACGGATGAAGATGCAAAGGCAGCCTTCCGCGAAAAAGCAAAAGCATTTGAAGGAGAAGTACTGAAAACAGGAACGGACTTCATCAAGGCCCATCCCAAAGCCCAGGCCAGCCTGTTCCTGCTCATGGGAGAACTGCGGAGCCGCCTCACGGAAGACGAGTTTGCAAAACAATTCAATTCCCTCGATGCCAGCGTAAAGAACACCAAATTCGGTAAGAAGATAGGGGAGCAGATCGCAGAGGTATCCGGTTCCGGTGGTAATGCGGTGATGACCGGCATCAAGGCAAAGGACTTTGAGCAGGAAGATCCCAATGGAAAAATGGTGAAGCTGTCTTCTTTCCGGGGAAAATATGTACTGATCGATTTCTGGGCCAGCTGGTGCGGCCCCTGCAGAGTAGAGAATCCACACGTGGTGGCTGCCTACCATAAATTCAAAGACAAGAACTTCACTGTTTTAGGTGTTTCCCTTGACAAGAACAAAAGAGACTGGCTGGATGCCGTTGAAAAAGACAAACTCACCTGGACCCAGGTATCTGATCTTCAGGGCTGGAGTAATGCGGTAGCCGCATTATATGGCGTGAGAAGTATCCCGCAGAATTACCTCATAGACCCTTCCGGCAACATTATCGCTAAAGATCTCCGTGGCGGCGCCCTGGAGAGAAAACTGGCAGAAGTATTGCAGTAACCGCTTATCACTATGCATTTGCTATTCCGTAGCGGAATCAGCAATTTTGTTCTAATAAGATCAAAAACTGCTAGTTAACATGAAGATATTGATATTTACAGCTGTGCTCCTATGTCCGGCTGTAATGCTGTTTGCGCAGGAAAGAGGAAAAAAAGAGAAAGTATATTCCTTTCAGGTAGAAGGGAATATAGCAAAGCAGGACAAACCCACTAAAATATACCTCCGTAGAAAAACAGAAGGGAAAATGATCATAGACAGTGTGATCACACCCGATGGCAGGTTCCTCTTCCTGGGTAATATACCCGAACCGCAAACCGCACAATTATTTACACAGGTAGCCCCCACGCCGGAGAATCCCGTTGGCCGCAAAGAAGTGATCATGTTATTCCTGGGCCAGGGTGCCACCACCGTCAATATAAATGATATTAACAGCCGCGGCACTGCTACCGGTACACCGGAACAGGAAGCCTTCAATCAGCTGAACAGCCTTACCTGGCCCTTTACCAAAGAAGCAGACGAGGTGTATGGTAAATACATGAAAGCTGCCAGGGCAAAGGATGATGCGCTGATCAGGAAATATGAGTCCCGCCTCGATGAATTAAATGCGAGCCGCCTGGCCGTAATGAGCAAATACCTGAAAGATAATCCGCATACCCCCATTGGCATGTACGTGATCAACCAGGTGGCAGGATATGAGCTGGATGCAGATGAATTCTATCCCGTTTTCAATACACTCTCTAAAACCGTACGGAATTACCCTTCCGGTAAACAGTTTGAATACCGCCTTGAACTTGCAAAGAAACTGACCGTTGGCAATCCGGCCATTGAGTTCAGCCAGAACGATGCAGCCGGTAAACCCGTAAACCTGGGTTCTTTCAAGGGTAAATATCTGCTTGTTGATTTCTGGGCCAGCTGGTGCGGTCCCTGCCGTGCAGAGAACCCCAATGTGGTGAAAGCCTACCATAAGTATAAAGAAAAAGGATTCACCATCCTCGGTGTTTCTTTCGATGAAAACAAAGAAAAGTGGCTGCAGGCAGTACAGGATGATCAGCTGGCATGGACGCAGGTATCCGACCTCAAAGGGTGGGGAAATGCAGTAGGCCAGTTATACGGTATCCGCGCTATTCCTCAAAACCTCCTGCTGGACCCCCAGGGAAAGATCATCGCCAAAAATCTCCGCGCGGAAGCATTAGAAGCTAAGCTGGAAGAGTTACTGAAATAGGGCTTCTATTACTTCTCAACGGCTTCTCAATGGCTTCTCAATGGCTTTGCACCCGTATATCCACCGTACTACCAATACACTATCAGCGCTATTAGAATACACTACCAATACACTTACAACGCTCTTACAACGCACTATCAACGCACTATCAATACACTATGAGGTCATAATAAATGGCCATATCACCCCTTGAAGGGTTATTTCAGACAATTAAAAAATAAAATTTGGATTAGTTACGAACTGTTCGTAGATTTACGACAGACTCGTACTAATGAAGATCGTATTGGCAATTATCGTGTTTTGCATAGGGTGGTTCAGTCCGGCAACAGCACAAACGTATAAGATCACCGGACAGGTGCAGGATGAAAAAGGAAAGCCTTTACCGTTTGCCAGCGCCTTCCTTAGCCAGACAACTTTGGGAGACAGAACTACAGAGGCCGGAAATTTTACCATCAAAGGCGTGCCACCGGGAAAATATGATCTGATCGTGTCTTATCTCGGATATGAGCCATTATTAGTGCCGGTTACAGTAAGTAATGACCTTTCAGGGGTAGTGGCCGTATTAAAGCCCAAAGCGGGCATTCTGAAGGAAGTAGTAGTAAGGAGGAATGCGGAGCGGGACAGGTTGATGAACATCTTTAAATCGATCTGGGTAGGAAGAAGTGGAAACGCAGAGCAATGTACCATCCTGAATGATGAAGTAATAGACCTGGTGAATGATGAAGATAAAGGAATACTCAAAGCTACCTCAGACGATTTCATTGTGTTAGAGAACAGGGCATTAGGGTACCGGGTGAAGTTCTTACTCATGCATTTTGAATACCAGCGTTACTCCGGTTATTCATTGTATTACGGCAATCCGCTGTTTGAACTGATGAAGCCCCGTAATGCAAGGCAGCAAAGGAACTGGGAGAAGAAACGGATAGAAGCGTACAACGGCTCCTCCATGCATTTTTACCGTAGCCTGCTTAATAGAACACTGATGGAAGATGGTTTTTTAGTACAGAAGATGGTAAGGAAAGAAAAGAAGAGAGATTTTGTAGCACCCACAGGTATAGATACAACAAAGGATATAAAGATCAGATCAGACGGCATGTTTTCAAAGTATGTGAACTATCTGTACCCTGGCCAGGTACCATACGATAGCCTGATCACAGACAATAACGGCACAAAGTCACTGATCTTCGGGAACTATCTGTTTATCACTTATACAAGGGAGAAGCAGGAAAGGAAATATATGGAATATCACAATTACCCGGCAAACGTAAAACCAGGCCCGCAGATCTCTTACCTGCGATTACTGGCGCCGGCAGTAAATGTAGACGGGAATGGAAATATTGAATCACCCACAGATCTGATCGTAGAACAATACTGGGGATGGGAAAAAATGGCGGAGATGCTGCCACTCGATTTTAAAATTATCAATACAAACTCAAAAAAATAAAATGGAAAAACTTACCAAACAAGAAGAAGCCGCAATGCAGGCTATCTGGAAAGTTGGAAAGGGCTTTGTAAAAGATTTCCTGGAAGCGCACATCGCACCTGTGCCTCCTTATACCACACTGGCTTCCACTATCAAGAACCTTGAGAAAAAAGGATATGTGGATGCCCGTAAAATGGGGAATGTATATGAGTATACACCAACCATTGAAGAAGGAGAGTATAAGAAGAAGTTCATGAACGGATTTGTGAAAGATTATTTCGAAAACTCCTATAAAGAACTGGTTACTTTCTTTGCAAAAGATAAGAAGATCAGTCCGGAGGAATTGCAGGAGATCATCAACATGATAGAAAAGAAATAAGCATTTATAAATTCCACATTTACCGGTACCGGCTGCTATTTTATTTACGCTCAAACACAAAGGCATGTCTGAACTGTTCATATACCTGATCAAAGCTAATATCGCATTGTGCCTGTTCTACCTGGCATACAGGCTGGGACTGCGGAGACTAACGTTCTATACGCTCAACCGTTTTTTCCTTTTAACCGGCATTGTATTTTCATCCCTGTTCCCGTTGGTGGATGTAAATGATTTCTTTAACCGCAACGAAAAACTGGCGCAGCAGGTGGTCACTTACGTACCGGACCTTGCAGCATGGAAACCTGCACAGGCAGAGACCTTTACAGTATGGACCTTCCTGGCCTGGGTATTCTGGGCTGGTGTGGCCGTGATGTTCCTGCGTTTGGTGGTACAACTGGTATCCCTTTTCTTCCTGCATAGGAAAACAGGAACTGTTAAGATCCAGGAACGCCCTGTACGGGTGATGAGTAAGGCCATGAACCCATTCTCCTTCTTCCGCCATATATACATTAATCCCAGCCTCCATTCACCGGAGGAATTGCAGGCCATCCTGCAGCATGAATCCATCCACGTAAAAGAGTGGCACTCCGCGGATGTATTGATGGGTGAAGTGAATAATATCTTCTATTGGTTTAATCCCGGTGCATGGCTGATGAAAACAGCCATTAAGGAAAACCTTGAATTCCTTACAGACCGTAAAATGCTGCGAACAGGCGTGGATAAGAAGTCTTATCAATACAGCCTGGTGCAGGTGAATGCTGCACAGTATGCAGCAGGGATTGCCAACAACTTCAATTTTTCTCACTTAAAAAACCGCATTAAAATGATGAATAAACAAAGATCGTCCCGCCTGCATATCTACAGATATGCGCTATTGGGATGCCTCACATGCGGGGTCCTTTTATCCCTCAACTTTACGAAAGCAGGTACCGCGGTAATGCATAATGTAGTGAAAGAAGTGAAAGGTGTACTGATCGAAGAGCCGAAGGATACGGTTCCTGCCAAATCAGTGATCGTAGAAAAAATAAAGAAGAGGAACGAAACAGGGGAGTCCGTAATGATCACATTGGAAGACGGCAGGAAAGACACGGTAGTGGGCCTTGCTGTAATAGAAAGGGATACAAAGGCAGATACCGGACTTGCCAGGAAAATGTTGAAAGTTTATAACACGAAGACGGTAACAGGTTATGCCATTTCCAGGGATACTTCTGTACGCCTGAGCCTTGTGCAAAGAGATGATATCAAAGCCTCTCCTTTGTTTATATTGGATGGCGAACCAATGAAACCCGCACCAGGTGAGAACGCGCTGCAGCATGTTAATCCCAATGAGATCGAATCCATCTCTGTATTGAAAGATAAGTCTGCCGCCGCCATTTACGGCCCTGCCGGAAACAATGGTGTGATCATTATCACTACCAAGAAAAAAGCAGCCCAGGTGAAAGAGGTGAGGATTGCATCAAAACCAGTGATGCAGGAAGTAGTGGTAGTAGGTTATGGCACCAGGAGCGCAGATCCGGAAGGAGCACATACGCTTAAAGGTGTTGTAGTGATGGCAGATTCCGCACGGTTGGGCAATGTGAAAAGAGATGATGTGGAAGAAGTAGTAGTTACCGGGTATGCATCATCTCCCCGTGTCACAGGCAAGGTAAGCGGGCTGGCCCAGAGTACCACCCCCAGGGATAAAAATTACGAGAGCGATAACAACGGGGCTTCCGCAACAGTATCTCCTAATCCGGGCACCGGCGTATTTAACCTGGCGTATTATCTTCCGAAAGAGGGAAAGGGATATATCGAAGTGAAGGACATGAATGGCAGGCCTGTTTACAATAAACAAATATCCGGCCCCGGGAACTTTAATGAGAAAATAGATCTCAGCCGTTTCCCTGCCGGCATATATATCCTCACGCTTTCCGCACCCGGCGTGAAAATAACTTCAAGGCTCTCTAAAACCTGATAAAGTATAAAAATGAAAAGTATATGGATAGCCACTTCCCGTGCGCTATCCATTTTTCATTTTAGTAATGGAAAGTTCTTGCACAACGGAACCCGAGGTTGGATAATCCTGAGCTGGGCGTGGTTTTCATCCTGGCCGATACCCGGTACCCCCTGCAGTATTCATCGCTGCACATAAAAGAACCGCCACGGATCACACGTTTGGGAGATTGTGGGTCCATAGCGTCAAAAGGAGTATTAGGTCCCTGTGGGTTAACTACATCCGGTTTTTCTTTCGAGTACCAGGAATTATCATACCAGTCTGCCGTCCATTCCCATACGTTACCAGCCATGTCAAACAACTGGTAGCCATTGGGTGCAAAGGATTTAACGGGCGCTATGTTATAGAAACCGTCTGTTTGTGTATTCTCATAAGGGAAATGCCCGTTCCAGATATTGGCTTTGGCTTTACCTGTCTGCGGTATTTCATCTCCCCAGGGGAAAGGTTTGCCAACGAGTTTGCCCCTGGCTGCCAGTTCCCACTCTGCTTCTGTAGGTAAACGTTTGCCGGCCCATCTGGCAAATGCCTGCGCATCGTCCCAGGAAATATGTACTACTGGGTACTGGTCTTTCCCGTCGATATTACTTTCCGGCCCTTCAGGGTGTTTCCAGTTGGCGCCGCGTTCAAAGCTCCACCACTGGGATACATCATTCAGGTCCACTGCTCCTTTGGTAGGTACAAATACCAGCGAGCCGGGAAGCAGCATCGCACTGTCCGGCGCCGGGGCACCAGGCCCCGCTGCCTGCATGTACTCTTCTTTGGAAATGGGGATCTCAGCTGTGGTAACATATCCTGTTGCCTGTACAAAGGCTTTAAACTCTGCATTCGTTACTTCATGTTCATCTATCCAGAAGGAATCCACTTTTACCGGATGCAGGGGATATTCGTCCGGCATGCCTGTATCATCGTCCGCGCCCATTTTATAAGATCCGCCGGGAATGAGTACCATCGGATTGAGCTTTGCCACAGCTTCCGGTATCTTAGGTTGCGCCTGTTTGGTGGTGGGGGCACTGCAGGCTGAGAGTAGAACAGCTGTAGTGACAATTGAATAGAAAGTATTCCGCTTCATACGGTTGCAAATGTACGACCCTGATTGTGAAATTGTTAAATTGTTGGTAAAAGATGGAAATATCAAATACGAATTACATATTACAGCGAGCGTGCAATATTTATAAATCATAATTGGATCTACATGTCCATTAGTCGTGATGATTTCGGGGATGATTTCAAATGGGGTGTTGTGATCTCTGCCTTTCAGAATGAAGGGGCCTACGATGCCGATGGCAAAGGGCTTTCCATCTGGGATACCTTCACTACCCGTAAGGGAAAGATCAGGGATAAAACAGATGCCCGCCATGCCTGCGATTTCTACAATCGCTACCGGGAGGATATACTGCTGGCCAAACAAATGGGTTTTAACGTATTCCGGTTCTCACTTTCCTGGCCGCGCATCATACCACAGGGCACAGGAGCCGTGAACCAGGCCGGCATTGATTTCTACCAACGGGTAATAGATTATTGCCTGGAACTGGGCCTGGAACCTTATGTAACCCTGTATCACTGGGACCTTCCACATGCCCTGGAGCAAAAGGGCGGATGGTGTCACCGTGGTACGGTACATGCCTTTGAAAACTTTGCGACCATTTGCGCACAGGCCTTTGGCCATAAAGTGAAGAACTGGATCATCCTTAACGAACCCTTTGGTTTTACTTCCCTGGGTTATATGCTGGGCGTACATGCACCCGGAAAATTCGGTCTTTCCTATTTCCTGCCCGCCGTACATCACGTGGCACTTGCCCAGGCAGAAGGCGCACGGGTAATAAGGGCAGAAGTGCCGAATGCCAGGATTGGCACTACTTATTCCTGCTCTCATATCATTCCCTATACGCAGAGCGAACAGGATGTACGTGCCGCTGCAAGAGCAGATGCATTATTTAACCGCCTCTTTATAGAACCCGCGCTGGGTATGGGGTATCCTTCAGATGCTTTCCCGCTGCTTAAAAGGATTGAACGCCGTTACGCCCTCTGGCGCGATTGGGATAAACTGCCTTTCGATTTTGATTTTATAGGAATTCAGAACTACTTTCCTTTAGTAGTACGTTATAACCCCTTTATGCCCTATGTACAGGTATCTGAAGTAAAGGCCCGCTACCGCAATGTACCGCTCACTTCCCTTGGCTGGGAGATCAGCGGAACGGGCATGTACAACATCCTGAAACAGTTTGGCGCTTATGAAGGTGTAAAGGAGCTGATGGTCACGGAAAGCGGGGCTGCTTTTGACGATAGCCTGGAAGATGAAAACCGTATTGCATACTTTAAAGAATACCTGGAGGCGGTGTTGAAAGCAAAAAAAGAAGGAGTGCCCGTAACAGGTTATTTCGCCTGGACCTTAACAGATAATTTTGAATGGGCGGAAGGATACAAAGCGAGGTTTGGCCTTGTACATGTAGATTTTGCTACCCAGCAAAGAACAATAAAAGCTTCCGGCCGCTGGTTCAGGCAATTGCTGCTGCAGCCTGAGCGTATTGGCAGATAAGCGCCGGCGGGCAAAAGGGTCCTGGTTTTGGGGGAGAATGTATAAAGGTTTGCCGTATTTTCCAGGAGATGACTTTTACCCGCCGGGCTGTTAGTATTCCCTGCGTTTGAAGAACCAGTTGTCCCGCATGGAAAGATGTAATACAAAGTTGACGTAATTCTCTTTCACCAGGCCCTGCAGCGCAGTTCCGCGTTGCCCTGCTTCCACTCCTAAATAATAACGCAGGTGCCCTGTTTTACTGGGAAGGGAGCCGCCCAGGCTGAACCCCAGGTCATTGATCTGTTGTCCTTTAATCTGCATATAGCCAGTATGGTAATTAAAGCCTGCCTGCAGCGAAAGTCCCTCCACCCGTGAATCGAAGTAATATTTATAGAAAGAGTATTCCACGCCGGCCGCATAACGGCGGGAATTCACGTACTTATAATCCTGAAGGTTGGGATTCATTCCTTTCCAGTTTTGCTGCCGGTAATCTGCTACCCAGGTGATAGCCCCGTTCGTTAAAGAAAGCCCTGCACCGATCTGCTCCGGGAGCACATAATTGCTGGCACTGCGTTTCTCTTCATAGAGTACGGTAGCATCTTTGCTGTGAATGGAAAAATCGTCGTCCGTTGAGAGCGTACTTTTAAAACGGTAGGTGGCTCCAAGGCCTAATTGCCATTCCCCGATCCTGCCGCTGTATTGTAAGCCAGTAGTAAGATTAAAACTGCGGTAGGACCGGCGTTGTTCAGAATAGATATCCTCATCTGACCCGCTGCTGCCAAGACTGTCTGTGGTAGTAACAGGCCCGAACAGGAAAGCAGTGGACACGCCAACAGAGAAATTCTTGCTGATCTGGAGCGCATTGGAAAGATACAAACGGTTAATACCACCACTTCCTTCTATGGCATTGCGGATACCCGTATTGGTACCCTCAATGAACTTTGTGTTCAGCAATTTATAATCCACACGGCTGTAGGGCATCAGTCCTATACCAACACCCCATAACTTGTGTGGCTTAAAACCCATAGCCACCCGTTTGAAATTAACGTCGCCGGCCGGCTGGCTTTCTGTAGATGTATTGTATTGCAAAGTTTTGGCAGCCAGCGATACTTCAAACAGGAACGTTTCCATAGGTATACGGCCATAGGAAGCAGGATTCAGTTCGTTCAGGAAACTGCCGGATGGCCGTGCAATACCCGCACTACCCATTCCAAAGCTCCGGCTATAATCTTTTTCCTCCAGGTCGCCAATACCAAAAGCAGAGTATAATGAATTCACACCTTTCTGTGCCTGTACATGTTCTGCGGCCAGTAATAAAAAGCATCCCAGTATAATTTTTCGCATCACGGTATTATTGGTATAACAGATAATAGATCCTCAATTGTGCACGGTAGCCGGCGTTTTTTCCATCGCCTATGATCAGGCGGTTGAATTGTGTCCGGTAATCCCCGGCGGTAGGTACCAGCAGTAAACCCCTGTAGGAATACAGATCACTGGCTATTACCGCCTTGCAGTATGCCGTAACATCATAGGTGTAGCTGGTGTTTTCAGGATTGATCTTGTCTACCACCAGGTCTCCGTATTGCAGGGCTGAATTGCTGTTAGGTACAGTGTCTCCCGGCGCCACCACATTCTTATAATCTGCAAGGCAGATAGTTATTTTAGGAGGAAGTGCATAATCCTGGAAAGTACCATTCACTGGTTTAATTACCAGCTGCGCCCGCATGATCCGTCCGTAACGCCCCAGCTTCACCAGTTCCGGCAGGGAGAAGAAGTCCATGCGGATGGCAGTGCCGGTAAGGCTTTGTAAAAATGCCTGCTTATCTGTAGCGCTGGTTAAAAGCCCGTTGGCACCACGTGGTAAAGCTGCAAGCGGCGTACCTGTGCGGTCTTTTTTTATTTCGTTGAATTGCAGATCGGGCCTGGACAGGAAGAAGTCGAAATACTTTTTCTCAATTTCAGTAGTGGTTACATGGTAATGCACGCGGATGAAGAGAGAACTGTCTTTTGCCTGGAAGCCCAGTGCGGCAGAATTATTACTGCCCCTGATGGCCAGCCCTTTCATATATTCCAGGAAAAGGTCTTCCGTGGAAACTTCCTGCGCTTTTGTTTTGAGGAGGTCAAACATTTCACGGCCTTTCATATCATCCAGCCGGAACCTGACCAGTTTGCCGGAAGTAGGTAAGATCTCGAGCTGCTGATCACCAAGTGTTGCCACTTTTACGGGGAAGGACTGATGGGCATAAAAGGCATTGAAGTCATCCGGTAACTTAAGCTCCTGTGTGAGCTGATGTACCATAATGCGTTGCGGCTTTGTGGTATCGCCGTAATAATATCCCGTTGGCCTCATGATGATCTCAATGGAATCATATACTGCACGGTCCGGTACAGTTTTATCCGTGGGTAATCCAACCCTGAAATAAGTGCCGGCATCTATCCTTCCGAAGAACGGATCGTTGTATCCTCCTATCAGCGCAACGCCGGTACCTGAAGTGATAACAGAATCCATCTGCACGGTACGCATGGTGATGCTGACAGTATCCAGTAAGGTCTGTTGCAGATCACCGTCCTTAGGTACATCTTCATAACTGAAGCCGCTCTTTTCACAGGCTGAAAAGAACAACACCGCTATTACTCCAATAAATCTCATCCTGAACATTAAGCAATGGTTTTAAACTAGCATAGATGCGCAATGATAATCAGGAAGCCTTGCCTGTTTTAAGGGTATTATGCCAATGACAGGTATTTATCGATGAGTAATTGCATCATGCCGTTAGTTGCCATTTTAAGGCCGTATAAGGCTGTTTTGCGCTGGTTGCATGAAATAGCCCATTGGCAGATAAAAAGGGAATATTCATCCGCTATTGCTCCCTATCCGTCTATTTTATATTACCCATAACAGTTACCCGGATAATTTTGGCCTGATTAAAAAAATATCTGTATGCGGAATGCAAAACTTTTGTGCTTGATAATGGCGGGCCTGCTGGCAGCATGTTCAAAAAGCACTGATGATGAAGATGAGAACAACGGAAACTGGGTGAGGATGGGCGAAATGTCCGGCAAACCACGTTCTGAAGCAGTCTCCTTTACGATCGGAGATACCGTTTATATTGGAACAGGGCTGGGGAATGAAACAGAAGGAGAGTATAAGTATGATTTCTGGAAATACAGCCTTGGCCGCGGCTGGGAAAAAGCAGTGGATTTTCCGGCTCAGGCAGTAGGGCGCATCAGTGCCACTGCATTTGTAGTGAATGGTGTTGCTTATGTAGGTACCGGTTTCGATGGAAAAAGATACCTGGATGATTTCTGGTCTTATACGCCGGCCACCGGTCAGTGGAAAGAATGTGCCCGGCTGAAAAGCCCGGATGCTGCAGTAAGCCTCGCAAGGAGGGATGCAGTAAGCTTTTCGCTGAATGGAAAAGGTTATGTTGTTTCCGGGTATGATGGCGGCGCACTGAACGATGTATGGGAATATAATCCCGCTACAGATAGCTGGTCCGGCAAGCGTTCCTTCAGGGGAGAAAAACGCAGGGATGCCGTATCATTTGTGATCGGTGATAAAGCCTATGTGGTAACAGGCACCAATAACAGTGAGCTGAAAACCGACTTCTATGAATACAACGCCCTTACAGATGAATGGACGGCCAAACGGAAGATAGATAACTCCAACGAAGATGAAGATTATGATAATGAGTATACAATGATACGCAGCAATGCTGTTGTTTTTGTAGCAGGCAACAAAGCATATCTGACCACAGGTGCTAAGCCGGGCCTTTCATCGGAGAACTGGGAGTATGATCCCATCACAGACCTTTGGGCCAAGAAGCGCGCATTTGAAGGTGTTGCGCGTGAAGGTGCAGTAGCCTTTACACTGGGAGGAAAAGGGTATGTATTATCCGGCCGTTCAGCAGGCCTGCAATTGGATAACATGTTCCAGTTCACGCCTAACGCAACTTATAATAAGAACGATTAAAGGCATTCCGTCGCTTGAGGAATATGGAAGGCACTACCGGTGGATGTTCGGACTACTATCAGTTCATTGTCAGGATGAAATAAAAGTCTGTAACATTACTCCGGTCAGTGCCGTTCCACGTTTAAGAAGACAGGAAAAAAGGCTCACATCCAACTTTAACACTTACTTAAGACTAAGGCAAGGTGTTTTAACACTTGCTTAAGAGTAATGTGATGTATGTTTAACCCGGATTAGCACCTATGTTTAATTTAAGAAATATATTCAGGAATCGTCTCGTAATAATAGGTTTGCATCTCGCAGCCTGGTCGTGCCTTTTCCTGTTCCCATTCTTTGTATATCGTATCAGGGTGCAGGATCATTCTTTTTACATTAAAGAGGCGATCAATACTTTATTCCTGATAGGATTATTTTACCTGAATGTATACGTGCTGATCCCGAAGTTCTTTACTTTAAAAAAGATCGGGATCTATATCGGTTGCGTGATACTGGTACTTGTTTTACTCGCAGGGCAGCAGGCCTTTGTGGAATACAAGTTCATGACCTACATGATGAACCGGTCCCCCGCGGGGTTTTATGGTGTAACCATGCCTGCGAATACCCTGCATGCTGTTCCTGGCCCTGCAATAGCGATCAATACAGGGTATGGCGGCAGTATGGCAATTACCACTGCGCCACAGCAAGTAGCTTTCGTTGCAGCAGATTCTGTACCGCGCCCGCATCATGGATATGGCAGAATGATCTTCAGGGACAGGATGTTTGATTCAGCAGATCAGCCTTCACTGGTGCCATGGCGTAAACGCTTATACACCAACTGGCATAACCAGCGGCCGAGGATAGTGGAGTACAGGGATTCTTTTCCTTCGGGAGGAGTGGCCAGTCTTGCTGCAGTGCGCCCCTTTGAAGATGGTATTTTCCTGCGGCATTTCTTTTTTCCGGAAGTGCTTAGGAAGTCCGCCACATTTGCATTGCTGATGTTATTCATGAGCGGCTTTATAAAGATTGCGCTGGAATGGTTTAAAAGTGAGAAACAAAAGGAAGCCCTGAAAGTGGCTAACCTGAATGCGGAACTGAAGTTCCTGAAGTCACAGATCAATCCGCATTTTTTATTCAACAGCCTGAATACGATCTATTCACTGGCACACCGCCGCTCCCCGGAAACCGAACATGCATTGGTGAAACTGTCCACCATATTGCGCTACATGATCTACCAGAGCAACGGAGATAAAGTGATGCTGGAAAACGAACTACGGTATTTACAGGATTATATAGATATACAACGCCTCCGGATGGCACGTAATATCCCGGTTGAATTTAACGTGGAAGGCGATCCTGCAGGGCTTGAGATTGCACCGATGTTACTGATCCCCTTCGTGGAAAATGCTTTCAAGCACGGGATCAGTTATACGGAAAGCGCTTTCATCAACATCAGCCTGGAAATAGGAAAGAACGGCACATTACACTTGATCGTGCGCAACAGTTTATTTAAGCAGCGCGTTTCAGAAAAGGGCGGCGTAGGATTGAACAATGTACTCAAACGTTTGAGTTTGTTATATACAGATGCACATACCATAACTGTCAGAGAGCATGGAGATGAATTTATTGCTGACCTTAAAATTGCGCTGAAACATGATGAAGTGTTTAGCTCTTGATGATGAGCCATTGGCTCTGGAGATCATCGCAGATTTTGCCGCTAAGGCGCCGTTTCCCATGCAGGTAAAAACATTCGAGAACGCCGCACTGGCCCTTCGTTACATGCAGGAAGAACATGTAGACCTGTTATTCCTTGATATCAAAATGCCTGATATCACAGGCATACAATTCCTGAAAGCACTGAAGCATCCTCCCATGGTGATCTTCACTACTGCTTACCAGGAGTATGCTGTGGATGGGTTTAACATGGATGTGGTAGATTACCTCCTGAAGCCCATCCCCTTTGAGCGGTTCATCAAAGCCGTTACCAAAGCGCAGGAATACCTGTCTAATACCAGCCCTAAGAGCATGGACAATGATTACATCTTCGTGAAAACAGAATACAAGATCATTAAGATCAATCTCGAAGACATTCTTTACATCGAAGCACTGAAAGACTATATAAAGATCTATACTCCCAATCAACCGGTACTGACACTGAAAAGCCTCAAAGCTTTTGAAAGCAGGTTACCTAAAGACAAATTTATCCGCGTACACCGTTCCTACCTGGTGGCCATGAATAAGATCAATTCCGTAGAACGGAATACAGTGATGATCGCTAATCAGCCGATACCGATCAGCGAGGGGTACAGGGATAAGTTCTATGATGTGATCACGAAATATTCTTAGGTGGGGAGGTTGTTGAAACGTGCTGCTGCCGGCACGTTTCAGAATGTGATCTATAATGGGTTGATGTAATTGTCCGTTTTCTATTGCAGCCGTAATTTTTCTGCATCTTCTCTTTCATATTCTGCCAGCAACTCTTTTGCTGGTACTTCCAATACATTTCCTTTGCCGTCGCCGATGATCATCGTTTGATTCAATGCGGCATTTGTTTCAATTAATTTTCGCATATAAGCGCTGATGCCTTCCGTAACCTTAATAGAAAACTCGCTCACTGGCTGATTGTAATGTTCCATAACATCTGTTTGTTTGTTGATAAGAAACCATGTTTCCGGGATGGAAATATTGGACGGGACAATACCATTCCCTTCAGCTACCAATGCAGGTTTTTTGCTGGTATTATCATGCACAGACCATTTGTCCACCACAGGAATGTAAAGCGAAACAAGGTTCTCCACACTCCTGTGGTATCTCCGGATGATCACATCTTCCGGAATATGATGGCCACCTTTGGCTACCCGGCTTTTTACTCTTCTTAATGCTAATTGGGGAGATTCTAACCAGAGATAACATAACTGCACTTTATAACCGAATGCCTGGGCTTTTTGGATCAGAGATACATAGCTGCGGGTGGACAATGTTGTTTCAAATGCAAAGTCTTCTCCTGCCTGCATCAACTGATCAATACGGGTTAACATCAACCTTCCTGCCTCGATCGCCACACTTTCAGGATTGAAAGGAGAGATGCCGGATGCAATATTATCTGCATTCACAAACTCTTTACAGTGGAGGATCTCAGGAAGTATGGCAAACGATGAAGTAGTTTTTCCTGCACCGTTACAACCGGCAATGATATACATCTTCGGCATAAGCTTTAGTTTACTTTATGGGTTAACAATACAGAAATAAAACTATAAAAAAACCGGCACATAAAATGCGCCGGTTCATAACTTGATTGCGTTACAATCATATTAATTCCTTCAGTTTCTCCACCACTTTATCCACTTCTTCTTTTGTATTATCCCTGGAGAAAGAGAAACGTACGGCTACTTTATTCGGATCGTTATTGATGGAACGGATCACGTGAGAACCTGCATCCGCTCCGGATGTACAGGCACTGCCGCCGGAAGCGCAGATACCGTTGATATCTAAATTGAAAAGCAGCATTTCGCTCTTCTCAGATTTAGGGAATGATGCATTCAGCACAGTATATAAACTACGGCCACGCAGATCGCCATTGAAACCTACGCCCGGAATATGTTTTTCCAGTTGATCTGCCATGTACTGGCGGATGCTGTTGATGTATTTGCTATGTTCTTCGTAATTAGCCGTTGCCAGTTCAAGTGCTTTGGCAAATCCTACGATGCCATACAGGTTTTCAGTTCCTGCACGCATGTTACGTTCCTGGGAACCACCCTGTACAAAAGGAGTGATCTTTACATTCTCATTGATGTAGAGGATGCCCACGCCTTTAGGGCCATGGAATTTATGTGCCGCTCCGTTAATGAAATGTACCGGTGTGTTGCGGAGGTCAAAAGGATAGTGCCCCACTGTTTGCACGGTATCAGAATGAAAGATGGCATCGAACTCCTTACAGAGGTTACCTACCGCATGGAGGTCCAGGAGGTTGCCTATTTCATTATTGGCATGCATCAGGCTCACCAGGCATCTTTCTTTTGATTCAGACAGCAGCCTGCGGAGATCTTCCATATCCACATGGCCATCCGGCTGCAGTTTCACCCAGGAGAGCCTGATGTTCTCTTTGGCATGTGCATGCTCTACGGTATGGAGGGTGGCATGGTGCTCAATAGGGGAGCTGATGATATGCCTGCAGCCCAGGTCGTGGATAGCGGCATGAATAGCCGTATTGCTGCTCTCCGTACCCCCGGAAGTAAAGAAGATCTCTCCCGGATGTGCATTCAGGATCTTTGCTACGGTTTTACGCGCACTTTCAATGCCCAGTCTGGATTCCCGGCCATATGAGTAAATAGACGAAGGGTTGCCGAATTTATCGGTCATATAGGGCAGCATGGTATCCAATACTGCTTTGTCAAGCGGAGTGGTGGCCGCGTTGTCGAAATAAATTCTTTCCAAGGTGGTGGTGGTTTTTGATTAAAAGCGCCACAAATTTACGGAATTACCATATAGAAAAACGGATGGCAGATCAAATCTGCCATCCGTTCATCCTATTTTTTATATGGAATTATATGAATTCCTTGATATCCTGCATGATCTTGCGGGCAATATTGTCCGCCGTTGTTTCATTCCGGCTTTCCGCGTAGATGCGGATAATGGGTTCAGTATTGGATGTGCGCAAATGCACCCAGTCCTTGTCGAACTCTATTTTCAGGCCGTCTTCCGTATTCAGCGGCTGGTTCTTGTATTTGCCTTTGATCTTCTCGAAGATCTCCTTCACATCGATCCCTTTATCCAGTTCTATCTTGTTCTTGGAGATAAAATAGTCCGGGTAGGAGTTGCGGAGCGCCTTGATGGTCTTTTTGCTCTGTGCCAGGTGGCTCAGGAACAAACCGATACCGATAAGGGCATCCCGGCCATAGTGCAGGTCCGGAACAATGATACCACCATTCCCTTCGCCACCGATCACCGCATTCACGGCTTTCATTTTGTTCACCACATTCACTTCGCCCACAGCAGAAGGATGATATTCACCACCGTTCTTCAGGGTAATATCTTTCAGCGCCTGGGTAGAGCTCATATTGGATACGGTGTTGCCTTTCCGGTGTTTGAGCACGTAATCGGCCACAGCCACCAGGGTATATTCTTCCCCGAACATGCTGCCGTCTTCGCAAACAAAGCAAAGCCTGTCTACATCCGGGTCTACCGCAATACCAAGGTCTGCCTGGGATTTGTTCACTTCGTTGGAAAGTGCTGTCAGGTTTTCCGGTAATGGCTCAGGGTTATGGGAAAACTTACCGTTCACTTCGCCGAAGAGTACGGTTACTTCTTCCACACCCAGTGCTTTCAGTAATGCAGGGATGTAAGTGGCGCCGGTGGAGTTCACGGCATCTACCACTATTTTAAAGTTAGCGGCCCTGATAGCTGCAACATCCACCAGGGGATAATTTACAACCAGGTCCACATGTTTCTGCAGGTAAGAATCGTTCCTTTGGTAAGTACCCAGTTTGGATACATCCGCAAATACAAAATCTTCTTTCGCCGCGATGTCTAACAATTCTGCGCCATCCGCGCCGGAGATGAATTCACCTTTTGCGTTGAGCAGTTTCAGTGCGTTCCATTCCCGGGGATTATGGCTGGCAGTAAGGATAATACCGCCTGCCGCATTTTCCATGGTAACAGCAAGCTCTACCGTTGGCGTAGTGCTCAGGTCCAGGTCCACCACATCAATGCCTAAACCGTTCAATGTGGATACTACCAGGTTCCTGACCATTTCTCCGGATATGCGTGCATCTCTGCCGATCACTACTTTCTTGTTTTCAGCGTTCTGTTTTAACAGCCATGTACCGTAAGCAGCGGTGAATTTCACAACATCCAGGGGAGAAAGTCCTTCCCCGGGCCTGCCGCCGATCGTTCCACGAATACCCGAAATTGATTTAATCAGTGCCACAATTGTTGATTTTTTTTGGAGTGCAAAGATAATTGATTAGAATTTTAATCTACCTGTTAATTTGGCTTGCCGGGAAGGATCAACGGAGAGATTATGTCAATTAGACTATATTTGCAGCTACGTATAAATTTTTAAGAGAATATAATGATTCATATTTGGTCGCGCATTCCCAGATACATCCGGTATATTTTCATGCAAACCTTGTTCCTTTTTGGTTACCTGGTTGTATTTAGAGCGGTCTTCTACTTTTTCTTCTTTTCAAGCACCATAAAAGATGCTGGCATTGTTGCCCGGGCCTGGCATCTGGGCCTGCGGTTCGATATGCGCCTGGCGCTGATCCTGATGATCCCTGTTGGCCTGTTAGCCGTGATAGCAAAGGACCGGCTCTTTGGCACCGGGCTGCTCAGGAGGATCAATTTCGGCTATTTATTTCTTATTTATTTGTTATTGTCCATATTCTACGTGCTGGACCTGGGGCATTACAGTTACCTGGGGCTGCGCCTGGACCCTTCTGTTACCCGTTTCCTGGCCTATGGAGAAAAAGCCACTAACGCCAGGATGCTGTGGGAAAGTTACCCCGTTGTGTGGGGCCTGCTGGGAATGGTCCTGGTGATGGTACTGTTACGTTATGGCTACCGAAGGATCTTTCGCAGGTATGCACAAAAGGAAGGTACGCCGGTACGGCCATGGGGGTATGCGGCTTATGTGGTAACACTGGTGATCCTTTTCGGGGCAGGCATTTATGGCAATTTGGCATATTTCCCTTTGCGCTGGAGCCAGGCTATGTTTACGAGAGATAATGCCGTTACCAGTCTTGCCCTGAACCCTGTATTATACTTCGTTTCCAATTTCACCGTACAGAACGATACTTTCGACGACAGGGAAACCCATAAATACTTCCCCCTTGTTGCGCAATATTTAGGAGTGGAAAAACCGGTGCCCAATCAGCTCAACTTTGTAAGAACAGTGCCGGGAGATTCCTCCAAACCCAGGCAGAACGTGATCATTGTGATGATGGAATCCGGCGGTGCGGCCATGACCAGCATGTTCAACAACCCCATGAAAGCAACGCCCAACCTGCAGCAACTGGCAGATAACGGGGTGTTGTTCGAAAATTTCTATGTACCTGCCATGAGCACAGCCCGCTCGGTATTTGCCATCACTACGGGTTTGCCGGATGTGGTACGTTCCAAAACAGCCTCCCGGCATCCGGGTATTGTAGACCAGCGGGTGGTAATGGACCAGTTTGCGGGATATGAAAAATACTACCTCCTGGGCGGAAACACCAACTGGGCCAATATCCGCGCTGTGTTCACCAATAATGTGGAAGGGATAGAGATCTTTGAGGAAGGTTATTTCAAATCTCCCAAAGCAGACGTATGGGGTGTTTCAGACTTTGACCTGATCACGGAATCCGATGAGATCTTCAAAAAGGCGCACGACAAAAAGCAGCCCTTCATCGCTTTCCTTCAAACAGCAGATAACCATGAACCCTATACCACTACAGCAGGGGCGGGCGATTTTAAAAAACTGACGGCAAAGGATGTAGACATGAAGCTGTTCAAAACATCCGGTTTTGTGAACCTGGATCAGTTCAATGCCCTGCGTTACCTGGATTATAATATAGGCCACCTGATGAAGCTGGCAAAAGCTTCCGGTTACCTGGACAATACCATCTTTGTTTTCTTCGGGGACCACAGTGCCAAACTGGACCCTTTCCATTTTATGCCGATCCCGGAATACGAAATGTCTACCTACGTAGACCATGTGCCCTGCATCATTTACAATCCCCGGTTGCTGCAACCGCAAAGGGTCAGCCATGCCGGCAGCCTGCTGGATATTTATCCTACCGTGGCCAAGCTCACCGGCATACCATTTAAGAATTACACCCTGGGAATGGACCTGCTGGATACTACCCGCAGTGCAGAAAGGTATGCTTTCATTCAGTATTCCAAAAACCTTAACTGGTGCATGGGCATGATCAACGGGCAATATTTGTATGAGATAGATACCAAAACAAATGCTACCGGCCTATACGATCTGAAGGCCGATGCATTGAAGGATGTAAAGCAGCAGAACCCGCAGCTAACCGGCGATCTGGATAAATTAACACGCGGGTTCTATGAAAGCACCCGATATTTGATGTTTAATAATAAGAAGTAGATTTGTTTTACAAGCGTTGAGAATGGAAGTAGCGAAACAATGGTTCAAAGACTGGTTTAATTCTCCTTATTATCATTTGCTGTATAGCAATCGCGATGAGAGGGAGGCTGCTGCGTTTATAGACAAATTGGTGGAATACCTGCATCCTGCGCCCAACGCACTGATGCTGGATGTGGCATGTGGCAGGGGCCGGCATGCCAAATACCTCGCAGATAAAGGGTTTGACGTTACAGGTATTGATCTTTCAGGAGAAAGCATTGCCATTGCACGCAAACTGGAGAACGAACACCTCAGCTTCTTTCAGCATGATATGCGCCTGCCTTTCCGGGTCAACTATTTTAACGTAGTGTTCAATTTCTTTACCAGCTTTGGTTACTTTGAAACCCGTCATGAAAATGATAATGCACTCCGCACACTGGCCAATTCCCTCAGACCGGGAGGCCGCCTTGTACTGGATTACCTGAACAGCACTTATGTAGAGAACCACCTGGTACATGATGAAGTGATAGAAAAAGAACAGGTGGTATTTGATATTCAGCGGGAAGTACAGAACGGAAAGTTCCTGAAGCAGATCAATATCCTCGATAAAAAACAATTCCAGCGGGCATCCTACACAGAAAGCGTGAGCGCTTTCCACAAGAAGGATTTTGAAGAGATGTTTGCCCGGCAGCGCCTTGTTATTACAGATATTTTCGGAGATTATCATTTCAACATCTTTGACGAACAGCAATCTCCGCGGCTGATCATCATCGCTCAAAAACCAATCAGTTAATGGAGCATCTGCTTACATGGGACCTGCGGCTTTTCTTTAAGATCAATGGTCAGTGGATCAATGGATTCCTGGATTTCCTGTTGCCCTGGATGCGGGAGCCTTATTTGTGGGCGCCGCTGTACCTGTTCCTGGCAGTGTTCATCACTTATAATTATAAATGGCGCGGATTTTTCTGGATGGCCTTTTTCATCGTCACCTTTGCATTAACCGATCAGTGCAGCATGTTCATTAAGGATGCGGTAGACAGGTTACGGCCCTGCAGAGACCCGCTGATCTCACAATATGTAAGGGTATTAGTGGTTTATTGCCCCTCAAGCGGCAGCTTCACCTCCTCTCATGCCGCCAACCATTTTGGCTTAGCGATGTTTTCTTTCTTAACTTTAAGGTCGCAGATCGGTAAATGGGCCTGGTTGTTCTTCTTATGGGCAGCTGTTATTGGTTATTCCCAGATCTATGTAGGCGTTCATTATCCCCTTGATATCCTGGGAGGCGCTTTACTGGGAATACTCGCCGGCACATTGAGTGGTGGATTTTTTCAAAGAAGGATAAGACTGGAACTGGAACAAACAACATGAACTTAACATACCTGATATTTATACTGGCCGCTACTATTGGCGGGGGCATGATTCCCATGTTATTTAAAAGGATTCATCCTAACCTGCCCATCTATCTGCTGGCATTTACCGGCGCTTTCCTTTTCGGCATCACCATCATGCACCTGCTTCCTGAAGTATACCATGAACTGGGGCATTCCGCAGGTATTTATATTGTACTCGGATTTTTCATCCAGGTGTTCCTGCAGCAGCTGAGCCATGGAATGGAGCATGGGCATACGCATCTTCCGGGTCCGGACCATCATCATGTGGCCATTTTCCCGTTGCTGATAGGTTTGTCTATCCATGCTTTTATGGAAGGTATCCCGCTGGGTTTCCATTATGAGGACCAGTCTGCCCTGCCCTCCCTGATGCTGGGTGTAATGGCACATAAGGTACCGGAAGCGCTTACCCTCATCACCGTGATGATGCATGCACACCAGGGGAAAGCGAAACTTTGGCGCATCCTGGTCATTTTTTCCCTGATCACGCCTTTATCAGCTATCCTGGCGGCACAGTTAGGGCAGGAGTTTGAAGTGGTCACCAATTCGCTGGTTTACCTGGTAGCCCTCGTTGTGGGCGCCTTTTTACATATTTCCACCACCATTTTTTATGAGAGTGGCACTAAACATCATGAACTAAGCCGCCAGAAGGTGCTGGCCATTGCTGTTGGTATTGGTTTGGCATTTATTACACTGATATTTGAATAATTCTTTATTTTTAGGCTTATATTATGGAAGTCGTCATTATCCTCGTCCTTATTTTGCTCAACGGTGTGTTTTCCATGGCGGAGATTGCCCTGGTTTCTGCGCGCAAAGCGCGTCTTGAAAACTCAGCGAAGCAAGGGGACGAAAAGGCCAAAGTTGCACTCAAACTGTCTAATAATCCGGATACCTTTTTGTCTACTGTACAGATTGGTATTACGCTCATAGGTATCTTAACAGGTTTGTACTCCGGTAAGAACCTGGAAGACGATATCCGGGTATACCTGAACACCATTCCTTTACTGGCGCCCTACAGCAATGCATTGGCAACCGCCATTATCGTTATCGGTGTTACCTACTTTACATTGGTACTCGGGGAATTGTTACCCAAAAGGATCGGCCTGGCCAATCCGGAAGTGATTGCCAAAGCGCTGGCCCGGCCCATGTACCTGCTTTCCCGCATCACATTTCCTTTCATCTGGTTGCTCAGCCGCTCTACCGCTACGCTGGTAAAGCTTTTTGGTTTAAAGCGCCGCTCGGATAATAACGTAACGGAAGAAGAAATTAAGGCCATTATCAGCGAAGGAACCAGTTCCGGGGCCATTGAGGAAACAGAGCAGGAGATCATAGAAAGGGTTTTCCACCTGGGAGACCGTAATATCACTTCCCTCATGACCCACCGTACAGACATCATCTGGCTGGACATCTCAGAGGAAGGAGAAAGTTATAAACGAAAGATCAGGCAATCCCCCCACTCCGTTTACCCGGTTTGCGAGGAGCAAATAGACCATATTAAAGGTATCATCACCATTAAAGACCTCTACGCCGCCGGTAACCTGGCCGTTCTGAAAGATGTAATGAAAAAGCCCCTCTTCATACCGGATAACAACTCCGCTTACCAGGTACTGGAGAAATTCAAGGAAACCCAGGTACATGCTGCTTTTATCGTGGATGAATATGGCACATTCCTGGGAATGATCACCCTTAACGACATCCTGGAAGCCATCGTGGGAGATATGCCGGAAATAGGAGCAGATGATTATGATATGGTGAAGCGGGACGATGGCAGTTATCTCATAGATGCCCAGATCCCCTTTTACGACTTCCTCAGCGAGTTTGAAATGGAGGACCTGATGGCAGAATTTGAACAGGAATTCGATACCCTGGCCGGTTTTATACTACATCACCTCGAACATATCCCCGTAACAGGCGAAAAGCTCACCTGGAAGCACTTTACTTTTGAAATTGTTGACATGGACGCCCACCGTATTGATAAAATATTGGTGACTCCCCCTGAAAATATTGAAGAAGATTAATACATTTACATATTAAATTCGCAGGTGAACGCAGCCTGCGGCATACCTATGTTAAAAGCTAACTATTTTCACGACAGACCGGGAACCTATAACAGCAGAATGAACTAGTTGAATGCCAAGTGAGTATCCAA
Source organism: Chitinophaga niabensis (assembly GCF_900129465.1). Lineage (NCBI taxonomy): Bacteria > Pseudomonadati > Bacteroidota > Chitinophagia > Chitinophagales > Chitinophagaceae > Chitinophaga > Chitinophaga niabensis. Next base: position 3,589,144 of record NZ_FSRA01000001.1, on the reverse strand, counting down.
AAACGTATGTTATAAAAATTTTATAAGGGATATTTTAAGTGATCCATCTTTATATTATTTTTGAGCACTTTTTTACATAAACAAATTATATAATCTAAAATAATGGTCGTACTAGGAAGTAAGGTGCTTTCTTTGGAAGAGGTGCATAGGGTTTTGTTTGAGGGAGAGGAGCTGGTTTTGGATAAAGCAGCCGTACAAAATGTGAATGACAATTTTGAATTTCTTAAAAAATTCTCCTCTAAAAAACTCATTTACGGTATTAACACGGGATTCGGACCCATGGCACAATACCGCATCAGTGAAGACGACACCCATCAACTGCAATATAACCTGATCCGCAGCCATAGCTCCGGAGCCGGCAAATGCCTGGCCCCGGTGCTCACCAAAAGCCTCATGATTGCCCGTTTGAGCAGTTTCATGCAGGGTTTTTCCGGCGTACATACAGATGCGGTACACCTGCTGAAAGACCTCATCAATCATAATATCTACCCCTGCATTTACGAACATGGGGGAGTAGGTGCCTCCGGCGACCTCGTGCAACTGGCTCACCTGGCCCATGCATTGATCGGCGAAGGCAATGTATTATATGAAGAAGAGATCCGCCCCGCGGCAGAAGTATACGCACAACTGGGTCTGAAACCGATTGATATCCATGTTCGGGAAGGCCTGGCCATCATCAACGGAACCTCTGCCATGACGGGTATTGGCCTGGTGAACATCATCGAGGCCCGCAAACTCCTCCTCTGGAGCTGCGCCCTGTCCAGCATGATCAATGAAGTGGTGGAAGCCTTTGACGATCACCTGAGCTATGAACTCAACGTGGTGAAGAAACACGTAGGCCAGAACAAGATCGCGGAAATGATGCGCGGTATGCTCAAGGGCAGCAAGATGATCCGCCACAGGCCTGATCACCTTTATAAAGAACTGGAAGAAGAGATCTTTAAAGATAAAGTACAGGAATATTATTCTTTGAGATGTGTACCCCAGATCCTGGGCCCCATTTACGATACCCTCACCCATGCAGAGACGGTGGTAGTAGGAGAGCTGAATTCCGTGAGCGATAACCCCGTAGTGGACCATCGCCACCAGAATGTATACCACGGCGGTAACTTCCATGGTGATTACATTTCCCTGGAAATGGACAAAGTGAAGATTGCCATCACCAAACTGTCTATGCTCAGCGAACGCCAGCTGAACTACCTCCTGAACGATAAGCTGAACCACAAGTTCCCGCCGTTCATGAACCTCGGCAAACTGGGCTTCAACTTTGGTATGCAGGGTGTACAGTTCACGGCCACTTCCACCGTTGCAGAGAACCAGACGCTGAGCTTCCCCATGTATGTACACAGCATCCCGAATAATAACGATAACCAGGATATTGTGAGCATGGGATGCAACGCAGCACAGATGACCTACAAAGTGATCGAAAATACTTTCGAAGTACTCACCGTACAGGTGATGACCCTGCTGCAGGCAGTGGATTACCTGAATTGCCAGGACAGGCTGGGAGCTTTCTCTTCCCGGATCTACCAGGACATCAGGGCTATTTTCCCTAAATTTATTGAAGATGCTCCCCGTTATGCAGATGTACAACGCATCAAAGCATACCTGATGCGCAACGAACCAATGGTGGCCGTGGAACCGGTAACAGAGAAAAGACATAAAACATCCGTGTAAGCCTAAACGAAAAGAATAATAAGATGAAATTTGCTTTGATAACAGGAGGTTCCAGGGGGATAGGAAGAGCAGTATGTATTAAACTGGCGGAACAGGGATATAATATCCTGATCAATTATAAAGGAAACACCGCAGCAGCAGAAGAAACCCTCGCAGCCGTGAAAGCGAAAGGTGTGGAAGGAGAACTGCTGAAGTTCGATGTAGGGAATTTTGAGGAAGTGCAAACCGTATTAGGCGGCTGGATAGAGAACAACAAGGAAAAACAGATAGAAGTACTGGTGAACAATGCTGGTATCCGGGAAGATACCATGATGTTCCAGATGAGCAATGCCCAATGGAAAGGAGTGCTGGATGCCAGTTTGGACGGATTTTTCTACGTTACCAAACAAGTGCTCACCGGCATGCTGATCAAACGTTACGGCAGGATCATTAACATGGTATCCCTGTCTGGTTTGAAAGGAACACCCGGCCAGGTGAACTACAGCGCTGCAAAAGCAGGCCTGATAGGAGCTACCAAAGCATTAGCACAGGAGATCGCCAAAAGGAATGTGACCGTGAACGCCATTGCGCCAGGTTTCATCAAAACGGACATGACGGACGGATTGCCCGAGAAAGAGTTATCTGCCATGGTACCCATGCAACGATTTGGTACGGCAGAAGAAGTGGCGGAAGCAGTGGCATTTTTTGCATCACGTGGTGCATCATATGTAACGGGAGAGGTCATGAACATTAATGGCGGCCTCTACTCCTGATCATCTTAATATCATAAATTACGTTGGCCCGCAGCAATTTGGCGGCTTTTAAGACTATAACGCATGAACAGAGTCGTGATTACAGGTACAGGTATTTACTCCTGCATTGGTAAAAACCTTGAGGAAGTTCGGGAATCCTTATTCCACGGACGTTCCGGCATTGTGCTGGACGAGGAGCGCAAGCGTTTCGGATATCGTTCCGGACTCACAGGCAATATGTCCCGCCCTGAATTAAAAAGCCTGCTGGACCGCAGGGCAAGGATGATGATGCCGGAGCAGGCGGAATATGCATATATCTCTACCCGCGAAGCATTAGCCCAGGCTGGTATGGACCAGGATTACCTGGATAAGAACGAGGTGGGCATCCTCTTCGGCAACGATAGCTCTGCCAAACCCATCATCGAAGCCACCGATATCATGCGTGCAAAAGGAGATACCATGCTGGTAGGCTCCGGTTCCGTGTTTCAGACCATGAATTCCACCGTGAACATGAACCTGGCCACAATTTTCAAATTAAAAGGGATCAACTTCAGTGTCAGCGCAGCCTGCGCCAGTGGCTCCCATGCCATTGGGCTCGGCGCCATGTTCATCCGCAACGGCATGCAGGATGCCGTGATCTGCGGCGGGGCACAGGAAGTGAACTTATATGCCATGGGAAATTTTGATGCCATCGCTGCTTTCTCAGTAAGAGAAGACCAGCCGGCCAAAGCTTCCCGTCCGTTTGACCGTGACCGTGATGGGTTAGTACCCAGCGGGGGAGCAGCCACTGTGATCCTGGAAAGCCTGGAATCAGCCAAACGCCGTGGTGCCACCATCCTGGGGGAGGTGCTGGGTTATGGTTTCTCCAGCAATGGCGCTCATATTTCCAATCCCAGCGTGGAAGGCCCTATGCGTTCCCTGGAAATGGCCCTCCGGGAATCCGGGCTGATGGCTTCAGATATTGGCTATATCAACGCCCATGCTACTTCTACACCGGCAGGCGATGCCAGTGAGGCCAAAGCCCTCGATGCTGTATTCGGCAGTTGCAGAACACCGATCAGTTCCACCAAAAGCATGACAGGGCATGAGTGCTGGATGGCAGGGGCCAGCGAGATCGTTTACTCTATGTTAATGATGCAGAACGACTTCATTGCCCCCAATATCAATTTTGAGAATCCGGACGAAGATTCCGCCAAATTAAATATCGCTACGGATACAATTAATAAAAACTTTAATATATTTTTGTCTAATTCTTTTGGCTTTGGGGGCACAAACTCCTCTTTGGTTGTCAGGAAATGGCAATAATTAACAAAGAGAAGGGCGGGAAAGGGAATTTATCTAATTTTGTAGAAGCTTCCCCACAAAAGAATATAACGGAACGCTGCTAGTATTGCCTAATCAACCTATATCTGGAACACAAGATTTATGGAAATTAACGAGATCATCACACAAACGAATGCTTTTTTAGTGGAGGAATTTGAAGTTGCTCCCGAAAGCATCACCCCCGAGGCTGATTTAAAGGCCACGTTGGAATTGGACAGCCTGGACTATATAGACCTGGTAGTAGCCATTGAGAGCAACTTTGGATTTAAAGTTAAACCCGAAGACTTCCAGGGCATTGTTACCTTCCAGGATTTCTATGATTACGTAGTAGCCCGTGTTAAACAAAAAGAACTGGTATAATGCCTTCCTGGCAAGGTAAGTCCAAAGGAAATAAGCTGGGGTACAGGATCTTTATTGGTGTATTGCGTTATGGAGGAGTGCAGCCGGCTTATTTTCTCCTGAGATTTGTTGCATTTTACTACTGCTTGTTCTCCTACCGCTCTTCCCGATCCATTTTTCAGTATTTTCACCGTAAAATTGGCTATAACCGCTTCCGCGCCCTCATCAGTGTGTACCGGAATTATTATGTTTTCGGGCAAACGTTGCTGGATAAGGTGGTGGTAATGGCAGAACTTCCAAACCCTTTCACATTTGAATTTGACGGGGAACCTCACTTGCATGATATTGTATCCGGCGGGAAGGGAGGAATTTTGCTAAGTGCCCATCTCGGGAACTGGGAGGTAGCAGGGCATTTGTTCAGCCGGTTGCAGACCCGTATCAATATTGTGATGTTCGACGGAGAGCACCAGCGGATCAAAAGTTACCTGGAAGGGATCACGGGGGGAAGAAATGTGAATGTCATTGTTTTAAAAGACGACTTATCGCATATTTACGCCATCCACGATGCGCTGAGCAAACAGGAGCTCGTATGTATGCATGCAGATCGTTTCCTGGGAGGGAACAAAACCATGGAAATGAACTTCCTGGGAGAGCCCGCACGCTTTCCCATTGGTCCGTTCCTGTTAGCATGTACTTTCAGGGTACCTGTATCGCTGGTATTCGCATTTAAGGAAACCACTAACCACTACCACCTCTATGCCACGGAACCTGCGGTTTACCAGAGTCCAAGGCAGGGCGGAGTGGAAAAAGCTATTCAGGACTTTGTGCTGGTGATGGAAGAGAAAGTGAAAAAGTACCCGTTGCAATGGTTTAATTATTACGATTTTTGGTCCAAAGATTAATATTCCTTTAACCTGATAACAACCCGAACATTGATCAATACAGGAGATATTACAGAATACATTCCGCAACGTCCGCCGATCGTGATGATCAGCCGTTTGATGGAAGCTGGCGAAAAGAACATCCGCACAGAACTGGATATTGCGGCGGATAATGTATTTGTGGAAGATGGTTTGTTCATGGCACCCGGGTTAGTGGAGAATATTGCGCAGACCGCTGCCGCACGCATAGGATATCTGGCCAAAAAACATAATGTACCTGTTCCTTTAGGGTTTATAGGGGCTATCCAGAATTTACACGTTATAGAGTTACCCGCAGCCGGTACTACCGTAGAATCTGAAATAGTGATAGAACATGAAGTATTTAATGCCACCGTCATAAAGGGCACTGTGAAACAGAACGGTAAACTGATGGCGGAATGCGATATGAAGATTTTTGTGTCCCAAAATAAATAAAACAAATGAATATGAAGCAAGTAGTAATGCCCCTGCTGGCAATGGTTTTGAGCGTTTCAGCCGTAAACGCACAAACAGCGAAAGATGTGTTTGACAAAACCCAAAAGATCACCTATCTGGGGATTGATTTTACTAAAACAAAACTGATCGGCGATGCCGCCGCTAAAACAGACCAGATCGTTGACCATAACCTGAAAAGTATTAATCAGAAAGTGGTGAACGAAAGTAAAAAGTTCGATATCGCAGGTGCTTTCAAAAGAGATGAAGTGTCTACCGATATCGGCCCTGTTAATAAACGTAACGATAAGATAGATCCTGATAAGATCCTGTCTGATAACTCAGATGACTACCAGGCCCTGAAACCGGAAGATGTAACTGCCCTGGTGAAAGGTTTTGACTTTGGTGGTAAAACCGGCATTGGCCTCCTGTTTGTAATGGAAGGTGTAAATAAAACGAAGAAGGAAGTATCCATGTTCGTAACACTGATAGACTTGAAAGCCAAAAAAGTATTGTTCACAGACCGCGTAACAGGCCCTTTCAATAAGATCGCCTTCGGTTTCGAGAACACATGGCTGGGCGGTATTGCTAATGCCATTGATAACATCGAAAAGAAGAAATATAAAGAGTGGAAGTCCTCCTACGGGGAATAATTCATCATTAGTATAAAATTTTACATGCAACCTGTATTGAGCGAAAGTGCTGAAGTGCTGATCCGGTTTAATGAAGCAGATCCTCTTGGAATAGTATGGCACGGCCATTATATCCGGTATTTTGAAGACGGCAGAGAAGCCTTTGGCAGTAAATACAGGTTGCGTTATCTCGATATTTTTGAACATGGGTACACCGTGCCCATTGTAAATGTGGAATGTAATTACAAACGCTCGCTGCGTTACGGGGATACTGTAGTGATCGAAACCCGCTACGTGCCCTGCGAAGCTGCCAAGATGCGTTTTGAATATACCCTCTACAATGCTGCCACTAAAGAAGTCGTATGTACAGGTTCTTCTGTACAGGTTTTCCTCGATAAACAGGAGTCAGCGCTGCAATTAACAGTACCTTCCTTCTTTAATGAATGGAAAAAACAGTGGGGACTGATATGATGAACGTATTTGTAGCGGCAGATAATATTATTTCACCACTCGGTGCGGATTCGAAAACGAATTTTGATCGTTTGCTGAAAGGCGACAGCGGTATCAGCCGTCAGCCGGAAGGTTATTTTGCAGCTGCCATCCCCGGCGAATTTAAACAACAGGGATATACGAAATTCGAACAGCTGCTCATCAGCAGCATAACAGATGCTTTATCCGGAACAAAGATCAGCCTCCTGAACAGCCGCACCGCTTTTATTGTTTCCACCACTAAAGGCAACATTGCTTTGATGGAACAGGGGCAGACAGAAAAACTGCGGCCACTGCAATTATATGCCACGGCAGATAAAGTAGGGGAATACTTCTCCGCAGTAAGCAGGCCCGTGGTAGTGAGCAATGCCTGCATTTCCGGGTTACTGGCTTTGCTGATAGGCCAGAGGATGATCCGTTCAGGCCAGTACGATCATGCAGTAGTATGCGGAGCGGATGAGCTCACGCAGTTTGTATTATCCGGCTTCCAGTCGTTCCAGGCAGTGAGCGATGCTCCCTGCAAACCCTTTGATGCCAACCGTAAAGGGATCACGTTAGGAGAGGGCGCAGCCACTGTAGTTTTAACGAAGGATACATCATTATTGCCGGAAGGTGAAGTCATTTGTTTAGGCGAAGGCGCATCCAGCAATGATGCCAATCATATTTCAGGCCCTTCCCGTACAGGAGAAGAATTGTCCGGCGCCATCACAAAGGCCATCCGGCAAAGCGGCCTGCAACCGCAGGACATTGGTTTTGTTTCTGCACACGGTACCGCCACTTTGTATAACGATGAGATGGAAGCGAAAGCATTCCATCTTTCCGGTTTACAGGATGTACCCGTGAACAGTCTGAAAGGTTATTACGGCCACACCTTAGGTGCGGCTGGTTTGATAGAAGCCATCATCGGCATGCACAGCATGCTGGCAGGCGTAGTGATCCCCACCGCAGGATTTGAATCTTCGGGGGTAAGCGTGCCTTTGATGTTGAGCAGTCAGTTAGCACAAAAGCCCATGAAGCACTACCTTAAAACCACTTCCGGTTTTGGAGGTTGTAATGCCGCCATGGTGTTTAGTAAAGTGAAATTGTAAATTTTTAAAAGCGAGATCAGCAATGGATTTTTTTAACAAGGAAACGAAAACCGCATTACAGGCAAAAGAACAGGCACTATGGCTTGCATTTGCACCAATCGCCTTCCAGGCATCCAAGGCCCTCCGCGACCTGGGTATCCTGGATGTGGTGGACAAAAGTGGCCAGCAGGGCGTTACAATTGAAGAGATCCTGGAAAAGATAAAACTCTCCCGTTATTCTGCGAGAGTATTACTCGAAGCAGGTCTTGGCCTGGAAATGCTGATCGTGAATGATAAAAAATATACCCTTACCAAAACAGGGTATTTCATTTTGCACGACACGCTGACCCGTATTAATATGGACTTCTCGCATGATGTATGCTACAAAGCCATGTATCACCTGCAGGATAGTTTAACAGAAGGCAGACCTGCCGGCCTGAAAGAACTCGGCCCATGGAACACCATTTACGAAGGGCTTTCCATTATGCCGGAACCCGCAGGTACCAGCTGGTTCAACTTTGACCATTATTATTCAGACCTTGCTTTCCCTTCCGTATTACCCATCGTTTTTGAACAGCAGCCTAAGAACCTGCTGGATATTGGTGGTAACACCGGCAAATGGTCTATGGCCTGCGCCAAATACAACCCGGATGTACATGTTACCATCATGGACCTTCCCGGCCAGGTAGGCTTAGCCAAAAAGAACATCACAGAAGCCGGTCTGAGCGACCGCATCTCTTTCTTCGAAACAAATATCCTGGACGAAAGCTTGCCCTTTGCGAAAGGTTTTGACGTGATCTGGATGAGCCAGTTCCTGGATTGTTTCTCAGAAGCAGAGATCATCAGCATCCTGCGCCGTTGCAGGGAAGCATTGAATGATGGCGGCAGCATCTTTATCCTGGAACCTTTCTGGAATAAACAACAGTTTAAATCTGCTGCATTCTGCCTGCAGCAAACCTCCCTCTACTTTACGGCGATAGCAAATGGTAACAGCCAGATGTATCATACCGATGATTTCTATAACTGTATCCGTGCCGCGGGGCTGGATGTGGTGATGGAAAATCACAAAGTAGGCTTGAGTTATACTTTATTGAGATGTACTAAAGCATAAAGAAAAATTCAAAATCCCATAGTATGCAAACTGAAAAAGTGGATGTGCTTGTAATCGGCGCTGGTCCTTCCGGATCTGTTGCCGCATCCATTATTAAAAAGGCGGGCTATTCTGTAAAAGTGGTGGAAAAACTGAAATTCCCCCGCTTTGTGATCGGTGAAAGCCTGCTGCCACGTTGTATGGATGCTCTTACGGAAGCTGGTTTCATAGATGCCATTTCCGAAAGAGGGTTTCAAAAGAAGTTCGGTGCCAAGTTCGTTAAGAACGGTGCCGTGTGCGACTTCACTTTTGAACAACAACATACGCCGGGCTGGACCTGGACCTGGCAGGTACAACGGGCGGATTTTGATAAAACGCTTGCGGACACTGTAGAAAAAATGGGTGTTCCCGTAGAATACGAAACAACTGTAACAGATATTAAATTCAATGGGTCTGATTCTGTAACAACAGTAGAAGATATCCATGGTAATAAAAAACAGATAGAAGCACGTTTTATTGTAGACGGCAGTGGCTACGGCAGGGTGATCCCCAAACTCTTCGGTTTGGATAAACCTTCCGTACTCCAGTCCCGCAAAGCGTTATTTGCGCATACAATGGACGTTCGCCGCTCCATGGCAGATGAGCCCAACCGTATTACAGCTGTTGTGCACAAAAAAGGGGTATGGATCTGGATCATCCCATTCTCTACCGGCATCACCTCCGTAGGTTTTGTGGGAGAACATGGTTTCCACAATGAATACCCCGGTACAAACGAAGAGCAATTCCGCGCGATGCTGGAAGCGGAACCCTACACCCGCGAGCGTTTCAGGGATGTGGAATTTGTGTTTGAACCAAGGGTGCTCGAAGCATGGTCCGCCACCACAGATAAATTCTATGGAGATGGATTTGTGCTCACCGGCAACGTAACAGAATTCCTGGACCCGATCTTTTCTTCCGGCGTAACTTTGGCTACAGTTTCCAGCCAAACGGCTGCCAAACTGGTGATCAAAAAATTACAGGGCGAAGAAGTGGATTGGGAGAAAGATTATATGGAACCCACCATGCAGGGCGTGAATGTATTCCGTTCCTACGTAATGGCATGGTATGAGGGTACGCTGGATACCATTTTCTTCAGCAAGAACCCTGATCCCGTGATCAAACAACAGATCTGTTCCGTACTGGCAGGTTACGTCTGGGACCAGAGCAATCCCTATGTGAAGAATCACGAGGAAGCACTGAAAAGACTGGCCCGCCTGATTGAACTGACGGAGAAGTTAAATACACCCGGTGAGTAACGCAAACGCATATATCACTTCCAGTTGCATTATCCGTAACAATACGGTAGTGAAAAATGGTGCTGTGATACTGGAAGAAACCGGTACGGCACTGCCGGAATTCCTGCGCAGCCTGTACGATCGTTTCAGTGGCCAGTACCCGAAGTTCCACAAGATGGACCTGCTCAGTAAACTGGGCTGGGTAGCTACGGAAGTATTACTGCAGAACATGCCCATGGATCAATACATGCCGGAAGATACCGGTGTGATCCTGGCAAATACCAGCAGCAGCCTGGATACAGACGAACGTTATTATGAAACCGTTCAGGAAATTGCCAGCCCTGCTTTGTTCGTATACACCCTCCCTAACATTGTGATAGGAGAGATCAGTATCCGGCATAAGCTGAAAGGAGAGAACGCATTTTTTATAACAGAGGAATTTGATATTGAATTTATAACCGGATATGTGCAGCAATTACTGGATACCGGCGCCATGAACGCCTGCATCTGCGGCTGGGTAGAACAATACCACACCGCGTACGACGCTGCATTGTATCTCATTGAAAAGAACAGCCGTGGTATGGCTACGCCATTCACTGCGGAGAGCATTAGAAAATTGTACTTATAATTTATATGGAAAAGTTGATGGCAGATCTGAAAGCCCAGATCATTCAGCAATTGAATTTGCAGGAAGTAAAACCGGAAGATATCGGGAATGACCAGCCTTTGTTCAGAGAAGGATTGGGACTGGATTCGATTGATGCTTTGGAACTGATCGTGTTATTACAACAACACCATGGTATCCGAATCGCAAATCCCGAAGATGGTCCGAATATCTTTTATTCCGTGCGTACCATGGCAGAATACATCACCGCTGAAAAAGCTAAAACTGCATGAGTAAAGGTGTGTGGATAGCAGGTGGCGGCGTGATCTGCGGCATTGGGGAAAACCTCGGTGCCTGCCTGGATGCATTTGAGAAAATGCAACCGGGAATGGCTACCATGCAATACCTGCATTCTGTGCATGCCCAAACCTTCCCTGTAGTGGAAGTGAAGGCAAGCAATGCAACCTTAGCTGAACGTGCCGGCATGCCTGCACATTGGAGCAGAACAGCACTGTTGAGCATGATCGCAGCAAAAGAAGCGATAAGGTCTGCAGGCATCGGTGAGCTGAAACAATACCGCAGCGGACTGGTGTCAGCAAATACCGTAGGAGGGATGGACAAAACGGAACACTTCATGGAAGCGTTCCTCACGGACCAAAGCAAAGGCCGTTTGAAAGAAGTAGTACATCATGAATGTGGTAGTATAACAGAACTGGTAGCAGATGCCTTAGGTATCCGCCACCATGTATCCACTATCAGCACGGCCTGTTCTTCCGGCGCCAATGCATTGATGTATGGCGCACGCATGATACGCAGTGGCATGCTGGATGTAGTGATAGCAGGAGGTACGGATGCCCTCACGCGTTTTACGCTCAACGGTTTCAATACCCTCATGATCCTGGATCAGCAGAAATGCCGGCCATTCGATGATACACGTACCGGCCTGAACCTCGGTGAGGGCGCAGGATATGTGGTATTAGTATCTGATGCCGTTGCGGAGAAAGTGAAACCCTGGTGTAAGCTCAGTGGTTTTGCCAACGCCAACGACGCCTATCACCAAACAGCCTCATCGCCGGAAGGGATAGGGAATTATAAAGCCATGCAGGGAGCACTGCAAATGGCTGCACTGGAACCTGCGGATATTGATTACATCAACCTGCATGGCACCGGTACACAGAATAATGATAGTTCGGAAGGACTGGCCATAGAAAGATTGTTTGCGCCGGCATTTCCACCTGTAAGCTCTACCAAGAGCTTTACAGGGCATACACTCGGTGCAAGCGGTGGAATTGAAGCGGTGTTTGCGGCATTAGCCATAAAAGAAGGTATCATTTATCCGAATGCACAGTTCACCACGCAGATGAAAGAACTGCCGTTTAAACCGGCTACCACTTTCTCCCGGGGGAATGCAATCACACATGTGATGTCTAATTCATTCGGATTTGGCGGGAATTGTTCCAGCCTTGTTTTTTCAAAGTAGCGAACAAATGAAAGCATATATACAGGGCACCGGTTGTGTATCCGCTCAGGATAGCAGCGTATTTCCGGAAACCATCCGGGAATATGAAGGAGACCGTTTGCCTGTGGCAGACCCGGATTATAAGCAATGGATCGATATCAAACAGATCCGCCGCATGGGCCGTGTGATCAAGATGGGCGTAGCTGCTTCGCATATCTCCTTGCAGGATGCGGACCTGAAAATGCCGGATGCTATTATCATGGGTACCGCTTATGGCTGCCTCGCGGATACAGGTGTATTCCTCAACAAGCTGGTTACACAGCAGGAAGATATGCTTACCCCAACCGCATTTATTCAAAGTACGCATAATACCGTTGGGGGCCAGATAGCTTTGCTGCTGGGCTGCCACGCTTACAATAATACTTTTGTACACGGCGCTTTTTCCTTAGAGAATGCCCTGCAGGACAGCCTGCTCTTTCTGCAGGAAGATACCTCCCGCAAAGTGCTGGCAGGTGCCGTAGAAGAGATCACAGATTACAGTCATGCCATCCTTTCAAGGGTTGGCTTATATAAAAATGGGGTAACCGCCGGAGAAGGCGCCGCATTTTTTGTTTTAAGTGCAGAGAAGAACGCAGCCTCACAGGCGGAATTAACAGCGGTGGAAATGCTGTACAAACCTGCCTCCAAAGAAGAAACGGGATCGCACATAGAAAAATTCCTGTTCAGGAATGGCCTGCAGCCTTCCGATATTGATCTGCTGATCACCGGCAGGAATGGAGGGGATGATAGTTACTACGAAGCCATAGAAGCAGACCTTTTTGCTACGCAACCTGTAGCAAAATTCAAACACCTCTTTGGCGAATTTCCCACCGCCGCTGCTTTTGCACTGTGGATGGCAACGGGGATATTAAAGAAGCAGCAAGTGCCGCAGGCAATTATGGTGAAAGGAGCTGCGCCGGAGAAAGTAAAAAGGATCCTGATCTGGAATCATCATAATACCACTCATCACTCCTTAATACTGGTGAGCGCATGTTAAAGTATAACATCATATCGGCAATAGCCTGGTTAGCACTTATAGCACTGATCACGCCGCCTTATGTTATGCAAAAATGGCCTTTTGCCCTTGTATTGGCAATATGTATAGGTGTCATGATCTGGGGGGCGGCAAAGGTGAATTCTGATTTTTATTTCGATGTAGTATGCAAGGCAGAAACGAAGGAAAAGGTAGTGGCCTTATCTTTCGATGATGGCCCTATGGAGAATTATACTCCGCAGATACTGGATATACTGCAGCAGCACAAAGTGCCGGCTGCTTTTTTTTGCATTGGTCACCGCGTGGAAAAAGCGCCTGCTATCATAAAGCAGATACATGCGGAAGGTCACCTGATCGGGAATCATTCTTATTCCCATCATGCATTATTTGATCTGTATTCATCGAAAAAGATGAGTAAGGACCTGGAAAGTGCAGACCAGGCTATTATAGCCGCTACGGGATTAAGACCTTTGTTATTCAGGCCTCCGTATGGGGTAACCAATCCCATGTTGGGAAAAGCTGTGGCCAGGGGAACTTACACACCCGTAGGCTGGAGCATCCGCTCTATGGACACGGTGATAAAAGATGCAGATAGATTACTGGCAAAAGTGACCAGGGATGTGCAGCCCGGAGATATCTTCCTCTTTCACGATACCTGTGCCGTTACAGTAAAGATGCTGCCGGCATTAATAAAACAACTGAAAGAAAAAGGATTTGCTTTTAAACGGATTGATGAACTATTAAATGTACCCGCTTATGCGTAGTTGGATCTTGTTATGTTGTTGTTTTGTTGCGCTGAGCGCCAGTGCACAAACAGGTTTTAAGCCGGTTGCGAACTTAGAGCTGTTCAAACAGCAGTTCATGAAAACCGCTCAAAGCACTAATACCATCAAGAGTGACTTTGTGCAGGAAAAGAACCTGAGCATGCTCTCTGAAAAGATTGTGAGCAAAGGCAAGTTCTGGTTCAAGAAAGAGAATAAAGTAAGGATGGAATACTCCGCGCCCAGTTATTACCTGATGGTGATCAATGGAAAGTCTTTCCGCATCAAGGACGCGAAGTCAGACAGGAATATATCCACCAGCGGCAGCAAGCTCTTTGAACAGATCAGTAAAGTAACGGCGGACTGTGTGCAGGGCAATGTACTGAACAACAAGGATTTCAGCACCAAAGTGCTGGAAAACGCCCAGTACTACCAGGTGCAAATGACGCCGGTAGCTAAGGGACTGAAGGACTTCTTCAATTCCATAGACCTGCTGGTGGAGAAAAAAGACCTGGCGGTGGTGAAGATCACCATGCACGAACGTTCCGGAGACGATACCAATATTAGTTTCACCCAACGTGAATTGAACGTACCCATATCCGATGAGATCTTTGCACTTAAATAGCTTCATAGCGCTGTTGTTCTTTTGCAGCTGCAGTTCCGCCTATCGTTCCCTGGAACGTACAGAAGGAGGTGCTGCCTGCATCAAACGCTTTCAGCCGAAGATCAATCAAACGGTACTGTACAGCACGCAGGTGGATATCTTACAGCATCACCTGAGCGGCCTGCTGTTATTCAAACCAATGGAGGATAGCAGTATGCGCGTGGTATTTGCCAGTGAAATGGGGCTGAAGTTCTTCGATTTCGAGTTCGGGAAGGATGGCACTTTCACCAAACATTATATGCTGCCCAAGATGGATAAGAAAGCGGTGGTGAAAACATTGCGGAAGGATTTTGAAATGGTGTTGATGCGGCAGGACCCTGCAACGGCAGAAGTGTTTACGAACGGAAGCGAAAGGTACACTGCCTTCAGACTTAAAAAAGGAAAGATCTATTATATCACCAGCAAAGATTGTTCAGCGCTGGTACGCGTGGAAAATGGCTCCCGCCGCAAACCGGTAGTGGAGGTGTTCTTAACGCATTATACCAATGGTGTACCGGATTCGATCTTTGTACAGCATAAAAAAGTAAAATTCAATATTTCATCACAACGCGTGGAAAAATAATGTTAGCAGGAAAATTCTATACGATCGTTACGCAACAGCAACCGGATGCACAATCTGTGAACACCACTATTGCGCTGAATGCGGCCCATCCTATTTTCGAAGGTCATTTTCCTGATCAGCCCGTTGTACCCGGTGTGTGCATGATGCAGATCGTCCAGGAGCTCGTTTCCGGCGTAGTGGGAAAGAAACTGCTGGTCCAGAAAGCAGCAAACATGAAGTTCCTGAATATGATCGATCCCCTGCAGCAGCCGCAGGTGAATGTGGACATCACGTATTCCACCGTGGAAGAAGGGGTAAAGGCAACTGCCGTAATAAAACATGAAGCAACGGTTTTCCTGAAATTCCAGGGACTCTTTAAATAAAATGGCACAGACTCCTACATACGACCAGCAATTCATCGCCAGAAAGATCTGTGTGATGATCCCTACGTATAACAATGCCGGTACGCTGGGCAAAGTGATTGCGGATGTGCTCAGCTATACCAGCCACGTGATAGTGGTAAATGACGGATCAACAGATCAGACGGCACAGATCCTGGAACTGTATCCACAGGTGGCTGTTGTATCCTATACTCCTAACAGGGGAAAGGGTATTGCCCTGCGCACTGGTTTTAAATTTGCCATAGAGCAGGGGTATGATTATGCCATTACCATTGATGCGGATGGCCAGCACTTCCCGGACGATCTTCCCGTATTCCTGCAAAAGGTAGAAGAAGAACCCAGGGCAATTATTATCGGTGCCAGGAACCTGCAGCAGGAGAATATGCCGGGTAAAAATACCTTTGCCAATAAGTTCTCCAACTTCTGGTTCTATGTGGAAACAGGCTTGAAGCTACCGGACACCCAATCCGGTTACCGCCTGTATCCTTTGTATGCCTTGAAGGGCATGCGTTTTTTCTGCAACAAATATGAGTTTGAAATAGAGGTAATGGTACGCGCTTCCTGGAAAGGGATCAAAGTGTTACCGGCCCCCGTGAAAGTATATTACCCGCCTGCGGAGGAAAGGGTATCCCACTTCAGGCCATTCAAAGATTTTTCCCGCATCGGTGTACTCAACACAGTGCTTGTAACCATTGCACTGGCTTATATCCACCCGCGCAATTTCCTGAAGTTCATTTTCACAAAGGGTAACTTTAGAAAAATGCTGCGGGAACATTTATTCAATAAAGAAGAAAGCACCAGCCGGAAAGCCTTATCTATTGGTTTTGGTGTGTTCATGGGCATTATACCCATCTGGGGCTTCCAGATGCTGGCGGCATTGGCGCTGGCTACGCTGTTCCGTTTAAACAGGGCATTGGTGATCGTGGCGGCTAATATCAGCATTCCGCCCTGCATTCCCGTGATCGTTTACCTGAGCTTTTTAATGGGCCGTTTTTGGGTAAAGGAAGATGCTACCTGGGTGCTCTTTAAAAAGGGCCTTAACCTGGAAGACATCTACCTGAACCTCTATCAATATATTACCGGCAGTATTACGCTGGCTGTGGTGGCCGGGATACTTGCATGGGCTGTCACATATGGTTTATTGGCCGCATTCCGTAGAAAAAAGCGGCCTGCAGTAATTTAAAGCAGAAATGGGAAGCATTTTTATATCGATCTACAATTTCTTCGACAGGCGTAAATGGCTGTTATGGCTTTTTATGTTCTGTACATTCCTCATTTCAGGTTTACTCGCCTCCCGTATTAAACTGGAAGAAGATATCACCCGCATCCTCCCGCAGGATAAAAAGATCGACCAGCTGCAGCAGTTCTTAATGAATTCCAAGTTTGCAGACAAACTGGTGATCATGGTGTCGCAGAAAGATACCACGCTGCCCGGAGATGCGGATAGCCTTGTTGCCACCGCACAGGCATTCACCAATGGACTGGAGCCTTTGCGCAAGGACATCAAAACCATCCATGCGCAAACAGATGATGCCATGATGATGGGTTTCCTGCAAACAGTACAACAGCATCTCCCTGTTTTTCTGGAAGAGAAAGATTATAAGACCATCGATTCGCTGATAACGCCGGAGCGTTTGCAGCAAACCATGCAGTCCAATTACAATACCCTGATCTCCCCGGCCGGCCTGGTCTTCAAACAAATGATCCAGGCAGATCCTGTGGGCATTTCCTGGCTAGGTGTGAAAAAACTGGAACGCCTGCAGGTAGATGATCAGTTTGAATTGTATGATGGTTATGTGATGAGTAAAGATCATCGTAACCTCATCCTCTTTATTACACCGGCACATCCTCCTAATGAAACCGGGAAGAACAAAGTGTTCCTCGCAGGTTTAGATAAACTAATTAACAACCTCCCGCAGAAAAACACAGAAGTAAGTTATTTCGGCGCCACCGCAGTATCTGTGGGGAATGCAGATCAGCTGCGCCAGGATACTTATTTCACCCAGGGAGTAACAGTAATACTCCTCATTATCCTGATCGCCTTTTTCTTCAGGAAAAAGAGAGCGCCTTTATTGGTGATGCTGCCTGTAGTATTTGGTGCCCTGTTCTCAGTAGCCATGGTATACCTGCTTAAAGGGTCCATTTCTGTGATCGCATTAGGAGCAGGTTGTGTGGTATTGGGCATTGCCGTGAATTACTCCCTGCATGTTTTCAATCATTACCGGCATCTGCCGGATATCAGGCTGGTGATCAAAGACCTCGCCATGCCTATGACAGTAGGTAGTTTCACTACCGTAGGCGGTTTCCTTTGCCTGCAATTTGTGAAATCTCCCATGTTACAGGATATAGGGTTCTTTGCTGCTTTCTGCCTGGTAGGTGCTGCATTGTTCTCCCTGATCTTCCTGCCACATTTTATTGTGTTGGGTAAACAACCGGATACAGCAACAGTACATCATAACTGGATAGACAAACTATCCAACTACCGCCCTGAACGCAATAAATACCTGGTATGGGGCATCGTGGCACTGACCATTGTATTCTTCTTCACAGCCCGCAGCGTAACCTTTGAAAGCGACATGATGCGCATGAACTTCATGACGGAACGTTTGCAGCAATCAGAGGCAAAGCTGAATAAATTGTACGCCTATGCCGCGCAATCCGTATACCTTGTATCAGAAGGGAAAACGTTGAATGATGCATTGATGAGCAGAGAAGCTATAGCGCCTGCGCTGCAAACCCTCATCGATAAAGGTGCTGTAAAAAAAGCACTCTCCCCCGGCAGTTTATTATTCTCCCAGGCAGAACAGGCAAAACGCATCGCCCGCTGGGAAGCATACTGGACACCGGAGAAACAGCAACAGCTACTTGCATTGCTGCACAAAGAAGGGGCACAGTATAAATTCAAACCCACCGCATTTGATCCTTTCCGGCAGCTTATCCACCAAAAATATGAGGCCATTGCACCGGAACGATCAGCATTGTTGCAGGCTGATCTGATCAGTGATTTTGTGACCATCAAAAAGAACAATGCTTCCGTGATCAGTTTACTGAAGGTGGAACATGAAAGGAAGAAAGAAGTATACGCCGCACTCGATGGCCGGGAACATACCGTGATCTTTGATAAACAATATACCGCTAACCGTTTGGCGGAGATCATTAAGGAGGAGTTTAACACCATTGCCTGGATGACCTCCCTGCTGGTATTTGCCGCCTTGCTGCTTTCCTACGGCCGTATTGAGCTGGCCCTGATCACTTTCATCCCCATGCTGATCAGCTGGGTATGGATCCTTGGTATCATGGGGCTGTTTGGTATCCCTTTCAATATCGTGAACATCATCCTTTCCACTTTCATATTCGGCCTGGGAGATGATTACAGCATATTCACCATGGATGGTTTACAGCAGGAATATAAGACCGGCAGTAAACACCTTCCTTCCTTTAAGTCCTCCATTATCTTTTCTGCAGTCACCACCATATTAGGTTTAGGGGTACTCATTTTTGCGAAACATCCTTCCCTGCGTTCCATTGCGCTGATCGCCGTGATCGGTATCAGCTGCGTGGTGATCACCTCGCAGGTATTGATCCCTTTCCTCTTTAACTGGCTCATCACCAACAGGGTAAAGAAAGGCCAGCGCCCGCCATGGACACTGAAAGGATGGAGCCTTTCCATGTTTGCGTTTGCTTATTATACCGTAGGTGCTTTATTGCTGACGCCGATCGGGGTGATCCTTACCAGGATTAATTTTATCAACATTGAAAAAGGCAAGAAGATCTACCACAGGATCTTATCCACCTTTACCTGGAGCCTGTTGCACATCATGGGCAATATCAGGAAGAGAACGATCAATAAACATGGAGAAGACTTTAAGAAACCGGCGGTGATCATCAGTAATCACCAGTCTTTCCTGGATATCCTGATGTCCACCTCCATGCATCCGAATGTGATCCTGCTCACTAACCAATGGGTATACAACTCTCCCTTATTTGGCTACGTGGTGAGGATGGCGGATTACTATCCTGTGGCAGAAGGAGCGGAAGCCAGCATTGATAAATTGCGGGACAGGGTGAACAATGGTTATTCCATTGTGGTGTATCCTGAAGGTACCCGCTCTACCGATACCAGTATCAAAAGGTTCCATAAAGGCGCTTTCTACTTAGCTGAGGAACTGGGGCTGGATATCCTGCCTGCTGTGATCCATGGAACTGCCTACACCATGTCTAAGGGAGACTTCCTGCTGAAGAATGGTATCCTCACCATGAAGTACCTGCCACGTATCAAACCGGATGATAAACGCTGGGGAGATAATTACAGTACACGTACCAAACTTGTGAGCAAGTACTTCAAACAGGAGTACGAGCAGATGAGGAACGAAATAGAAGGGCCGGATTATTACAGGGAACAACTGGTTTACAACTATATCTATAAAGGCCCTGTGCTGGAATGGTACATGCGCATCAAAACCAAACTGGAGAACAATTACGCGCTTTTCCACGACCTGCTGCCAAAAGAAGGAAAGATCATGGACATTGGTTGCGGATATGGTTTTATGAGTTACATGCTTCATTTCCGCGCACCTGGCCGCCAGGTCCTGGGCGTAGATTATGATGAAGATAAAATAGCCACCGCGCAGCATTGTTACATCCGCAACGAGAAGGTACAGTTTGAAGCCGCGGATATCACAAAGTATAAACTGCAGAACCAGGATGCCTTTGTGATCCTGGACGTACTGCATTACCTGCAACCTGCGGATCAGGAAGAGCTGTTACAGCAATGTATCAGTAAGCTGAACCCCGGAGGCGTGATCATTGTGCGGGATGGAGATGCAGACCTGGGCAAACGCCACGAAGGCACAAAGCTCACGGAGCTGTTCAGCACCCGTTTGCTGGGATTCAATAAAACAGGCAATCAGCCATTGTCTTTCTTCTCCTCTTCCACCATCCGCGACATTGTACAACGGAGCGGCGCAACGATGGAGCAGATCGACAACACGAAATATACATCGAACGTTATTTTTATCATCAAACATTCATTAAGGGAGCATTATGCATAATTATGATGTAGTGATCATTGGTAGTGGCCTGGGCGGCTTGGTTTGCGGAGCGATCCTTAGCAAGAATGGCTACAAAGTGTGCGTGCTGGAAAAGAATAAACAGATAGGTGGCTGCCTGCAAACATTCAGCAGGGATAAAACTATTTTCGATTCCGGCGTTCACTATGTAGGAGGGCTTGAACCCGGCCAGAACCTATACCAGATCTTCAAGTACCTGGGCATCATGGATAAGCTGCACCTGAAAAAACTGGATGCAGACTGCTTTGACCGTATTGCGTTTGCCGGTGATCCGAAAGAATATAAAATGGCACAGGGATATGAACCATTCATACAGGGATTGTTAAAAGACTTCCCGGATGAAGAAAAGGCCCTGCGGGAGTATTGCAATACCCTGCAGCATATCTGTACCAAGTTTCCCTTGTACAACTTAAGGATGGGAGGGTTTGATGAAAAAGAATCCGTATTGAGCGTGAATGCCGCAGAATATATCAACAGCCTCAGCTCCAATAAAAGATTCACAGCAGTACTGGCAGGTAACAATCCGTTATATGCAGGCGTGGAAGATAAAACGCCCATGTATGTGCATGCACTGGTACTGAACAGTTATATCGAAAGCTCCTGGAAATGTGTGAACGGCGGCTCCCAGATCGGGAAATGGTTAGCACGGGTGATCACAGATCACGGCGGCATATTGCTGAAACACCAGGATGTAAAAAAGATCGTGGCTGAAGGCCGTGAAGTGCAGTATGTGGAAACAGCAGAAGGCAAACGTTATACCGGGAAGAACTATATTTCCAATGCACATCCTTCCAATACTTTGGATATGCTGGAAAGCGATGTGATCCGCCAGGCTTACCGCAGCCGCATTCAGAACCTGGAGAACGGTACTTCCACGCTCATGGTGAATGCCGTACTCAAACCCGGCATGTTCCCCCATATGAACTACAACTATTACTATTATGGAATAGACAATGTGTGGGGAGGTCTGGAGTATACACATGAATCATGGCCTGCGGGTTATGCCATGTTCGTTTCCCCGAATCCGAAAGACGATCGTTTTGCAAACGGGCTTTCTATCATGGCTTACCTCAATATCAAAGATGTGGAGCAATGGAAAGATACCTTCAACACCGTATCGAAAGAAAGTGACCGCGGGCAGGATTATGAAGCCTACAAAACAGAAAGAGCAGAAAAGCTGCTGGACCTGGTGGAAGAACGTTTCCCCGTACTGCGCCAATGTATACAATCTTATTACGTGGCCACACCACTTTCTTTCCGCGATTACATTGGCACACACGATGGTTCCATGTACGGTGTATTGAAGGATTGCAATGATCCATTGCGTACCTTCATATCTGCACGAACAAAATTATCCAACCTGTTCCTCACCGGGCAGAACCTGAATATGCATGGTATCCTGGGGGTGAGCATGAGTTCCGTGGTAACCTGTTCGGAATTATTGGATATGGAGAAATTATTACACGAGATCAGGACGGCTTAAATATGACCAGAGGAAGAAAAATATGGAGAAGGACCTGGAAAGGCTTGCTATTCATTGTAGGCTTTTTCGTGTTACTGATAATCGGGCTGTTCATCTATCTCTACAGCGTGGCCAGGATGTTCCCGCCGGAGGTAGCAGATAAAAGCAGTTTGGAATGGAAGCGTACACAGCTGGATTCCACCGCTTTTACTTTAAACAATAGCTGGTTCCGCAAGAGCCGCAGTGGCTTGTATGAAATGTATGTGGAAGGTAAACCCTTTGAGCGGGGTGTTGTATATGGTAAACTCGCAGCAGAGCTGGTACAGCGCCAGGAAGATCATTTTACAGAACAGATCGGTAAAATGATCCCCTCTAAAACATACCAGCACTTCCTCAAATACCTGATCGGCTGGTTCAACCGGAACATGGATAAAAATGTACCGGAAGAATATAAAGAAGAGATCTACGGCGTATCCTTCGCCGCTTCTGAAAAATATAAATTCATCGGCTCCAGCTATCAGCGCATCATGAACTATCATGCCGCACATGATATCGGGCATGCCCTGCAAAGCATGGCCCTGGTGGGTTGCACCTCCTTCGGTACCTGGAACGACCGTTCGGAGGACAGTAGCCTGATCATCGGCCGCAACTTTGATTTTTATGTGGGAGATAAGTTCGCAGAAGATAAGATCGTAGCATTCTACAGACCGGATAAAGGATATGGTTTTATGATGATCACCTGGGGAGGATTCACAGGTGTGGTATCCGGTATGAATGAACAGGGGCTGACCGTTACCATCAATGCTGCCAAATCCAGCATCCCATCTGGTTCCGCCACGCCGGTATCGCTGGTGGCCAGGGAAATATTACAATACGCAAAGAACATAGACGAAGCTTACGCTATTGCACATAAAAGAAAGATGTTCGTATCGGAATCTTTCCTGATCGGCTCAGCTAATGATAACCGTGCTGCTATCATAGAAAAAACACCTACGGAGTTATCACTCTATGATCCCAAAGGCAACGAGATCTCCTGTGCTAACCACTTCCAGAGTAAAACACTGGGCGCTTCCGATCCCAATCAGCAACAACTCGCAGAAAGTGCATCTCCCTACAGGTATCAGCGTTTGCAGGAATTGCTGCAACGCAACGGTAAGAACAGCGTAGCTAAAACAGTGGCTATTTTAAGAGATCAGAAAGGAGTAAAGGATACAGATATAGGTATGGGGAATGAAAAAGCAGTGAACCAGCTGATCGCGCATCACTCCATTGTATTTGAACCGAAACAGCTGAAAGTATGGGTATCTACCGCACCCTGGCAATTAGGTGAATTTGTGGCCTACGACCTGAAGAAGGTACTGGCCATGAAAGGCCTGAAAGCCGATCAGGAGATCTGCGACAGTGCCCTGACCATTCCTGCAGATACTTTCCTGCTCACGGAAGATTACAAGCGGTTTGTAGACTTCAGAAGATTGAAAGCCGCCTTTATGGACAAGCAGCCCATAGATGTGGAACGCCTGGTAAAAGATAATCCTAAGTATTATCATACCTACGTGATAGCCGGAGATTACCTGTTTAAGAAGAAGGATTACAAACAGGCAGAAAAATACTATCGTGAGGCATTAACACGTGAAATAGCCACAAAAGCCGAGAAAGATCATATTTTGCAGCGTATTAAATTATGCGGGGAATAGGAACAGATATCATCGAAGTAGACCGGATAGCCGCTAAAATGGAAAAGGGGCAGGGATTCCGGGAGCTGGTGTTTTCACCGCTGGAAATAGCTTATTGCGAAAAACAGGCCCATAAGTACGAAAGTTATGCCGCCCGCTTTGCCGCAAAGGAAGCTTTCCTGAAAGCGCTGGGAACAGGCTGGAGCGGAAGCGGTATTCATTTTAATGAAATAGAGATCAGGAATAATGAAGCCGGCAAACCAGACCTCTACCTGATCGGGAATGCGGCCAGCCAGTTGGCCGGATTGAATATTCAACAGATCTTCGTTTCCTTATCACATGTAAAGTCAGTTGCCATGGCCACCGTGGTGATCCTGTAATAAGATATTTATGTACATACCAGACATAGAATTGCAATCTGCCGCTTCGATCCGGCAATTCCAGGAAAAGGAGCTGCAACACCTGCTGGGATACCTGCGGCAGTTCTCTCCCTTTTATAAAGAATGGTTTGCTAAGCATAACGTGAATACGGATAAGGTGCGCAGTATTGCAGACCTGCGTAATATTCCCACCGTGAGCAAGGAAGACCTGCAGCAGCGTAACTGGGATTTCTTATGCGTGGATAAAGGGAAGATCGCAGAATATACTACTACCTCCGGCACACTGGGCAAACCGGTGATCATTGCTCTCACGGAAAAAGACCTGGCAAGACTTACCTATAATGAATACATTTCTTTCAGCTGTGCCGGTGGTACAGATGAAGATATCTACCAGCTGATGCTTACGCTGGACAGGCAATTCATGGCTGGTATGGCCTATTATTCCGGTATCCGGAAATTAGGAGCAGGCGTATTACGTGTAGGCCCCGGTGTACCTTCCCTGCAATGGGAGAATATTGCCCGCATAGAACCTACCACCATCGTAGCGGTGCCCTCTTTCATCTTAAAACTGATCGCATTCGCAGAAGAACATGGTATTGATATCAATGCTTCCTCTGTTAAGAAAGCAGTATGCATCGGAGAGAACATTCGCAACGTTGACTTTTCCTATAATGTATTGGGTAAAAAGATCACGGATAAATGGAACATCCGGCTCTTTTCCACCTATGCTTCCACAGAAATGCAAACCGCTTTTACGGAATGCAAAGCAGGGCAGGGAGGCCATCATCATCCGGAATTACTGATCGTTGAATTATTAGATGAAAACGATCAACCAGTACCTCCAGGTACCCCCGGTGAAGTAACAATCACTACATTAGGCGTGGAAGCCATGCCCCTGCTGCGATACAAAACAGGAGATATCTGCCAGTATTATGAAGAGCCCTGCAAGTGTGGCCGGCAGACAGTAAGATTATCTCCTGTTATCGGCCGCCGCAAACAAATGATCAAATACAAAGGCACTACCTTATACCCGCCTGCACTGTACGACCTCCTGAGCGAAATGGAAGATGTGAAGGAATTTATCGTGGAAGTATTCTCCAACGAGATAGGTACAGACGAGATCTTACTCCATCTCAGCCCTTCTGAGGAATCTGAGGAGATTGACAGGAAGATTAAGTCCTACCTGCAGGCCAAACTCCGGGTGATCCCACAGGTAAGATACGCCACCATGCAGGACATCCTCAAAATGCAGTTCCCCGAAGGCAGCCGCAAACCGGTGAAATTTATGGATAACAGGTAAAAAATGCAGGGGATCATTATCTTGGTAATCCTATGAACACAGCTATCGCAAAACAGATTGGTGGCAGGAAAACCTTCAGAAGAAGCCTGGCTTTTATTTTAGCATGGCAACTCTTTTTGTTGTTAATAGAAACCCGTGGTGATTTCGCAAACGGATTTATTTTCTACCTGGCTTCTCAATTGAACATCTTTGTGTTATTGTTCTATATCCTGATCTTAACGGCGGCTTTTCTTTTTGGGAGGATGGCAGGAGAGGAAATACTAAATAGTCCGCACAATTATATAAAGACCGGAATAAAGTATGCTTTAATAACAAGCCTGATCCTCATAGGCTATTGGTTCACCGTAGGTGTTTTTCAGGGCGGAGGGGTGGAGCATACCTTACATGCACTTCCAAAAACAGTAGCCATTGTGATCGTCGTTCTTTTGCTGATCTGGCTTTGGTCAGTAAGGCATATTAAGCAGGAAATTGATTACAGGAAGAAAGATCCCTCCAAATAAGAAATTACGGTAACGTACACAATTTTCATATATTAGCGTATATGAGAAAGCTCCTTATTGCATTTTTACTGCTCTCCGGCATCACTAAAGCACAAGTGCTGCAGAAAATGGAACTGGTCATGGGCCCTTTGCCAAACCGTACCCATCTGCCGGATATGAACGTTACAATCATAGATAGTCTTGTAGAAGAAGATCATACCCGTTACGATATCCGCTTCACGGTAGCAGAAAACGAGATCCTGCCGGCATTACTCTATATCCCTCATAAAAAAGGCAAACTCCCTGCCATGCTGGCCTTGCATGGTACAGATCCTTTAGGCAGGAAATCCATCAGCGGTGAAAACAAAAAACCTAACAGGGCCTATGCCAAAGAATTAGCGCAGAGAGGTTATGTAGTGATAGCCCCGGATTATCCCAGCTTCGGGGATATGAAGGACTATGATTTTGAAAAGGACAGGTATGCATCGGGTACCATGAAAGCTATCTTCGATCATATCCGCTGCATTGATCTGCTGCAATCCAGGAAAGAAGTAGACCCTGAACGCATTGGTGTAATAGGCCATTCACTGGGAGGCCACAACGCCATTTTTGTAGCAGCATTTGATCCCCGCATCAAAGTGATCGTAGCCAGTTGCAGCTGGACGTTGATGGACTATTATAACATCGGCGAAGCAGCATCTAAAAAATTTGGCGGAAGATTAGGCCCCTGGGCGCAGACACGTTACATGCCTTTAATAAAGGATAAATACCATCTTGAAAAGGTACCCTGGGATTTTGACGAAGTTATTTCTTTCCTGGCCCCAAGACCCTTCTTCAACAATTCACCTGTTGGGGATACTAACTTTGACGTGAAAGGAGTGGAGAAGGGAATGGTAACGATCACCAAAGCCTATAAACAGCATAAAGCAGAAAAGAACCTCCAGGTAAGGTACCCGGATGCAGCGCATGATTTTCCGCCGGCAGTGAGATTGGAGGCGTATCAATTCATTGATAAGGTGCTGCATTATAAGGGCACTGATAAGCCCATGCTGTTTTAATGCTATAATCCTGCTGAAAAGCTAATTGATCAGACCCCTCTCTTCCTGCTAATCCCGATCAGCAATAAGCTTATCGCAATAAACAAAACCGCCACACCCACGGCATTGATCAATGCAGCATTAAAACCGATAGCAGGTACATCCAGGAACGGATAAGGGTAAAATCCCGAAAAACTTCCGCGGATAAATGTATACAGGATATAGACCAAAGGAAAGATCAACCAGGGCCAAAAGGAATTCCAGGCCAGTTTGTTTTTAGCAACAAACATAAACCAGTAAATAAAAAACAATACCGGCACTATCGTATGCAATAACTCATCAACCACCCACTGTAATCCCTGTGGCTGCCAGAGAAAACGAAGGACAACATTATAGACCAGACCGACTATCAGGATATAAACAGTAAGTGCAGTGACCGTAGCTGGCTTAACCGGCCGCGCTAAAAGCACCGAGCTACATACCGCCACAAGCAGGTTTGTAAGTATGGTAAAAAAACTAAAGAACCGGATCACCAATTCGGGAAGAGGAGCCGCTTCACTATTGATAAGGATATAGAACTGTGCAATTAAAGCAAACCAGCCCAGCAGGGCGATGATGAACAGGTATATTTTCATACATGCAAGGGTTAGAATGTAAAGCTCGCCGCACTCTTAGGGTTATCCAGTTTCGTACTCTGCCGCTTGTCATTCACGATCACATGGATCATATGGCTTTGGCTTTCGTGCGCTTCGTAAAGGATATCATCCTTTAATTCCAGCTTTTTCACCCCGGCCACTCCGGAAGCCTCCAGGAAACACCAGGCTGCATCTTCTTCTATCTTGTAACCAAGATAACGCGGAGCCAGCACATGACCATCCACGGAAACCTGTAAATGCTGCCGGATATACCTTGCTATCAGTGTATCCACCATCACACGGTTCTGAGGTTTGATGATGTCAAAAGTAGTATTAGACTGTTTTTTAAGCGTATTCTCCAGGTCGTCCGCAAAGATCCTGCAGCTGATTTCCAGCGATTTATGAGCCGGATTGTGCCTGATCTCCGTCACGCTCAGGTAGAACGGATGCAGAAAAATTAACCATTTGCATAATAATAGCCCCATTTGCCCCAAATATTTCGTTTTTTAATGTAGCATCCTTATCATTACGAAGTTACAAAAATCTAAATCCATGCAGGAGTTCAGCTTGTATTTTCAGGAAGGCTGGCAACATATCGTCGATTTGAGCGGATACGATCATATTTTATTTGTGATGGCATTATGCGCCGTTTACCTGATGAAGGACTGGAAAAAGGTACTCGTACTGGTCACTGCATTCACGATAGGGCATTCCATCACCCTCGCATTAAGCGTATTGAACATCGTCAAAGTAAATACCGCCCTGATAGAATTCCTGATCCCGGTCACCATCGTGATCACTGCATTAAGTAATGTATTCAGGAAAACGGAGGAAACGAAGAAAATGCAGCTGAATTATTTCTTTGCCCTGTTCTTCGGTCTTATTCATGGCATGGGTTTTTCCAACTACCTGAAAAGCATGCTGGGCTCGCAAACCAATATCGTACAGCCATTACTGGCATTTAACCTGGGCCTGGAAGCTGGGCAACTGATCATTGTATTGGTGATCCTGCTGTTGGCACAGATCATTGTAAATTTATCCGGCGCAAAAAAAAGGGATTGGACGATGTTCATTTCCGCCGCTATTTTCGGAATAGCCTTTATGATGAGCCTGGAACGTTTAGGAACTTTAATGAAGTAGTATATGATGAAGAAAAAATTATTCGGCTGTCTGTTTGCAATAGCGCCTATGCTGTTACACGCACAGAACCCTGGCTCTAACCACGGGAACCGGTTTGAGCAGTTAGGATACCTGCTGGCAGACCCGAATATGTACCGCTCCGCATCCGGCGTACCCGGACCAAAATACTGGCAGCAACGTGCGGATTACGAGATTGCGGCAGAGATAGATGAACCGCAGCAACGCCTCAACGGTTCCGAAACCATCACGTATTTCAATAACTCTCCGGATCCGCTTACTTACATCTGGCTGCAGCTGGATGAAAACGAACACGATCCTAAAAGCGATAACAACAGCTTTAATGGCAGTAAGATGACGGACAGGATGAGCTCCCGTACTATCAATGGCATTATGGGAATGGAACCCGGCCATGGTGTGAACATCCTCAAAGTAACAGATGCTGCAGGCAAAGCGCTCACCTACACCATCAACCAAACGATGATGCGGATAGAGCTGCCCAAAACATTACAGCCCGGAGAAAAGTTCCGTTTTAACGTGGATTGGTGGTACAAGATCCCCAATCGTATGACCCTTGGTGGCCGCGGGGGGTATGAATATTTTCCGGAAGATCAGAACAGCCTCTATACCATGGCGCAATGGTATCCGCGGCTTGCAGTGTATTCAGACTTCCAGGGCTGGCAGAACAAACAGTTCACCGGCAGGGGAGAGTTTGCACTCACCTTCGGCAATTTTAAAGTAAAGATGACCGTGCCCGCCGATCATGTGGTAGGTGCAACCGGCGAATGCCGTAACTATAAAGAGATGCTCACGCCGGCACAATTCCAGCGCTGGCAGCAGGCACAGTCTGCCAACCAGCCCATGGAAATAGTAACCCTGGCGGAAGCACAGCAGGCGCTAAAAAGTAAATCCACTAATAAAAAAACATGGATCTACGAAGCAGAGAACGTACGTGACTTTGCCTGGACCTCTTCCCGCCGCCTGGTATGGGATGCGCAGGCTACCAATGTAGAAGGAAAGAAAGTAATGGCCATGAGTTACTATGGCCCGGAAGCGTATCCATTATATCGTAAGTATTCTACCAAAGCTGTTGCACATACGCTGAAAGTATATTCCAAACATACCATTGCTTATCCTTATCCCGTAGCTATTTCAGTAGAAGCATCCAACGGGATGGAATACCCGATGATCTGTTTTAACCATGGCCGTGCAGAGAAAGATGGCACCTATTCTGAATCTACCAAGTATGGCATGATCAGCGTGATCATTCACGAAGTAGGGCATAACTTCTTTCCCATGATCGTAAATTCAGATGAACGCCAGTGGACCTGGATGGACGAAGGGCTGAATACTTTCTGCCAGTTCCTCGCAGAGCAGGAATGGGATAACAACTATCCTTCCCAGCGTGGCCCTGCACAACGCATCACAGATTACATGAAACTGCCTAAAGATCAGCTGGAACCGGTAATGAGCAATTCCGAGAACATCGTGTTGTTTGGTCCGAATGCATATGCAAAACCGGCTACTGCATTGAATATCCTGCGTGAAACGGTGATGGGCCGCGAACTGTTTGACTACGCATTTAAAGAGTATGCCCGCCGCTGGGAATTCAAACATCCTACGCCTACAGACTTCTTCCGCACCATGGAAGATGCTTCCGCAGTAGACCTGGATTGGTTCTGGCGCGGATGGTTCTTTGGTATTGAACCGGTGGATATCTCTTTAGATAGTGTGAAATGGTACCGCATGGATTCAAAGAATCCCGCTATTGAAAACAAACTCACAGAAAGCGAAGCGCAGCAGAAACAAACACATATTGCCCAAACCCGCAACCGCGCACAGGGTGTTAAGTTTGCAGTAGAGCAGGATACCAGCCTGCAGGACTTCTATAATAAATGGGAACGTTACGCCGTTACGCCGGATCAAACAGAAGCCTACAGCCAGATGCAGGCATCCCTTACGCCGGATGAAAAGCGTTTGTATGAAAGCAAAAAGAATTTCTACGAACTCTCTTTCAGTAACCAGGGTGGTAACGTAATGCCTATTATCATTGAATGGACCTTTGCAGATGGCAGCAAAGAAGTAGACCGTATTTCCGCTTATATCTGGCGGCTCAATGAATATAAAGTAACCAAGGTTTTCGCAAAAGACAAGCAGGTAGTATCTGTGCGCTTAGACCCCTACCGGGAAACCGCAGATATTGAAGAAACCAATAACTACTGGCCACGTCAGGCTGTTCCTTCCAAATTTGAACTGTTCAAAGGGGAAAGGCCGGTGCGGGGTACCCGGAATGATGGGAACCCTATGCAAAGGGCCGCACAGTAAGAAAAGCAGTTTAGGCGTCTCGTAAGAGGCGCCTTTTTTTTATCTTTATACTACCATGCTAAAGAAACTATTTCAGATCACATTGCTGCTGTTAACCAGCTTCTGCGCAAATGCGCAAAACCCGGATTGGATAAAGGATTATAAACCGTTCAGGATTGCCGGTAACCTGTATTAAGTAGGTACGTACGACCTGGCCTGTTATCTTATTACCACCCCGCAGGGCCATATACTTATCAACACCGGTACTACAGGCTCCGCTCCCATGATCCGTTCACATGTAGAAGCCTTAGGCTTTAAATTCGCCGATATCAGGATATTATTAACAACACATGCGCATGTTGATCATGTAGGCGCAATGGCAGCAATAAAGAAGATAACAGGTGCAAAAATGATGATCAATGAAAAGGATGCACCGGTACTCGCAGATGGCGGGAAATCTGATTATGTATTAGGCCCTGAATTTGCATTTGAACCCGTGAAAGCAGATCGCCTGCTTAGCAAACAGGATACCATCACACTCGGTGGTATGCAGATCATAGAACTGCATCATCCCGGTCATACAAAAGGCGCCAATAGTTTTATGCTTACAGTGAAAGATTCCAGCCGCTCATATCGTGTATTGATCGCCAATATGCCCTCGATCCTGGATGAAACCAATCTTGCAGGCATGCCCAAATATCCGGAGGTGGCCAAAGATTATGCTTATACTTTAGGTGCCATGAAAAAGCTGCAATTCGACCTTTGGTTATCTTCCCATGCCAGCCAGTTTGAGTTGCATAAAAAACACAAACCCAACGATGCTTATAACCCTGCCGTATTTATAGACCGTAAAGGATACGATGATTACCTGAACGATCTGCAGAATAACTATTTAAAAAAACTGAAAGGAAAATAACCCCTGTCGGTTTTGTTCTATTTTCCCCGTGTGGCTCATACTAGTTTTGGTAAAAAATAACCAAACTATATGAACACAAAAACAACAACCCTCGTATTAGGTGGTACCGGTAAAACCGGCAGCAGAGTAGCAGAACAACTGAAAGCAAAAGGCTGGCCTGTAAGGATCGGCTCACGTTCCGGAACTCCTGCTTTCGATTGGGAGGATGCAGCAACCTGGAAACCCGTATTGCAGGATATTGAATCTGTTTACATCAGTTACCATCCCGATCTGGCCATCCCCGGCGCCGTTAAGAAAGTAGGTGCCTTTACTAAACTGGCGGTGGAAAATGGTGTAAAGAAATTAGTATTACTCTCCGGCCGCGGAGAAAAAGAAGCACAGGATTGCGAAGACCTTATCATGCAGTCTGGTGTGGATTGGACGATCGTAAGATGCAGCTGGTTCAATCAGAACTTCAGTGAAGGATATATGTTGGATCCTATTATTGAAGGCCATGTCGCACTCCTTGCGGGGGATGTACGTGAACCATTTGTAGATGTGGATGACATTGCAGACGTAGCCGTAGCTGCATTAACAGAGGAAGGCCATAATGGTCAGCTATATGAATTAACCGGCCCCCGTTTGCTCTCTTTTCGCGAAGCCATGGCAGAGATCTCCAAAGCCACCGGCAGGGATATTACATATGAACAGGTTTCTGAAAAACAATACAGGGCTATGCTCGAAGCGTATGATGTGCCCGAAGAATTCATCTGGCTGGTCATCTACTTATTTTCAGAAGTACTGGATGGCAGGAATGAAAGCCTCACCGATGGTGTACAACGCGCACTGGGCAGAGCGCCACGGGATTTTTCAGATTACGTTAAAAGAACAGCGGCAACAGGTATCTGGAATGCACGTTCTTAATATTGGATAAAGGGCTCGCAAAAAATGCGAGCCCTTTTAAGAGCAGGGCGGCCCAAAGGAAATTTAGTCCAATTGGATAAAATTCCTTACTTTTTCGCCACTAGATAAAGTCATGGGTTCAAACCTAACACAACACGTCGACAGTTGGTATGCCAAGTTTCATGCACACCTGATCTATATCGCCACCCGTTGGGGATATGGGGAGGATGAGAGCAGAGACCAGGTACAGCAATTCTTCCTGGAACTGCTGCAAAAGAACCTCGAGCCCGCTGATATTCAGCATCCCAAAGCTTACCTCACCCGGGCTTTTGGCCGCAAGCTGATAGACGACTACCGCCGTGCGAGACAACAGCAGCCCAAAGCAGAACTGACCGAAAATGCAGCTTATGAGCCCTCGGTGCTGGAAAACCTGGTCCGCCTCCAGTCCAACGAAGAACTCCTGGCCTCCATCAGAACTGCATTCAAACGTCTCCCTGCCCGCTGCCAGAACGTGATCCATCTCAAATACTACGAGGGCCTCACCACAGAGCAGATCGCAGAAAGAACAGGCCTCAATACCCGCTCCGTATACAATAACCTCTACGAAGGGATTAAAGCCCTCCGCGAGGAGCTGAGGAATTCCAACCCAAGGTTGAAATTCGCCGCCATTTTCTCCCTGTTGCCGGCGCTGTAAAAAAAACTTTCCCAAAAGTTGGTAAATGCACCTCCTCCCTCCGTCTATAGAGGAAACAGGTGCATATGCCGGACCGTTATGAAATCGAGCAACTGGTCATAAACGACAGTTTCATCAACTATTGCTTTAACAGGAACCCCTCAGATACAGCCCATTGGAAAAATTACCTTTCCGAACATCCGGAAGAGGCAGCCACATTTGCTGAGGCCCGGGAACTGGTACTCGGTATCTCCCTCATGTTAATAGAAACAAAAGAAGAAGAAGAAACGGCTGTGATCCCCATGCATCCCAGGAGAAAGAACCTCCAGACACTCTTCGCCGCAGCCGCTATTGCAGCTGTGATAGCCGTTTCCACATTTTTCCTTTTCAGGAACAAACCTGAAGTATCAACGCCACAATTATACGCCTTCAGCACCGCCCTCGCAGAAAAGCGCACGATCAAACTGCCGGATAGTTCCACCGTGATCCTCAACGCAGGGTCGGAATTGTTGCTGGACAAAGACTTTGGGCGTAAAAACCGCAGTGTGAGCCTGAAAGGAGAAGCCTTGTTTGATGTACAGCACGATGCGCAAATGCCCTTCACCGTGGGCGTGGAAGGGTATGACGTAAAGGTACTCGGCACTGTATTTAATGTAAAGGCATACCCGGGAGACAAAAAAAGTGAAACTTCCCTGATCAGCGGAAAGGTAGAGATCTATCTGAAACATACTGCTTCCGCGTATAAAACCCTGCTGCCAAAAGAGAAGTTCGTGATCGTAAAAGACCTGGAGGCATTACCCGCATCCAAAGCAGCAGACATAAAACCACGAACACCCTCCACCACTATCATGCCACTGTCTTACAACCGCAACCAGGTGAATGTGGAAACCGCATGGTCACAGAACCGCCTGGTGTTTGAAAATGAAACCTTCAGCGATATCCGGCAAAAGCTGGAACGCTGGTTCAATGTTCAGATCATCTTTGAAGATAAGGTCGTAGAACAGTATACATTCACCGCCACTTTTGAAAAAGAAGACATCAACCAGGTTATGAAAGCCCTGCAGGCTTCTTATGGATTCAAGTATAACATTAAAGGAAAAGAGGTCAAGATCAGTCACCAAAATCGCAGATAACGTTTTTTACATATAGCAATCACAATTCCCATTTAAAAAAAGGAGGGGAGCACAGCTGGTACCTGTTCTCCCCTGGCTAAAAACAAGGGCAGCATTGCTGCGCCGCATTTTTAACATTTAAACCTCCTCTAAGGTATGAAAAACACCTGTATTAAACTGCCCTCCCCGAGGGCGTTTAAAAAGATTCTACTTATGAAACTGACAACGGCATTGTTGCTGCTTACCACATTGCAGGTGACGGCATATGAAGGAAACTCGCAGAATAAGGTCAGTGTGGATTTTCGTAACACACAACTCACCCGCGCACTGAAGGAAGTGGAACGCAAAACGGATTACCGCTTCGTGTTCAGCAACCTCGTATTGAACGAAGGTGTGAAAGTGACGGTGGACGCCAGGAACGTCCCCGTTTTAGACCTGCTCTCGCAAATGCTCAACGGAACCGGGCTCGTTTTTGATAAACTGGGAGAAAACCTGGTGGTCATCAAAAAAGAAGAAACCCCGCTGGGAGAAATAACCGTAAAAGGAAAGATCACAGACCGCACGGGTCTCCCTCTTCCCGGTGTTAGTATTGTATCCGGCCCCGGAAAAGGCACGATATCAAATGAACAGGGAGAATATACTATCCGCATAGATGAAAAAGGTACACTCACATTCAGCTTTATCGGGTATACCCCGCAAGCTATCCCTATAAACGGCCGGACCTCCATTAACGTTACCCTGCTGGAAAGTAAGGATACGGAGCTGAACGAAGTAGTGGTAGTAGGTTATGGTACCATGAACAAACGCGACCTCACCGGCGCAGTAACAAAACTGGGCCAGGAAGACCTGATCGCAGGCTCCGTATCCCCGCTGATGGCTATCCAGGGAAAGGTTCCCGGCCTTACGGTGATCTCTACAAATGGAACTGATCCTAATGCCGGCGTATCCCTACAACTGCGTGGCGTGAATTCCATCAATGCAGCCCAGGGCCCCCTGGTTGTAATAGATGGTATCCCCGGAGGTAATATTAATACCGTAGTAAAAGAAGATATAGAATCTATCAGCGTTCTGCGCGATGCCTCTGCTGCCGCAATATATGGTACCAGGGCTTCCGGAGGTGTAATTCTGATCACCACCAAAAAAGCAAAGGCCGGTATGCTCCGCGCCAGTTTTACCAGCGAATTATTCCTGGAATCCATCCGCAAAAGACCGGAATCCCTTACCGCAGAAGAATTTGTAGCCAATAAAGTGGGTACAGACCTGGGGCATAAAACAGATTGGTACAAAGAAGTGACCAACAAATCTCCCTTCAGCCAGCGTTACGTATTCAACGTGAATGGTGGAACGGAAAATGCACAGGTCTACGCTTCCTTCATGACGCGTAATGCAACGGGTATGGCCATCGAATCAAAAAGAAAAGAATACAGCGGCCGCATGAACACCTATTTCCGGTTTTTCAATGGTGTAGCAGAACTCAGTACCAATATCAGCTACACACAAGCCAATGCTACCTTTAGTGATAATGGCATTTTCAATATGGCATTAACCATGAATCCTACGGAAACTCCTTATAACTCCAACGACGTAACTGGTTATAACATCCCCGTAGGCGGATTCGATTATTTCAATCCTATCGCAGAAGTAAAACTGCGCAAAGACCTGGGTCAATACAAGAACCTGCTGGCCAGTTCCACCCTGAAGCTCAATATCACCAAAAACTTATACGCTTCCGGAATGATCGCATTAAAGAACGACACGGAACATAAGAACTTCTACCGCTCTTCGCAACACCGTATTTCCCGGAATGGTAATATAGACGGAAATGCCAGCCAGTCGTACTCCCGTTGGGACGATCGCACACTGGAACTTACCCTTAATTATAACAAGAACATCGGCCATCATTACATCAATGCAGTGGGTGGTTATACCTACCAGGATTTTAATGGCCAGGGATTCAGTGCCAACAACTCCAACTTCCCCGTTGATGGTATCCAGGATAATGATATGGGTACCGGTACCTGGCTGGCAGACGGACGTGCTGGCATAGGATCGTGGAAGAACCCCACTGTAAAACTGATCGCTTTCTTTGGAAGGGTGAACTATTCTTACAGGGACCGTTATATCCTCACCGCCTCTTTACGCCGTGAAGGATCATCCAAATTTGCCAAGGGTAACCAATGGGGCAGCTTCCCCGGTATATCTGCTGCATGGCGTATCTCAGAAGAGAATTTCCTGAAAAATTCCAACCTGGTAAGCACCCTGAAACTCCGTGGAGGATATGGTGCTACCGGTAACGAAGGCTTCAGCGCAAACGTAGCTACCCGTATGTATGGAGCCGATACCTGGTGGTTGGTTGATGGGGAATGGTTGCGCACCTATGGTGTACTGCATAACCAGAACCCGAACATCCGCTGGGAGGTTAAAAAAGAATACAACGTAGGGCTCGATTTTGGTTTGTTGGGAGACAGGATCAATGGCCGCATCGACTTCTATAAACGCCGCGTGGATGACATGATCTACGACGTGAGCGTTTCCCAGCCACCTGCCATTCACGATAAAACCAGTGTGAACGTAGGTAATATGGAGAACAAAGGATTTGAGTTTGAACTCAACTGGAATGCCATCAAAAATACTGACTGGAACTATACCACCGGTATCATTGCTTCTGCCAACCGCAGTACACTCACTACACTGAACGGTGGACAAACTTTCTCTGACCGTAAAAGTTTTCCCGCTCCCGGTAACCCTGGAACTGCCGTAAGACTTTATCCCGGAGAAGATATCGGCCGTTTCTTCATCTGGCGTTTTGCCGGATTTACTGATGCTGGTAACTGGATGCTCTATGATAAAACAGGTAAACCCTTTGATGTAAAAGCACAGGCCAAGAAGAATGAAGACAAAGTATTTGTAGGCAATGCCATCCCCAAGATCATCCTCTCCTGGAACCATACCCTCAGCTGGAAGAACTTCGATGCAGGGATCTATATGCGCAGCTGGATAGGCCACGATGTGTTCAACATGATCAATATGTATTACAGCCTTCCGAATGTAAGCGGGCAGAATGTGCTGCGCGATGCATTCGATAAACACAAAAACATAAAAGGGGAAAAAGAACTGAGCGATTACTGGCTGGAAAAAGGCACCTTCCTGAAACTGGATGCGTTCAATATCGGATATACTTTCCCCGCACAAACAGTAGCACCCTTTAAAGGCCTGCGCTTATATGTAACCGCACGCGACCTCTTTGTACTCACCAATTACAGTGGCCTGGATCCGGAGGTGAACATCAACGGGCTGGAGCCTGGTTTTGAAGAACGGAACGTATATCCTAAAACACGCACGTTCATGTTCGGCCTGCAGGCAAGTTTCTGATCGCAGTCACATTATTCATTCCACAAGTAATTCGTATGAAAAAGATAATATTATTGTTGACGATACTCCTCCTTGGAGCATGTACAAACCTCGACCAGAATTTTTACGACAGGGTAACACCGGAAACATTCTTTAAAAGCGCAAAAGACATTAAAGCAGCACTCTATCGTCCCTTTACCCATGCACGATGGTATTTGGGAGAAGACAGATGGAACCTCCAGGAGTATACGGCAGACCAGTTTGCTATCACCACCAAAGGCCGCCACTGGTATAACGGAGGCGAAAATGAACGATACCATTATCACCGCTGGACACCAGACGATGGATGGGTTTGGGGAACATGGCGTGGAACGCTGATGGGTATTGCATTAGCCCTCGATGCCAAAAGCGATCTGGAGAAACTGGATTACACAAAATTCGCACTCACACAAGCTGATAAAGACGATCATGTAAACCAGCTGAATACACTGATCGCATTTTTCTACCTGAGAGGCCTGGACTATTTCGGCGGATTGCCTGTCTTCACCTCGCTGGAAGGTGAATCCCTTCCACGTAAAACAGACCTGGAAACGTTCACACATATTGAAACACTGCTGAAAGAAGCCATACAGAAACTACCAAAGAAGAAAGCAGGAGATAAAGAAGAAGGGGCATTAAGACAAGCTGCCGCCGCTACTTTGCTTGCCAGGCTGTACTTCAATGCAGAAGCTTACATCAATAAGCCCATGTTTGCAGAAGCAAAGAAGCTCTGCCAGGATATACTCGCCAAACAGTATGGCGAATACAGTTTAGATCCCACCTGGTTTGGCATGCATACTTTTACAAACGATAAATCACCAGAGATCATCTGGTCTATTCCCTCTGAATTCAATAAGTTGCAATACGACTGGTTCTTCAGTGTTTTCTATCATTACAATACCGCCAAATATTTTGATATAGACGGAGGTCTTAATAATGGTGCG
Source organism: Chitinophaga niabensis (assembly GCF_900129465.1). Classification (NCBI taxonomy): domain Bacteria; kingdom Pseudomonadati; phylum Bacteroidota; class Chitinophagia; order Chitinophagales; family Chitinophagaceae; genus Chitinophaga; species Chitinophaga niabensis. The sequence goes on along the minus strand of NZ_FSRA01000001.1, from coordinate 3,550,314 downwards.
CATCTTCAACCTTCCCTCACACCAACCGGTACACCGTATTCCGCACAATACAAACTGGGTTCTCCGTTTGAGAAGTTCAATAATGCAGACCTTCGCAAGAAACCTTACAAATATTTAGGCGGCGGAAAATATGAAGGCATGTTCATTTACGGCCCTCACCTCACGCCTGCCGGCGAAGTGATCGTTGGAGGAGAAGAATATAAGAACCTGCCCATGGTATTTGTAGACCAGGTAGGCCGTTTTTCAGAAGTTGGGCCTGGTAAACGTTATGCGAGCATTGCAGACCTGCCTTCGAAAATGTCTGAAGGAGAAGAGAATACTGGTGTGCGCATTGTAAAAGTGCCTATCCCAAATAACACAGATAAAACCCTCCGCTGGGGACCAGATAATCCTGCTATCCGCCTCACGGAAGTTCAATACATGCTGGCAGAATGCCTGATGCGCGAAGGAGATAAAGGAGGTGCTGCTACCTTGATCAACGCCGTAAGGAAAAGGAATTTTACAGGCGGTGTAGATCCCGATCCTGTTACAGCAGCCAACCTGGACGATTATCGTATGCTGGCTGAGTGGGGAACTGAGTTCCTGGCTGAAGGCCGCCGCAGAACAGACCTGATCCGCTGGAAGAAATTCACCTCAGATTCCTGGTGGGACCATACTCCGTCTGATGCACATTATAACAGGTTCCCGGTGCCAACGCAGGCCATATCAGGGAACAATAACCTGAAGCAGAACGATGGATATTAAACCCTGAAAAGGCGGCTAATTTAGCCGCCTTTTTTTCTGGAAAAAAAGTTAACTTGTATCAGCTTAAGACATGAAAGCCCGGTTTTAAAAGTTTGTGATCCGCCCTTTTAGTTCGTAACCCGTTTCCCTTCACCATAAATATTATGCTATGAAAAAAATTCTATTTTTTGTTGCCGTCGTTCTGCTTGGAAGTATTCCGTATACGCAGGCCCAAACTACTTATACGATCGATTTTTCTTACGAAACGCTGAACAATAACTGCAACGTTTTCGCTTCCAATGTTACGGTGGATAATTTTGTACATCAATCCACCATTGGTTTCCCAAAATTTACCGGCAACCCGGATTATTATGTAAATCTTCCCTGTAAAAGGAATTCCCAGTCGAGTCAGGTGGGAACAGAATACCAGATCAAATTTCCTTTTAAAAAGAATTACAAGTACCAGATCAATGCCTATTATAAAGGCACCATTGCCACTTCCAACGATTACTATCCCGTACTGGCCCTGCGGCTGAATCCAACAGCCCTTGCACATAATACCGCTACCAATTGTGCGCCCGGTCCGGGCGCTGTTTCTCTTAATTATACAGGGTATGCTGTTTCCGGCTCCGGTTTTGCATGGCCGCAAAACCCGATCATTAATACCCCGCAGCCACTGGCAATAGATTATGAATCCTTATCGGTAGCCGGTTATCCTGCGGAGAGCCCTTCTGCCAGTGGCACCAACGCCATCCAGGTCAGAGCGATCGTGATAACAGAGTTTCCTCCTGCGCCTACTAACCCCGTCTTTACCTTACCTGCTTCCGTGAACATCACCTGCGGATCAGCTTCCGCACAACAATTCACTATCACCAATGTAAATAACTCAACAGGCATCAGTGCATATAACTGGGACCTGGGTTCCGCCAGTAACGGATGGCTTTATAACGGAACTCCGGCTCCACAGAATATCAGCACACCCGGTAATACCATTTCACTGACCCCTGTATGCGGCGCTACCCAGCAAAGTGTAAAGGCAATCGTCACTGTCAATGGCACTAATTATTCAACCAACACTATGGCTGTTAATTATACATTGCCATCCTTAAGTATCAACGGGAATGCTGTGATTGGAAGTGCGGAGAATTATAATATAGCAGGATTGCCCTGTAATGCCTCAGTTGCCTGGTCTGTTACTCCGGCAGGGCTGGCAAGTCTGAGCTGCACGAATTGTGATCAGACAACGCTTACCGCAGTGGCAAACGGAAACCTCACACTTTCCGCTACCGTAACAGCCTGTGGCCAATCGCAGACCATTACCAAAAACCTTTCAGTTTGCATGAGCAATTCCGGGGTTGCTACAAACCTTACAGGCACATTGTCCTGGGTTGGAACTTCCTACTATGGATATACGCTTAATTTTACCCCGGTACCGGGTGCAACATCTTACCATATGGAATGGTTTGATGTAACAAACAATTCTCTGCTGAATACCTATCCCGTTCCCAATCCTGGTTATTTCTACTATTATTTCTCAGCAGGGAGAACTTATAAATACCGCCTTGCAGTAGAAACCAGCTGTGGAACATGGGGCCCGTACTCTGCATGGTCCGATCTATTACAGCCACCGCCGGCATCCTGCGCTAATGGGCCGATAGGATCTACTTTAAGCCAGTCGCCGGGATGTAATGGGTCCAGTGGTTGTACGTATACTAACCTGAGCTGGCCTGCTATTGCCGGAGCCTTGCAATACAAAATAGAATATTCGATAGTCAATATTTCGGCAGGTATTTACCTGCCAACCACTACTATCTATTCTTCCTATCCATATGCAAGCCCTAACTACAGCCCGCTTTCCGGTACAGGATGGACCATCCAGTATCGGGTAGCTGTAAATTGCAGCAGTGCATGGGGGAATTTCAGTGGATATTCAGTGCGGTTCTTCTTACAATAGAAAAAAAGGGCGGCTAGGTTATAGCCGCCCTTTTTATTTTGTTATAATCTCCCGAACACTTGCCAAATGATGGTCATCATGCTCCGCTACAAAATAGGCGAGATCAATGATGCGCATAGGTGTTTTTAAACGGGGATGTAAAGCCGTATTATACAATTGTTCATCCTTCAAACGGCTTAGCTTGTTTACAAACTCCTGCCTTTGTTCCCTGAACCCCTGTTGTAATGTTTTTATGTCCGCTGCATTGTGATTAGCGGTATGTGTTCTTTGATTGGTGAGGTCTGCCACCCTTAGTTCTGCCAACCCCTTGGTGAGATCGTCCAGCCTGCCGATCCATAAAGGCTCAACGTCGGAGAGATGCCCTATCTGTTCCTTGATACTCCATTTATCTTCCTGTTTTAAGGTCAATAGAGCGGGGCTGAGTTCCCTGGTGATTTCCTCGATCCTTGCAGGTGTTCCTCTCAATCGTTCAATAATAGAAGGCAAAATTCCATTGTCTTCAATCAGGGGGAATTTTCTTTTGAACCATTCTGTTTTTTGCATGGCATTAGGTTTTTATCATACCAAATGTACAGCAACCAGCCGGATGTCTTATCTTAGGGGAGCAAAAAATCCACGAATGAAAACTAGCATGTTATTGCTATTGATGTACTGCATTACCGGCAGTGCAGTGATGGCACAAAACAATAGCAGGCCCAACATCATCTTCATCCTGGCTGATGATATGGGATACGGAGATGTAAAAGCATTAAACCCCGCCGGCAAGATCGCCACGCCAAACATAGATCGCATCGCCGGCAGTGGGGTAGTGTTCACCAACGCGCACAGCAGTTCTGCTGTTTGTACTCCTTCCCGCTATAGTATCCTAACCGGCCGGTACCCCTGGCGTTCTACATTGCAAAGCGGTGTACTCAATGGTTACAGCAAACCGCTCATTACACCTGAACATAAAACCGTAGCTGCCTTCCTGAAACAAAATGGATACAAGACCGATTGCGTAGGCAAATGGCACCTTGGAATGGACTGGGCACTGAAACCAGGTACAGACACGGTAAAAGAAATGGAAAAACGGGTGGACTTTGCAGGAAAGATAGAGAATGGCCCAACCACCCGCGGATTCGATTATTACTATGGCATCAGTGCTTCGCTGGACATGCCGCCTTATATCTACATTGAAAATGATCATACCGTAGGGATCCCCACTGTCAGCAAAACATGGGTACGTGCAGGTTTGGCAGAAAAGGATTTTGAAGCAGTAGATGTATTGCCTGCGCTCACCAATAAAGCCTGCGAAAGGATCATTACCCAGTCTAAACAGAAAGGCCCTTTCTTCCTGTATCTGGCATTACCTTCTCCACACACCCCCATTGTTCCCGGCAAACGATTTGAAGGGAAAAGTAATCTCACACAGTACGGGGATTTTGTAATGGAAACAGACTGGTCGGTAGGACAGGTATTGCATACATTAGACTCACTGGGCATTGCAGAGAACACCCTCGTAATTTTCACCAGCGACAATGGTTTCGCACCCTATGTATTGAAAACTTTTGACGTAGAAGCCCTCGGCCATTACCCCAGCGTAAACTTCAGAGGGTACAAAGCTGATATCTGGGAAGGCGGCCATCATGTTCCATTAGTAGCCAGGTGGCCTGCAAAGATCAAAGCCGGTACCGTCACTGATAAAGTGGTATCCCTTACAGACTTCATGGCTACCTGTGCAGATATTATTGATGTACCTTTACAGGAGAACATGGGAGAAGACAGTTATAGCATGTTGAAGAATGAACGCCCTGCTGTTATAAGCCACTCCATTGACGGTAATTTCTGTATTCAGAATGATAAATGGAAACTGGCACTGTGCCCTGGTTCCGGAGGTTGGGCCGCACCACGTAATGTAGCTGCCTTTGAACAGGGTTGGCCGGAAATACAGCTCTATGATATGGTAACAGATGCTGCTGAAAAGAACAATGTGGCGGCAGCACATCCGGATGTGGTGAAGCAGCTCACCGAAATGTTACAGAGTTATGTAGTGAAGGGGAAAAATGAAGTGAATGTAGATATCAGAAAGAGAAAACAATACATAAAATAATGACAAGTGATAAAGATATAATCACCTTCTTATCATCTTATAGTGAGAAAGTAACTGCCGATGCTTTACTACTCCGGAAGTTGCTGTTTGCCCATCTTCCGGATATACAGGAACAAATAGACCTGCCCGCGAAGATGATCGGCTATTGTTATGGTCAGAAGTACGCAGAATTGATATGTATGCTTATTCCTTCGAAGAAAGGCTTAAAGCTGAGCTTCAACAGGGGCAGCAGCCTTCCCGATCCTGATAAATTGTTACAGGGAACAGGAAAGATCTCCCGTTATGTAGAAATAGAAGGTGAAAACGAAATAAATTCCCCGCAGCTCAAAAGATTACTGGCGGCGGCCCTGGAAGCATACCGGGCACTCAAATAAAATAAATCCTGGCAGACTTCGGAAAACCAACAGGGGAAACGGAACCGCTCAGCACATGGTTGGTTTTGCGATGGTAACGGGTGGGAGGTTATTCGGTTTCTTCCGCTTCCTCTTCTCCTTCTTCATATTCCCAGTCTGAATGTATATCCTGCCGCCAGGCATTCCAGCCATATTGTAAATGGTAGATCTGGTTTACAGAAGGGTCAAGCCGGGTGATAGCTTCCAAACATACGATCCTTGCATCTTCCAGATCAGCTTCCGCACTGCCGTGGAATTGCCAGTCGCCATCAATATTATGAGAAACATATAATATAGGATCACCTTCCAGCACTTGTTTTGTTGTAAAAGTAGCCACATTCCTTTCTTCATAAAATTTGAAGTCTGTATTTCTGTCCAGCAATGGCTGTTTGAATTTCCAGTCGGGGTTAAAGTTTTCATTCCAGGGAAAGTTGCTTGCTTTATCCGGCCAGACGAGTTGCAGGGCCGGAAAATCGAATGACCCGTAGAACCCTCCGCCATAACCAAGATAGTCCCGATAAAAATCCTTATCAACCTGCAGGAACCGGATAGGAAAGTTTTCCAGGAAATCAGGATAAGCTTTATTGGATTCCAGCTTTTCGCCGTTTTGTACCATGGCACAGGCATCATTAATGAGTGTTGCCATTAGGTTTATTTCTAAGCCAAAACAAATTATTTCCGGATGCCCGAATTTCTGATAAAGGCCGATTGAATATACAAATGCAGGCAGATAGTTATCAGCTTCTATCATAATCAGGTGGCAACCATATTGCTCAATATCCTGGAGGATGCGTTGTTTGTCTTCTTCTGGGATGCTCATACATTAAATATACTATCTTTAGTTTTATGTTATTTCTACATAACATACTACTATTGGGAACGGTCCAGGGATTCATTATTGCCTGGTTATTGTTCTTCACAGGCCCACGCCATATGCATACCCGCATTTTTGGATGGCTCATGCTACTGGTAACCCTTAACTGCCTCAGTCAATACCTTTATGAGGATCAATGGGTACAGGCTAATCCCCTCGCACGCTTATTGACTGATCTCATTCCCCTGGTATTCCCTATGTCCCTCGGCCCCCTGATCCTGTTTTACACCCGCGCATATGCAGACCCGCAGTTCAGGATCAGCAAAGAACAGCGCTGGCATTTTGCTCCTGTTATCATAGACCTTGTTCCCTACCTCGCCGCCTGGACCTTTATTATTGGGTTCTTCAGCGGATTGGTAAAAAGTGGCCCTGGGCCCTGGGGATACTTCATGGATGAATGGAACCACTATGCGGATATCCCACGCTGGCTTTCCATTACAGGTTATTTGCTCTATGCATGGCGGATGAAGAAAGACGTTAGATGGCTCAAACATTTCCTAACGGGGTTTTTCATTTTCCAGCTGGTTTGGCTGATTTACCTGGTCCCTTATATAATCCAGCCAACCTGGTGGAACAATATCACCTGGTTCCCTGTATTCATTCCATTGGTGGTACTGATCTATTGGGTGGGGTTTAACGGTTTCCTCCAATCAAGAAAAGAGAAACAGGCCGCTGCAAAGTCCTCCATCTTACCAGATCAAACTGTTCAGGAAGCGGTTGCCCTGTTAACCAGGGCCATGGAAACAGACAAACTCTATTTAAATCCTGAACTTAATCTTCTCATGTTGATGCAGCATACCGGGCTTCCACAGAAAACCATTTCTGCTGTACTCAATCAACACCTGCATAAAAGCTTCAACGAGTATATAAATACCTACCGGATAGAAGCATTTAAAACCAGGGTTCAGGAACAGGATACATCCCAGCTCACCATTGCGGGGATCGCAAAGGAATGTGGCTTTAGTTCGCAGGCTACCTTCCAGCGGATTTTCAAACAACAAACAGGTATGGTACCCTCTGCCTACCTGAAAAATACTACTCATCGCTGGATTTGAGCATTGTTCGCGGAGAAAAAAATACCATTTCCGTTGACCTTTGTTCAAAAAAACAATGAAGCGCATCTTATTCATTTGCTTATTTTCCCTGCCCTTTATGGGAGCCATTGCCCAATTCAGCAAGGCAGATCTGCAAAAAGACTTCAGTTATGCAGAGAAAGCATTAAGGGAAACTCATCCCGGACTATTCAGGTACCAGTCAAAACAGCAATTCGACAGTACCGTCACCGCCACCTATGCCCGGATCAGGGACAATATGAGCGGCAGGGACTTTTACAAGGTAATGTCCGGCTTCATTTCCAGTATCCGTTGTGCCCACACCGTTATTATCCCCAGACCCAACTGGGCGGATACGCTTCGTACTGCCCGCTTCTATTTTCCATTCCAGATCTTTTTCATAGGAGGAGAGCCCATCCTGATCATTAACCGTTCCAGGAATGAGGAAATCAGTCCCGGAGCCGTGCTGTTAAAGATAGATGGCCGGCCGGTCATGGATATCATACATGAAATATTCAGTCACCTTTTTGCGGATGGCTTTAATGAAACCCTGAAATACAGGCAGATCCATAACCTCCTGTTTTCCTATTACTACAATGCCTTTATTTCCCAGTCAGATTCCTTTCATATTGAATACCGTAACCGGGAGGGCCAGGTGAAGCAGGTGACGCTCGCTTCAATAAGTGTAGCAGAAGCAGAAAAGAACATGCGGGCGAATCCGGTAAACAAACAGGTAATGGAAGGTATCCGTAAAGAAGGTAAGAGGAAATTTGATGCCCGGGATTTTTACATCAACAAAAGAAAAGGCATCGCAACAATTCAGCTACGTGAGTTCTTTGGGGGGAAAACAAGTAAAGAAGCGGATCAGAAGCTGGGGGAGTTCATGTATTCATGTATCACCAAAACAAATAAGCAGCAGATCCGCCACCTGGTAATAGACCTCCGGAACAATGCCGGCGGATATGATTCCCAGGGCCAGGAATTACTGAGCTGGCTCATTCAGCAGCCAGTGCAATATTATAAAAGCATGCATACCATCACTAACAATTCTCCCTTCCTGGAAAAGTCCAGCATATCCAAAGAAGAACTAAAAGAACTCGCAGGAGGAAAACTGTTAATACCACAACCGGATGGCACCTTCCTCGTAACAGAACAGGCTAATCCCACTTTAGCCATACTGCAACCCAAACCCAATGCATACAAGGGAAAGATTTACTTTGTTACGAACGGCGCTACAGGATCTGCCACAGCAGAGTTCACCGCAGTAGCACATCATCTTAAAGCAGGAACATTTGTTGGAGAAGAAACAGGAGGAAATTATACAGGAGGAAATGGAGCAGAATTTATTGGCCTTACTTTACCCGTAACAAAGATGCATCTTAATATCCCGCTTGTATACTACCGTAATGCAGTAGATGAACCAAAAGAAAAGGGGAGGGGTACAATACCTGATTATGAAGTATCCTATACTTTGCAGGATCTCTTAACAGGCGTGGATACACAGCTGGAGTTTGTGTATAAACTTATAGAAGGCAAAAAATAAGAATGGCCCGGTCGGGCCATTCTTATACTACTATCAAAACTTACTTCGCAGAAAAAGTAACTCCACCCTCTGCTGCGCGGCAAGGTCCCTGCCAACTACTTAATCAAAGGAAACACCGCACTCTCGGTATGCGCTGCCTTAATATAATCATTCACCTGCTTCACCACCGCAGGATGCGCCGCAGCAACATCATGCTGCTCCTTCGGATCTTTACTCAGATCATATAACTCCAGCTGCGCATTACTATCTTTCACATTGTACTTCACACCCTTCCAGTTCCCCATCCGTAAAGCCTGGCGCCCGCCACTTTCATGAAACTCCCAGTAGAGATAAGTATGCTGCACCTGTTTACCTTTGCCCAGCAGGGTAGGAAGAAAGGAAATACCATCTGTATATTTAGGAGCAGGCGCACCAGTAATAGCAACAAACGTAGGCATCAGGTCCCAGAAAGCCCCGATGAAATTACTCTCGCTTCCTGCTTTTACTTTACCCGGCCATTTTACAATGAAAGGTGTTTTGATCCCTCCTTCATACAGGTCCCGTTTATTACCACGCAGGCCTCCGGAGCTGTTGAAGAATACGGGATCTGCACCACCTTCCTGGTGTGAACCATTGTCGCTGCTGAAGATAACGATCGTATTGTCCGATAAGCCGAGTGCATCCAGCTTATCCAGTATCTGCCCTACATAAGCATCCAGGCGGGATACCATAGCAGCATAAGTAGCACGTGGTTTATCAACGGAGGCATAACCCGGTACCAATGCTTTCGGTCCGTAGTCATTGCCTTTGTGCGGAGTTTCCTCGAAACTGTTTTCGTACTGTTTATAATATTGATCTTCCGGTCCTGACAACTCAGCATGCGGCAATACGCTGGGAACAAAGAGGAAGAAAGGTTTATTCTTGTTATCCTCTATAAAGGCCAATGTTTTTTCCTGGATCAATGTGGGTGCATAGATGTTCTTTTGCGTAAGATCATTGCCGGTCAGCGGTACTTTCTCATTATTGCTCCAGAGGTGTGTAGGATAATAACGATGTGATTGCCGCTGGCAATTGTAGCCGAAGAAAACATCAAAGCCCTTTTTATCCGGCGCACCGGTGGTACCTACCATACCTAATCCCCATTTGCCGAAAGCCCCGGTAGTATAACCTGCCTGTTGTAAGAGTAACGCATAGCTTTGAACAGTATCTGCTAAAGGTTCCTGCCCTTCCGGCTGGATCTCCTTGTTGCCACGGACGTAAGTATGCCCGGTATGCTGCCCTGTCAGCAAAGCTGAACGGGAAGGGGCACATACAGAGGTACCTGCATAGAAACGGGTAAATCGCATGCCCTTTTTAGCGAGGCGGTCTATATTCGGTGTTTTGATCTTTGTTTGCCCGTATACGCCGAGATCACCGTATCCCAGGTCGTCCGCCAGGATAAAAACAATATTGGGTTTTTTCTGTGCCTGTAAGGAAAGGCCGGAGATCATCAGTATGCCTGTCAGTGCAAAGAGTTTCATCATCATGCTTACGTTTTATTTCCACTGTGGATTTTGAACTAAGTTCGGGTTCAGTACAATCTGGTTAGATGGAAGCGGATAAAAATAGTAATATTCCGGGAATGGTGCAGGCGGTACTTTTTCATAGGCAATATATCCTTCCGTTGCCCCGTTCTGGATAGGGATAATGCTATTGGCTGGTACATCCGTTCCCTTTTTGATCCATCTGCCCAGCTTTTGCGTTACAGCATATTCCATTTTCTTCCAGCGGCGGAGGTCATCAAAACGGAAGGATTCTCCCATCAGCTCAATAGCCCGTTCCCTGCGTATTTCCCAAAGTACAGGAGTTATTGTAGCATCCCTGGTAGGATCATTGGGAATGGCACCTGTTTGTAAGGCAGCCACACCAGCACGGGTACGCAGTTTGTTGATGGTCTGATCTGCGATGGCCTGATCAAATTCGCCCAATTCATATTTTGCTTCCGCATAGTTCACCATTACTTCTCCCATCCGGAAGATCGGTGCATCATTCACATCAAAGTTCTGGATCATCTGGATCTTATTGCTGAACTTATAGAAACGGTAACCGGTATAGGTAACATTGAAAGGCTGCCCGTCATTAAAATCTACATAGTGCGGCTCTGAACGTACCACCAATCCCTGCCAGTTGAGTGTGGGCAATGTTTTGTTCTTTGGCCCGGAAATAGCAGCCATAACAGGAAAGTATTCACTCTCTGCAGGATTATCGCTGGGCTGCCAGTTCATGCTGGGATGCACCACTTTCACTTTGAAGGGAGGAGGTACGGTATAGTATAAACGTTTATCCCGGTTCCTGAATTCCGTGTAAGGAGATTTATCCCCTGCAAACAGCGGACTGGTCCAGCGCGTTTGTCCATCCGTCATGAGATACATATCAGCTGCTTTTTTGGTGAGGTCCCATCTGCCGGCAGAGTTCCTGCCCAGGGAAGCAAGTGTATGTACTACCTGCGTCTGATCATATTGTTTGTATAATAAGATGCCGGGAACATTGGCCAGTGATTCACTGTTGAACTCTTCATCGTAGTTGGGATGCAGGTTAGGGAAAGCAGCGATCAGTTTAGCCGCGGCATCTGCACTGGCCCGGAGGTAGGGGATGGGGTCACCCAGGTTATGATATTTCCGCCAGGTGCCTTCTATCAATCCAAAACGGGAGATCAGCGCACGCACCACATGTACGTTGATGGTATTGGGGCCGTCACCCGCTGGTTTAATATGTTGCTCTGCCCATTGCAATTGCTCCAGCATTTTCTGCGTTACTTCTGCTCTTGGAGTTCTCTTAGCATACAGTTCCTCTACATCGCCATCTGTAAGTGCTTTTTCCACCCAGGTGATATCACCATATTTACTCACCAGGTTCATATAGTTATAAGCGCGGAAGAAGTAACCCACACTGCGCCAGTGATCTTTATCCGTATCTGAAATAGAAGACTTGTCAAGGTTGTCCAGCATGATATTCACCGCCCTGATCCTTGCATAAGGATCTGTATAATCTGCGGAGCTGGAAGGGATCACGATCCGCTGCCAGATCCAGTTGGATTCTGAATTGGGATTGGCATTCAGGAAAAGATCGCTATCGAATTCTTTATTGACAGACGCCGGAGCATAGGCAGGAAATACTTCATAGAACTGCCATGCATATGCTTTAATGTTATCGTATTTGGTAAAAGTGGTTTTCTCCGTGAGCTGATCTTTAGGTTGCAGATCAAGTTTGCCGGTGCAACTTTGAAGAAGAAGTGCCGTAGCTATGATGATAAGGAGTTGTTTCATGTTGCGCTGATTAGAAGTTTACATTAATACCAAAACTGTATTTCTTCATGAAGGGATAGATCCCGCCATCGGAGATACCATCTGCTTCTGCATCCATGCCATCCGGCAGATGATCAAAAGTGAAAAGGTTCTCACCTGATACAAACACGCGGATATTATTGATGAATACGCGCTGCAGCAGTTTTTTGGGCACTGCATATCCAAGCGTGATATTCTTTACACGCAGGTAAGCACCATTGGACAGGTATTTGGTTTGTATATTCCTGCTCGTGCCGGTAGTACCCGCTCCGTCAGGATAACTTCTTGGATAAAAACCATTCGGATTCGTGGGCGTCCAGTAATCAAGATTGTGTTTATAAAGTGTGCCAAACTGGTTCAGATAAGGCCAGTACAGCTGGTTGCTTAACCAGAGGTCTCTTTTACCTACGCCTTGTAAGAAGAAGGAAAGATCAAAGTTGCTGTAAGAAGCATTTCCGAATATGCCGAACTGGAACCTGCGGCGGGCGTTGCCAATTACTTTGCGGTCACCTGAATTGGCGAGGGTATTGTTGCCTGTAAAGATCTCGCCATTACCATCTATATCTACATAACGGATATCTCCGGGGTTCTGCTGTACACCCTTCACACCTGCTATGCCGGGCAATAATTTTCCTTTCTGCAAGGTGGCATCCAGTGAACCTTTTTCAAAATCATCTACTGTAAAATATCCCTGCGTAACATATCCCCATATCTCACCGATCTCTTCCCCTTCGTAATAATTGTCCAGCTGCCCTGTTCCTGAATTAATGATCAGCAGGCCGGCAGGGTTCTTGTAACGGGTAATGTAAGCGCGGCTGTCAGAGAGGTTGAAGCCGATAGAATAACTCACTGCTTTGATCTTGTCCTTCCAGCTCAGTTCCCATTCCCAACCTTTGGATTGAAGGTCTGCCACATTTTGCAAAGGAGCTGTTGCACCAAGGGTAGCAGGGAGGTCTGCTCCGGGCGCTAACATATTCAAAGTATTACGCTGGAACCAGTCGAAGGAAGTGTTCAAACGGCCTCTGAGAAAACTGAAATCCACCCCAAAGTTAAGCGTACGTACTGTTTCCCAGGTAAAGCTGGAGCTCACCAGCGCTGGCATGGAAAGAGAAACATAACGCAGGTTCGTAGCGGGGTCTGTCCAGGATGCATTATAAGGTTCCATACCCGGCACGTAAGGATAATAATCAGGTGTATTGGTATTTGGTTTATTCACCACCTGGTTCCCTATTTCTCCATAGGAACCCCTCAGTTTAAAGAGCGGCATTATATTCGCCAGGGGTTTCATGAATTCTTCTTCACTTACATTCCATCCCGCGGATACGGAAGGGAAAAAGCCAAAACGGTGACCTGGTGGAAATCTGCTGGAACCATCAAAGCGGCCATTTATTTCCAGCAGGTATTTATTCTTGTAATCATAGTTAATACGGCCGAAATACCCGGAGATCGCATATTCCCCGAAACCATCATCCCCGGCAATAGTACCGGTACTGGTAGAAAGGGAAGGCACCCATGGACTCAATACATCGAGCCGGTTCACCGTAAAACTTTCCTGTTTGCTGATCTCCTGGTTGGTGCCCAGCAGTAAGGTGACATTATGTTTGTTGATGGCTTTTGTATAGCTGGCGTAAAGGTTTAGTGCCTGGTAATTCACCTGGTTGTTAGACCTTGTGTAACGGGTATTATTATTCAGGAATTGCCTGTCGTAAGTAGCTGCATTGATGTATTCGTTCTTGTCCTGTATACTACGGTTATCCCCATTGCTTTTATTGAAGGTATATTCTCCTGTTACCTTCAAGCCATTCAACGGATTATATTCCAACTTGCCGAACAGGCGGATATCATCTCCAAAAGCAGTATTAACAGGTTCTGTTTTTATTACATTGTTAGGTGTATTATAAGGCAGAATATCTCCGTTTGGTGCTTTACCGTAACCGGTTGGTGTATAAGAACTATAAGTAACTGCATTATAGAAGATGCCGCTAAAATTAGCGGGTGTGGTGCGTTTATTGTTCTTGTAGAAGAGGTTTACACTGGCAGTGAGGTTTTTGGTCAGCTCTGTACTGAGGTAAGTATTCAGGTTGTAACGGGTGAATTTATCCTTATTGGTAACAAGGATGCCATCTTCACCAGTATAACCGCCGGACACACGGAAAGTAGTTTTGTCGGAACCGCCGCTGAAAGAAAAATTATGCATCTGCTCAAACCCTTTATTAAACAGTTCACCGTAGAGGTCTGTTTGTGCTAATGGATATCTCAGGCCATTGATGATGGCCTCTCCATCAGGGTATTTACCGGGGTCCTGGTTATATTCCGTCAAAAGGTTCAGCCAGGTATTTACATTTTGACCGCTCCAGTAAGAAGTGGTGCCAAAGTCTTTTAATGCCTTTACCAACTCAATGGGTGTTGCCTTTTGTGGTAAGGAAACAGGTTTATTAAAAGTAAAGTTGGAGGAATAATTGAACTTCATCGGCTGGTTCTTCTTTCCTTTTTTGGTAGTGATAAGGATCACACCAAAGGCAGCCCTGGCACCATAGATGGAAGCTGCCGCAGCATCCTTCAGTACCGTTATATTATCAATATCCCTTGGATTCACATCGTCAATATCCATCGGCACATTGTCTACCAGTACAAGCGGTGAGCCACCATTGATAGAAGTATATCCACGGATATTAAGAGCAGTGGAAGCACCCGGCTGACCACTTCCATAAGTGATCTGTAAACCGGGAACGGCACCCTGCAAAGCCTGTGAAGCGGAGCTTACGGGGCGGTCGCCTAATACATCTTCCATTTTTACAGAGCTGACAGCGCCGGTGAGGTTGGCTTTTTTCTGCGAACCATATCCTACCACCACTACTTCGCTCATGGCTGTAAGGTCTTCATGCAGGACCACTTTTAATGGTGTAGTGCCTGCTTTAACTTCCTGTTGTTCAAATCCTATAAAACGGATGATCAGTACCGCTTCATTATTTTTGACGTTAATGGTGAACTCGCCGGCTTCATTGGTGACAGTACCATTGCCTGTACCTTTTTCCTGGATGCTTACACCAGGTATGGGATTCCCTTTTCCATCCGTTACCTTTCCATTTACCGGAAGCCTTACCGGAGGTGCGGGATCAGTAGGAGAGGGCAACGTTTTACTGCCGATAAGGATCAGTTTATTTTCTATTTTATAGCTCAGTGGCTGCCGGTTAAGTATAGCCGTCAGTACTTCGTCAATAGATGCTTCTTTTACATGTACGGTTACCGGAGATGCTTTATCTACCAGCTCCGCACTGAATAATACATGATATCCCGTTTGCCTGCTGATCTCTGCAAACACCGTTTTCAATGACGCCTGTTCAAACTTCAAAGATACCTGCTGCGAAAACGCCGTGGCAGATACCTGTAAGGTGATGATCAGTAATAGGAAAGTCAGTTTCATGACGATCAACGATTTAATTAGCTGCTGTTTCGTGGAAAAAGTAAAAAGTACAGGGCAAAACATCCCCTTGTATGAATTCCTGAAATACATACATTTGCTTTGTTAGGTGAGAGAATAAGTTTCTGAATAACGCGTTTGGTAACTGTCCTTACCTGATCTAAGACCGGTTATGTTGTCGCATAGCCGGTTATTTTTTGGTTGTAATTAGCTTTTGGTCTTTAGTGTTTTATTTTAATTGTTTTGTTCTCGATATAAAACTGCTGATCGCCGGTGAATTCCAGCATGTCTAATACTTTGGCCAGCGGCTCGTTCCTTGGTATAACACCGGTATATCTGATAGTTGGAATAGTGGCAGGATCGATCTGTACATCGTACCAGCGCGAAAGCTGTAAAAGTACCTCTGCCAGGTAAGTATCATTGAAAACGAAATAACCGTTCTTCCAGGCGATGGCATCCTGTGCATTCACCATACTCTTTAACAGGGAGCCTGTTTGATTGTTCAGGCGGGCCTGCTCACCCGGTTTCAGGATCGTTTTTTGTGTAGAAGCATTAGCCGTAATGCTCACACTTCCTTCCAGCAGGGTGGTGTGTACGGTAGCATTTTCAGGATAGGCATTCACATTGAAGTTCGTACCCAATACATCCACCCTTTGAGAAGGCGTGATCACTTTAAACGGCCTGCCGGCGTCTTTGGCCACTTCAAAATAAGCTTCTCCGCTAAGCGTCACCTTTCGTTCTTCTTTCGGGAAGGAAGCCGGGTAACTTAAGGAAGATGCTGCATTCAGCCAAACCTTACTGCCATCCTGCAACACAATGCGGTATTGCCCGCCACGTGGTGTAGCAATATGATTCAACCCGGTATCTGTTCCATTCCCGGTTGCTTCATATACAATTTCCCCGCTGGCAGTTTTATAGATCCGCAAACCAGCCTGTTTAGCAATATCGCCTGCATTCACATCGTTGAGCAGGACCTGTTTACCATTGGACAAAGTAAGTACCGCCTTATCTCCGCCGGCAGGTATTTCCGGCGAAGAAACGGTAACTGTAGATGGGGTATGATAAAGAGTAGCACCCGGCTGAAATAACAGGAACCCGGTTACAATAGCTCCCGCAAGCACAGCCGCTGCCGCGAGATACCGGTATCTTACAGGAAATGGTCTCTTTTTAGGAGCAATACGGCGTTGGATATTTTCGCGCATTTGCACAGCAATACCTTCATCGTCCGGTAATTCAACACCGGAGGCAATGGCCGCTCTCTCAGCAGCGATGTAGTAGCTGTTGTATAAAGCAATTTCCGCATCTGTGGCGGTGCCATCGCTTATTTTTTCCAATAATTGCTGTAATGCTTCCTTGTCCATAGAGGATCTTATATGAACAAGGCACTTGAAGGAAGGGTATCCCCTATAAGGACAGAAAATATTTTTTAGAGGAGAAGGGACATGCTACCCAGCCGTACCCTTAATTTCCGAAGGGCTGTGGTCAGTTGGTTTTCTACGGTCTTTTCAGAAATGCCCAGCCGGCCGGCAATTTCCCGGTTGGATAAATGTTCGTGGCGGCTCAGGTAAAATACCTCCTTGCAGCGGGAGGGCAGGGTTTCCGTAAAACTGGCAATCACAGATTTCAACTCCTTCAGCTCCAGTACCCATTCTTCGGTGGCCTGGGTTACTTCCGGCACAATGTTTTCTGTAATAAAGGTATTGCGTACTTTCTGATGCCGGATAAAGTTGGCCACCTTATAACGCACGGCCATCACCAGGTAGCCTTTCAGGGTGGTTAACACCACATGGTCCCGGTTTTCCCAAAGCCATACAAATACATCCTGTACAATGTCCATACTGGCAGCCCTGTCTTGCAGGAGATAATAAGCTGATTTGAAAAGGGTATTCCAATGACGCTGATAGATCTCGTCAAACGCGGCGGTATTACCTGATTTCAGGAAATCAACCAGTTCACTGTCCGTATATAAAGAGTAGGCCTGCATAGCTCAGGAAACAAAACTACTTCAAAAATCTGAGAAGGAGAATCCCATACCTTAGATACGCTTGACATAGGCTTAAGATTCGTATTGTTATATGCGATCTTTGTCTTATCTTAGGGATATGGCAGTATCTGAACATAACGTCATTACCCGCGGGGCCACCGGCACCTTCGGCAAACAGATCGTCTTCCGCCAGCGGAACGGCAAAACCGTGATGTGCAAGCCCCCTTGTAAGTACCCTCCCAAAACCGCCACCCAGGTAGCGAACCAGGAGCGCTTCAAAAGGGCCAACAACTTCGCTAAAGCTGCCATCAAAGACCCCGAAAGGAAAGCTTACTATCAATCCATCGCCAAACCCCACCAGACGGCATTTAACGCAGCTTTCCAGGATGCATATAACAAACCGGAAGTAGAAGTTACTATCAGTAAAGGAACAGTGATCATCAAAACAAAAGGTAAACACCGTATAAAAGAAATAAAGATCATTACCCCCTCTTCAACAGGGTTCGCAGTTTTCAAAAACAACCACTGGGAATACCCCCTGAAAGAAAAAAGCTACATCATAATGATATATGATATAGCTGGAAATATTGTCCGGCACAGTGCAGGGCCGGATAATTTTGGATAAAGGTATTAACGCACTTTCCTGTATTTAATCTCTGCAGACTGGTTTTGGATCACCAGCAGTGAATCCCCGTAGATCTTATACTGCAGGGTAGTAGTATCTTTTAAACCCCTGGAAATAAAATTGAAGGAACTATCCGTTTGCTGAATAAAACCAGATGAATCAATATTGATCCCCAAACGAACTCCTTTGTAAAGATATTCTCCTTTTATCGGGTCAATTGAATTAGAGAAGATGGAGAGTGTATTTCCATTGGGGATCTCTACCCAGTTAGAAACATACCCATAAGTGGCATAGTCAATAATTGGTTTTTTGCTGTCGTCGTTTTGTTTGGTACAGGCATAGAGCGATAACATGAGCATCGCTGCTGGCAGGATAAATTTACTTTGCATGGTTCCGTGGTATTTTGGTCTCGTTAAAATATAAAAAAAGAGGACACCGTGCAACGATGCCCTCTTTTTTTATCAGAAGATAATTTTACTTTTTTTCATCCCGCTTTTCCTTCACTTTTTTCTCCCTTCCTGCATCTCTCAGCGCTTTGGAAATGATCCATTCCATCTGTCCGTTCACGCTTCTGAACTCATCCGCAGCCCAGCGTTCCAGCGCATCGTACATTGCACCGTCAATTCTTAATACAAAAGATTTTTTTTCCTTCGCAGCCATTTTTATTGATATAAAGATCCGGTGTTCAGAACTGGTTGAGCGCCTTTCTCACCACACAATACTACTAATAAATTGCTCACCATCGTAGCCTTCCGTTCTTCATCCAGGGTAACTATCTGCTTCTGAGACAACATCTCCAATGCCATTTCCACCATGCCTACAGCACCTTCCACGATCTTAGACCTCGCAGCAACGATGGCTGTTGCCTGCTGGCGTTGTAACATTGCACCTGCAATTTCAGGAGAGTAGGCGAGGTGGCTGATACGTGCTTCCAATACATGGATGCCGGCAGGGGAAAGTCTTTCATTCAATTCCTTTTCCAGCATATCATTCACTTTATCACCACCATCCCGTAAGGTCAATTGGTCCGGAGCACCTTCCATGTGTTCATACGGGCAGCTTACCGCAAGGTGACGAACAGCAGCCTCACTCTGGATCTGTACATATTGATGAAAACCCTCTACTTCAAAGGCAGCTTTGTAAGTATCCTTCACCTGCCAAACGATTACCGCAGCTATCTCAATCGGGTTACCCATCTTATCGTTCACCTTCAATGTCTGCCCGTTCAGGTTGTTGGCACGAAGGGAAATGTTCTGTGAGCGGTAGAGCGGGTTCACCCATAAAAGACCGTTCTGTTTAACACTACCTACATACTCCCCGAAGAAGGTAAGTACCCGGGAATGGTTAGGGTTAACGATCATGATACCTTTGGCAATAAAGATGAACAGGATAAAAAGTATGACGGACAGCCAGGACAAACCAGGTGTTCCGGTAGCCAATACGATCGTGTAAATGCCCAGGAAGAAAACAAGAATAGATAATACAAACGCGAGGTAGCCGGACATCGGCTTAATGATCTTTTCCATAAGGGGATTATTTAAAATGATATCAATTTGATATCAAATATAGTATTCCTTCCGGAATAAAAAAAATGCATCGTGTAATTCATACACCAATAAATATTTAAAAAATAGGAGGGTAAAAAAGTTTTAAATTAGAAGAGAATGACTATTTTGGGTCAGCAGTTAACCGGAAAAAGACAGATAAGAAGAGATATAATAACAGCGTAACCAGGATCAACAGCATTTTATCAACCGAAATTTTCTATGTACAATAGCTATTCAGACGAGCAATTGTTATCCCTTTTAAAAGATGGCGATATCGGAGCGTTCAATATGATCTATGACCGCTACAGCCGTCCATTATACCTTTACATCCTCAGCAAAACAGACCGTGGGGAAACCAGCAAAGATGTGCTGCAGGACCTGTTTGCCACCCTTTGGGAAAAACGTTTCACCTTAGATATCCATTTATCTTTACGTTCTTATTTATACCAATCTGTCCGTCACAAGATCATCGATCTCTACCGCAAGGATAGCACTTACCGCAAATACCTCCAGCAACTGATCGAACACTTTGATGCACAGCCACATAACATCTCTGAAACCTACGATTACAAAGCCAAAGCCAGCGAAGTATTTGAAGCCATCAACCGCCTTCCGGCCCGCATGAAGGAAATATTCATGCTCAGCCGTTTCGAAAACCTGAGCATAGAACAGATCGCCTCCCGCCTGGACCTCTCTCAACAAACCGTGAAGAACCAGATCACCAAAGCCCTGAAGATCCTGCGCACCCACTACACTCAAACGGACCTGCTGATGGTAGCCGTTATTCTTTCTATACTTTAAAAAGGAAAAACGCCTCCTCTTCTGCGCGGCAGGCGCTAAACCCATTCTCCAACTCCTTCAAAAGCAACCCCTTCAAAGTCAACCCCCTTCTTCAAAAGAACTCTCTCCCCAAAAAGAAAAAAACTCCGCCCTCTTCTGCGCGGCAAACTCCAACCCCTTCCTCCAACCCCTTCAAGATCAACCCCCTCCATTTATTTTAAAAACAGATGGTACTTCCCATCCACTCGCGCGACTCCCTTTATATCACCAACTAAAAAACTACCGCAGTGGATATTGAACAGATCAAAAAAGTCCTGGAAAGGTATACACAAAACAAGTGTACTGCCGAAGAGATCAAGATCATCGAGCAATGGTTTGCGAGCATCAATCAGCACCGGTCCGCCATGATCGAAGACGATTTCCTCAAGGAACAACTGGAAGAGGTCCGGATGCGCATCCACGACCAGATCAATACACCGATCGTGGAAATGCCCGTCCGCAAAAGGAACTGGCGCCCCTGGATATATACCGGCGCCGCTGCCATGATCACAGGAGTGATAGCATTTACCTTACTATACAGATCTATGCCTGCCAGTCATCCTGTAAACCCACTCCATCCAGCCGTACAATCTGCTGTGGTAAAAGCAAACAAGGTGATCCGGAATGGCTACGTAGAAGTCTCCACCACTAAGGGTTCCACAGAAAAGGTTGTACTGGCAGATGGTTCCACCATCATCGTCAATTCCTCCTCAAGGGTCCGTTATCCTGAAAAATTCTCCGGCAAAACCCGCAGCATTTACCTGGATGAGGGAGAAGCCTTTTTCAAAGTAGCCGAAGACCCCGCACATCCTTTTGTGGTACACAGCGGAGATATCGCCACCACTGCATTAGGTACCTCCTTTAACATCAGGGCTTATTCAAGAGAAAAGAAGATCACCGTGGCATTGCTCACCGGTAAAGTGAAAATAGATCACGCAAAGAGTGAAGCCCCCGTGATATTGAACCCCAGCGAACGTTTGAGTTACGACAAGGTATCACTCAGCATGGCTAAGACCACCTTTGAGAAAGAAGACGATATCGTAGGATGGAAACACGGATTCCTCGTGTTCAAAGATGCCAGCTATGATGAACTGGTGAATGAAATAGAGAACAGGTACAACGTAACCGTGATCAACGAATGTGAAGCGAAAGAGTGGAATTACACGGGCTTCTTTAAAGATGAGAATCTGCAGGAAATTATAGAAACCATTTGTTTAACTAAAAACATAAGCTACACGATCAAGAACGACACAATTTTCCTTAAATGCAAAAACTAGATGTATGAAAAAATGCTTACGCCTTCTATCACTAGTGACTCTTGCGTTGGCCATTACACTGGCGGCTCCTTACACCGCCAGTGCTAATGCCGAGTCGCAGGATACTAAAAACGTCAGTCTCACCATCCAGGTCAGGAATAAGAACATGGAAGAGGTGTTTACTGAAATTTCCTCGAAAACAGGGCTCAGTTTCCATTACGACAAATCCGATCTGAATCTCAAAAAGAAGATTAACCTGAACTGTGTGAAGCAACCCATTGATGAGGTGCTGGCACTGCTCGCGGAACAAACCGGACTGAAATTTACGAGAAAAAACAGTAAAATCATAGTAAATCAGGAACAACATAACGGATCGTTAACTACCGTTACCCTGATGAACGGTGGCAATTTAGCTGAAAAAGAGATCCGCGGTACTGTAAAGGACGCGAAAGGTGCCGGCCTTCCCGGCGTAACAGTTGTGATCAAAAACACTAACAGGGGTACCCAAACCCAGGCCAACGGCAATTTTGTATTAACCGCCAATCCCGGCGACATCCTGGTATTTCGTTTTTTGGGGTTTACCAGTCAGGAAGTAGCTGTTGGTAGTGGTGACGTATATGACGTAGTTCTGGAAGAGAACAGCCGTTCCCTCAGTGAATTTGTTGTAACCGCTTTGGGTATTCAACGTAAATCCAAAGAACTCACTTACTCTACCCAACAATTGAACAACGAAGATCTTTCCCGCGTGAAAGATGTGAACGTGATCAACAGCCTGGCTGGTAAAGCTGCCGGTGTAACAATTGGCCGCAGTGCCTCAGGCCTTGGCGGAACCGCCCGCGTGATCATGCGCGGTAACAAATCCACCCGCGAAAATCAACCCCTGTACATCATAGACGGGGTGCCATTAGCCAACTTTTCTCCTTCCCAGCCAGCCAACTCATTCGGCCAGTCTTCTGATATCCAGAGTGGCGCCGGCCGTGATGGTGGAGACGGTATCTCCAATATCAATCCGGACGATATTGAAACCATCAATATCCTGAAAGGTGCTTCTGCAGCTGCTTTATATGGAAGCCAGGCCGCAAATGGTGTGATCATCATCACCACCAAAAAAGGCCGCGCAGGAAGAACCAGGATCGACTTTTCTTCAGACGCTACTTTCGAATCACCATTCTTATTACCTGATCTGCAATACAGGTACGGTCAAACACCCGGAGGCTCAGGGCCTGGCGACAACCAGAGCTGGGGCCCTAAAATTTCCAACGCAAAGGAACACGCAAAAGATTTTTTCAACACAGGTTCAACTTATACCAATAGTATTGCACTCAGCGGCGGTAACGAAATTGCTCAGTCCTATTTCTCCTACTCCAATACCAGCAGCAAAGGCATCATTCCTACTGCAAAGCTCAACAGGCATACCTTCAATTTCCGCGAAACCCTGAAGCTGCTCAACGATAAATTAACGGTAGATGCAAACATCACCTTCCTCGCACAGAACGCAAGGAACAGGCCGGGTGTAGGGCTTTATTTCAACCCGCTCACCGGCTTGTACTTATTGCCCCGCGGTATTGATTTCGATAAGTATAAAACATACGAATACTTCGATAAAGGAAGGAACATGCCACTGCAGGACTGGTGGAACATCAACAGCGAAAAAGGATGGGCAGGTGACGCGGACCAGCAGAACCCATACTGGATCCTGAACAGGAACCAGCGGACGGAAATGCGTAACCGTGGTATGGCTTCTCTCTCCCTCAAATACCAGCTGCTGGATTGGTTAAGCGTACAGGCGCGTGGTAGCTTTGATAAAAGTTACGACGAGTATGAACTGAAAGCCTTTGCCAGCACACAAGCTACACTCGCACCCACCAATGGCCGTTATACTTATGAAAGAGAGTTTAACACCCAGTTGTATGGTGATGTAATTCTCTCTGCCAATAAAAAACTCAGCGAGCGTCTGAGTATCAGTGGTAACCTGGGTTCCAGCATCACAGATCTGAAAGCGCACGACAGAGTACTTTCCGATGTGAACTGGAGTTCCAATCCCGGATTGGTATATGCCAACAAATTCCAGTTAACCAATATCGATCCCACTGCTTTAACACAGATCAGGAGTGTGGATCAGAAACAAACACAAGCAGTTTTTGGTAACGTGCAATTAGGTCTCAACGACTATCTCTTCCTGGACATTACAGGTCGTAACGACTGGTCCAGCACACTCGCATTCACACCGAAAGAAAAGAGCGGTTACTTCTACTACTCAGCAGGTGTTACGGCTGTGATCAGTGAAATGGTGAAACTCCCGGAAGCCATCAACTTTGCTAAAGTAAGGTTCTCTTATGCAAGAGTAGGTAACGAAGTACAACCTTATTTCTCCCGCCCATCGGACTTTAACATGCAGATCGTAGGTGGCCGTCATGAATTGAACTCCAACCTCCGTGCACCATACCCAGGCACTTTCCTGGAACCGGAAGATAACCGTTCCATCGAAGCCGGCCTTGATGTACGCTTGCTGAATGACAGGCTTTCTCTCGACCTCACCTTTTACAAGAACAACAACTTCAAACAATACATGGAGGTTGGGGCACAACCCGCCAGTGGCTACCAGGTATATTATGTGAACATGGGTAATATCCAGAACAAGGGGATTGAAGCCATGGTAACCGTAGTGCCGGTAAAAAGCAAAGATTTCACCTGGACCTCAAACATCAACTTTTCCACCAATAAAAACACCGTTATCAAACTGTCTGACGAAAACATTGCAGGAGCAGATGCTACCGCCCGTTTTCAGTTAACACAGTTCGGTTCCAATATGTATGGTTCCTTTATCCAGGAAGGTGGCGCGTGGGGTGATATCTACACTAATCGTACCCTTCGTCGTAACGCACAAGGTGCCTTCATCCTGAATGCTGCCGGAGATAATGTAGAGGATAGTGTTGCTGCCAATGCTAACAGTAGTTTTTATGTGGTAGGTAATCCCAATCCCAAATTCAACCTTGGCTGGAACAACACCTTCGACTACAAAGGTTTCTCACTCAGCTTCCTGATCGATGGCCGTTTTGGCGGTAAAGTAATGAGCATGACACAAGCCATCCTGGATGGTTACGGCGTAAGCGAAGCTACCGCACAGGCAAGAGATAACGGAGGTGTAAGCCTGAATGCAGTAACGCAGGATGGTAAACCTTTCACCGGCAAACTGGACGCCAAGAAATTCTATCAGGCCATCGGTGGCCGCGCAGGTGTAGGCGAATTCTACATGTACGATGCAACTAATATCCGTTTACGCGAATTGGCACTCAGCTATAGGATACCCGTTAAATCCAAACACATCCGTAACCTGCAGATCGGCATCATTGGCCGCAACCTGTTCTTCTTCAAGAATGATGCGCCATTTGATCCCGAAGTAAGTGCTGGTGGTAACAACACCTTACAAGGTATAGATGTTTTTGGCCAGCCTGCCACACGCAGTTTCGGAGCAAGCCTGAAAGTAGGACTATAAGAGAAGTATTGACAACAAAAAACTTACAATGATGAGAACGTTTAAATACAAACTTACCCGGAGTCTGGCTATAGCAGGATTGAGTAGCATTTTGCTCGGTTCCTGTACAAAAGATTTCGAGCGTATCAATACAAATCCATACGGAATGACCAGAGACGAACTGAAAGCAGATTTCAGATTAGTCGGTGAACCATTCCGCCAGATACAATTCAACATATTCGCCGTACAACCAGGTTGGGTAATGCAGGTACAACAGAACCTGCAGGGAGATATCTTCTCCGGTTATATGGGTGTTCCCGGTCCATTCGGAAACTTCGGTAACAACAATTCTACCTATAACCTCATAGATGGCTGGAACCAGGTAATGTGGGGATGCGCTTATGGTTCTTACATCGATGCGCCAAACATTGCTGTAATGCCCATCGCCAGCCGTATCATGAAAGTAGCCGGTAATGAATTCGCTGATTTCAAAGCCTGGTTACTGATCCTGAAAGTGGCTACCATGCATCGTATAAGTGATGTGTACGGCCCGATTATCTACACCAAATTTGGTGTTATTAATCCAGATAAAAGCATCGATTATGATTCTCAGAAAGATGCCTACTATGCATTTTTCGCAGACCTCAATTCAGCCATCACTACTTTAACACCATTGGCGAATGATCCGCTGAAACCCTTCTCCAAATTTGATCTCATGTACGACGGGTCATACAAACCATGGATCAAATTTGCCAATTCCCTGCGTTTACGCCTCGCTATCCGCATCGCAAAAGTGGATCCCGCAAAAGCGAAACTGGAAGGAGAAGCCGCATTGTCAAACCCTGTTGGACTGATGACAGTACCTGCTGATGATGCACGCATCAACATTGCACCCGTTGAACATCCCTACAACGCTTTCAGCGATAGCTGGAACGATATCAGGATGGGGGCTCCCATGGAATCTATCCTCACAGGGTACAACGATCCACGGATCAAATTATACTTCAAAACCGCTGTGGCTAAACCCGATGGTTACAAAGGTGTAAGAACAGGTATTGCATTGCCTTCCAAGATGTATGAAGATTATTCCAGGCTGGCAACTTTCCCTTCAAAGATGCAGTTAATGACTGCTGCAGAAGTATGGTTCCTGAAAGCGGAAGCTGCTTTAAATGGCTGGGCAGGTGCAGGATCAGCTGCCACCAATTATGAGAATGGTGTAAAAACCTCTTTTGATCAATATGCTATTGGAGGCCAGGCGGCAGCTTACCTTTTGGATAATACAAGCAAAGCAGCACCATATACAGATCTGAAAAATGCAGCCAACAACGTACCAGCCGGAGATCCTTATCTCAGCACGGTTACTATCCGTTGGGAAGAAGGAGATGCCCCTGCAAGAAAGCTGGAGCGCATCATCACGCAAAAATGGATCGCGATGTTCCCGGAAGGGCAGGAGGCATGGACGGAATTCCGCCGTACCGGTTATCCTAAACTATTCCCGGTAGTAGTGAACAACAGCGGAGGAAAAATTCCTACTGCCACATTTGTTCGCCGCATCAATTTCGTGATCCCTGAGTATGCCACAAACGCGAAAGGTGTTGAAAGAGCCATTACTTTACTAGGTGGTCCGGATAACGGGGGAACCCGTCTCTGGTGGGACAAACCATAACAATAAATAGACATAGCTCATCTAACTATGAACGGCCGGCCCTTTTGGGCCGGCTTTATTTATTTAAGTGCAAGGATAATTTTTATGTAGTCAGCTTTTGTTCATTCCTCAGCCGCCGTTGTGTCACTCACTTCAACGGCTTGTTCGCTATTTTTCAATAAACAAGGAATATCTTTTTTTACCGGTTACCCGCTCCTGGTAATAAAAAAACGCCCCTCCTCCAAAAAAGAAAACCCTCCGCCCGCTGCTGCGCGGCAAGGCTTCTGCAAAAAAAAGCGCAGCATTATCATGCTACGCCTTCTATCTTTGGTTGATAAATGCTAATTCTCCTTTAACCGCAATTCATTCTTATACTCCTTCGGCGTTTTGCCTACTATCTCCTTAAAGAACCGGTTAAAGTTCGAGAGGTTCTTAAACCCGCACGAATACGCAATCTCAGCAATAGACCAATCCTCCTCCGTCAACCGCTTGCAAGCATGCCCGATCCTCACTTCATTCAGGAACTGCACAAAAGACTTCTTCGTTCTGTTCTTGAAAAAGCGGCAGAAAGACTGTGGCGACAGATTAGTGATACTCGCAACATCCTGCAGGGAGATCTCCTTGGAGAAGTTGTTCATCACATATTTGAATACCTCATCTATCTTATGATTATCTTTTACATTATAAGCATGTGAATACCCCGTACTGGCCAGGTAATAACAATCCTTCGTTTCAGAAAGGGTTTTCAGGATCTGCAGCAAAGCAATGATCCGCTCCAACCCCTCTTTTTTAGGAAGGGACAATATCTCACTACGCAAAGTCTCCTGCGTATTGCCAATGATCTTCATCCCACGTTGGGCACGATGAAAAAGGTCGGTAAGGGCCTTGGTTTCCGGTAAACCATAAAATTTGTCGCCAAAGATGTCCTTAGGGAAATAGATCACCACGGAGCGTGCCTTCAGCGATTCGTCATTTTTATGATACCCCTCGTCGTTATACCACACATGTGGAATATTAGGCCCGAGGAATACCATATCTCCTACGTCAAAGCTTTCAATGCTGTCCCCCACGATCCGCTTACCATGACTCTCGGTAACATACACCAGTTCACATTCGGGATGAAAATGGAAAGGCGTATTAAAATGCGGATCACAACGTTCAATAATAGTGATCTGGTTGTCGGCAAAGGCTCCCACTTTTATCAGAATGGGTTTCATATTGCTTCCTTGATTGTTTTAGTCCTATGAAAAAGCTGGCAACGGAATTCTGCCATTTTAAATTCTATTTTGCCAAATTATTAAATTTAAGTTAAAAAAATACTAGTCCGGCCTAATATCTTCAGAATATTGTAAACTTTTTTTCCGGCTGGCAATCCCGGGCTTCCCGGGAAGGGTTTTTCCCGCTCAAGCCCCCATCTAAGGGTATCTAGCCCCCAAATTCTTTTTGGTTTTATGTTTTTTTCCGTACCTTGTCTGTGCTAAATCGATTAAGCACGACCTATAAACTCACATGAAAGGTATATCAATCAAAGATATTGCAAAACAGGCAGGGGTATCTCCCACAACGGTCTCCTTTGTCCTCAATGGCAAAGCCAAGGAAAAGCGGATCAGTGAGCAGGTGAGCAAAAAGATCCTGAAACTGGCTGCCAAACTGAAATATAAGCCAAACCAGCTGGCAAGAGGCCTGCGCACCGGCAAAACCAAAACCATCGGCCTTATCGTGGAAGACATCGCCAACAACTTCTTTGCCAATGTGGCCAAGATCGTGGAGGAAGAAGCGGATAAATTCGGTTATAAGGTACTGTACGGCAGCACGGAAGACAATCTCGCCAAAGCCAAAGGCCTCCTGGAAGTATTGGAATACCGCCAGGTGGATGGATATATCATCACCCCCACGCCCAACCTGGATAAGGAGATAGAAATGCTCAAGAACGCCCGGAAGCCCATGGTGCTGATGGACCGTTATCTTCCCCAGATCCCTACCAATTATGTGATGGTAGACAATTTCCAGGGAGGATATGATGTTGCAGAATATCTCCTGAAGCTCGGATATAGTAAAATAGCACTGGTGACCACCACCTCTGAACAGATCCAGATGAAGGAACGGCTCAACGGATTTACCGCAGCCATGAAAGCACACCAGGCCAACTTCCCCCGCAAAATGCTCAAAAAGATCCCTTTTTCCGGTACCCGGGAACAGGCGGTGGACCAGATCTCGGATTTCATCAAAACCATCCCGGACCTGGATGCCATTTTCTTCGCTACCAACTACCTCGGCGTTTACGGCATCGAAAGCATAAAACAATTGGGCATGACAATAGGAGAGGACATTGCGCTTGTGAGCTTTGATGATCACGATCTTTTCCGGCTTCACACACCAAGTATCACCTGTGTGGCACAACCCATCCATGATATTGCCCGCAACCTGATCCAGGTGCTCATGAATGAACTCAATGATAATAATCACCAGCTAAACCAGGTAGTGCTGCCCGCTACACTTATTAAAAGAGAAAGCTGCAGCAAAAGAGTGAAAGTGGTAGCCGGGTAATACATAATTTAGATACTGTAAAAGGGACTGGCAGCAATGCCGGTCCTTTTTATTTACGGCACATTTTATTGCGCACACAAAGCAATATTTTTTTTGTTGATGCATCACGTGGAAGCCTATATAATATTCTCATGCGATGATGTTATTTTGCAAAATGTGATGTACATCTTAACACATCATCAAAAAAAAGTTAAATTTTCTTTTGCTCCTTTAACAAGATTTGCTAGTTTGCATGCGTTCGTTTTTCTGAACCAAATCTGTGCGTGTTAATTGAAAGTGTTGAGGTTGGTGATCGCAGGTTTTTTTTATTGGTAGAATGCTAAATCGTTTTATTAGCAGGTTTCAGGGACAACGTAGTACGGAAACAAAGAAAAAGATTCAGGTAGCAATCTAATCACTCCCATTTATCAACCTGTATGTGGACTGTGCGCAAATCACCGCGTCACGGTATGAAATTGTATTGACTTGCAGCGGATGCTTAAACATCAGCTATCAACCAGTAATGGATAACTATTGTCTATTGATCACGCATTCACAATTAAAATCTAAGGAAGCTATGCGCAGGATTGTTCTTCTCGCCACGTTACTGACTTTCTGCTTTGCCCCCCACGTTTGGGCACAGGAGAAAAAAGCAGTTGCCGGTACGGTCAAGGATGTAAACGGCACCCTCTTACCGGGTGTTACCGTTAAAGAAAAAGGTACGCAGAATGGTGTGTTAACCGCTGCAGACGGGTCTTTTAAAATCAATGTGCCCGCTTCTGCCACACTTATCTTTTCATTTATGGGATATGCTGCCCAGGAAGTACAGGTAGCAGATGGCCCGCTTGCTGTTATACTCAAAGAAGATTCCAAGAATCTGAATGAAGTAGTGGTAACAGCATTGGGTATTAAACGCGAAGCCCGCAAACTCGGTTACGCCATGACGGAACTGAAAGGCTCCGAACTGACCCGCACCAACTCCGTGAACCCTGTTGCTGCATTGCAGGGAAAAGTAGCCGGGGTGGACATTTCCGGAGCCGCCGGAGGTCCGCAGGCAGCAAATCGCATTGTACTCCGCGGTGCCAAATCACTGAATGGTAAAGACCAACCCATCTTTATTATAGATGGTGTGATCTTCGAAAATGAAGACGCAGATAATGCTGTGAACTTCGGTAACGTGTTGAAGAATTTTAACCCGGACGATTTTGAAACCGTATCTGTACTGAAAGGTGCAGCCGCTACTGCATTGTATGGTTCACGTGCCATCAACGGCGCCATCCTCATCACCACAAAAAAAGGTCTCACCCGTAAAGGCCTTGGTGTAGATGTTAGCCAGACGGTTCAGTTCGAACATGTATACCGTGGCCCCATTGCATTGCAGAATGTATACGGCGGCGGAACAGATGGTAAATTCACAAAGGACGCGCAGGGTAATGATGTGATCGTTCCCGGTGGTAACAGCTTCGGCCCTAAAATGCAGGGCCAGATGGCTAAACTCCCCAATGGTGATATTGTTCCCTACAGCCCCATGCCGGATAATGCCACAGATGGCTACCAGCTTGGTAAATATTCCAACACTAACGTGGCCGTGGAAGGTGGAACAGATAAAGCAAATTTCCGCTTTTCTTATTCCCACCTGGATAACAACAGCGTAATGCCGAACAACAAATTCTCCAGGGATGCATTCTCCCTGAAATCTTCTGCTGTACTGTCCAAATGGCTCAGCGCAGAAGGTGGCTTTACGTATTCATTCTCTAAAACACTCAATCCTACCGCACAGGGAGGTGACTATACCAGCCAGAATATTGGCCGTAAATGGATCTATGTATTCCCCCGTAACTACGATCCAGCTTACTGGAGCGCCCGCTACCTGGGCCCCAATCCCGGTAAACAGGACCTGATGGATTATCTGGGTTCCTATCCCGGAGCTGACTACTGGTTTGCATTGAACAACGACAGGTGGACGCATAACGAAAACCTGATGATGGGAAATCTCTCCCTCAATGCAACAGCAACGGACTGGCTGAAATTCCTGGTACGCGGTACTTTCAGTAATGAACAAAATAAAGACGATCGCCGTGAACTGGGCTGGGGAGTTAACTTTGGCGGCTCACGTGGATTGTATGCCTACTCCGGTATCAACAAAACCCAATACACTTTCACCGGTATGGCCATGTTCACGCCTAAGCTGAATGATGACTTCACCCTGAATGTGAACCTGGGTGCTGAAACCTGGAACTCCGGCATCGGTAACCAATACAGCGCAAGAACCACCAATGGTCTTTTGATCCCCGGTAAGTTCACTGTGAGCAATAGTATCGGCCCTGTTGATACGCGCAACAATAAAAACCTGGCCCGCAAACAGATCAATGCTGTGTTTGCATCCGCAAGCCTTTCTTATAAAAATGCTTTCTTCCTGGATGTAACTGGCCGTAACGACTGGTCTTCCGCACTGGCTTATCCATTAGGCGGCGGTAACTATTCTTACTTCTATCCATCTGTAAGTGCTGCATGGGAATTCACCGAAACCTTAAAATCACAACTGCCTTCCTGGATCTCTTATGGTAAAGTAAGGGCCTCTTATGCAGTAGTAGGCGGAGACACCGATCCATTCCAGCTGAACAGCGGATACATTATGGAGGAAATATGGAATGGTGGCCCGAACAGCGGATACCTCTATTATCCTTATAACAAAGACACATATCCGAACGATAACCTGAAACCTTCCATGGCACACTCTTTTGAAGTAGGTGCCGATGTAAGGTTCCTCAACAACAGGATCGGTTTGGATGTGGCATTGTATAAAACAAACATCAAAGATCAGATCCTGAAACTGGATGTACCTACTGAATCCGGTGTGAAGAATAAATTCATCAATGCCGGTAACTTCCAGAACCAGGGTATTGAGATCGCCATTAATGGCCGTCCGGTTCAGGGCAAAAACTTCCAGTGGGATGTAAACCTGAATGGTAGCCGCAACACTAACAAGATCATTGAACTCACTCCCGGTGTGAACACTTACGAAATGGGTAACGACCAGGATGTACGTGTAATTGCACAGGTAGGCCGCCCGTATGGTGTGCTGGTAACCAACTATGGTTACACGCCTTATAAGTCTACTGATCCAACCAAGAACGGTAAACCCATTATTGAAACATCTACTTCCTTCCCGGTTCAATACAAACGCAGTTATGCAGAAGTGGGTAACATCACGCCAGATTTCAACCTGGGCCTGAGCAACAACTTCACATACAGGAACTGGAACCTGAGTGTATTGCTGCAGGCACGTGTGGGAGGAGATATCTTCTCTGCTTCTCATCAATATGGAACAGGCCGTGGTACTGTTGAAAGCACATTACCTGGCCGTGATGCCGCATCAGGTGGCCTGGCATGGACAGATGATCAGGGTGTACAACGCAACGATGGGATGATCCCGGATGGCGTGTTTGGCCCGGGTATGAAAGGAACCACCGCTACCGGTAAAACAGAAGACATCAGCGGCATGAGCTATCGCGAAGCATATGATAAAGGGTATGTAAATCCTTTAACACCTTATCAGTATTACAGCATGATAGGGGAGTGGGGTATCGGTATCCGCCAGGCTTCTGTATTTGACGCATCTTATGTGGCACTGCGTGAAGTTTCCCTGGGTTATACTTTCCCTGCTAAGATGATCGAACGCCTGAAACTTACGAAAGCGCGTGTGATGCTGGTAGGCCGTAACCTTGGTTACCTGTTCAACAACCTGCCGGATAATATCAACCCGGAAAGCCTGCGTAACAACAGCACTTTCGCTTTCTCTGAATATGGCGGCGCACCCTTTATCCGCAACATGGCAATAACGGTTCAACTTGGTTTCTAATTTTCAAAAAGGATGATGATGAATATCAAACATAAATTAGGCATCGGCGTATTGGCCATCGCAACTTTTGCGAGCGCTTGTACAAAGGATTTTGCTGAATACAATACAGACCCGGAAGTATCTCCCACACTGCCGCCGGAATATATGATCACTTCTTCCCAGAAGGCAATGGTAGACAGGGATTTTGACTGGTACTACGATAACTACGGTTACCTCATGCGCTGGATGCAGTTCACGGTAGCTTTTCCTGCAGGTAATGTGGCTGGTATGTTTGGCGCACAGAATGTGAATGATTATTACCAGGCTTTCTACACCAACATCGGCCGTAACCTCGTGGAGATCGAAAAGATCGTGGGTAAAATGCCGGAAGCAGATCGTGGCCAGTATCGCAACCTTATAGCCATAGCACGCATCCATAAAGCATTTGCCGCATTCCGCGTGTCAGATGTGAATGGTTCTATTCCTTACACAGAAGCACTGAGAGCACGCGAAACAGCTAATTTCACCCCGGTATATGATACACAGGAAAAAGTGTTCGCCACTTTAGATGCAGAGCTGAAAGGCGCAGTGGATTCCCTGGTGAAACCTGCTGCCGGTCAGATCTCTTATGGCTCATACGATATGTTCTATACCAATGCAGCCACGGCAACAGCCAATTACGCAAAAACAGCCAACGTACTGCGTTTAAAGATCGCGATGCGTTTGCTGAAACGTAACCCTGCAAAAACAAAACAGATCGTGGATGATGTACTCGCCAGTGCAGGCGGCGTATACACCAGCAATGAGGAAGAATGGAAATTTATTTCCGGAACAAACTTTGCCCGTGGTGGTAACTGGGGTTCCCAGGGGAATAATTCCAGCGCAGCCGGCCGTAATATGCTGAACTTCCTGCGTACGCACACAGATCCGCGTCTTCGCCTGTTCTATAAAAAGAATGGCATGACTAGGGAACGTTTTGATTATATCAAACTGGGTGGCGGTTTCCCTGAAACGGCTGTTTATAACCCGGAACGTTATGTGGGTTTACCGGTTAGTCCTGATGCAGTGAACCTCCCTGCAAACGTGAACCTTTTCGGCACAAAAACTTACAGCCTCGTATTTGCAGATGGCAGAAAAGAAGATGTAACGGTAGATACATTGTCCCAATACCAGAACAGGCTGTTCGATCTTTCTGGTGATGGTGGTGCAAATGGCCAGTACACACAACCTTTGCTCACTTATGCGGAATACTGCTTCATCATGTCCGAGCTCGCTGTGCGTAATATTATCACACAGGATGCAAAGACCTGGTACGACAAAGGTGTAACTGCTTCTATCCAGGCTTACGATGCCATGGGCAAGATAGCTGGTGTTGTTGAATACAGTGCGGTAACGCCGGCAGAAATAGATACTTACCTGCAGCATGCAGATATTGCTTTCGGAGGAACAGATGAGCAGAAGCTGGAAAAGATCGGCGTGCAGAATTTCCTGAACCATTTCAAATCTCCATGGGAAGCATGGGGCAGCTGGAAAAGGCTGGGTATTCCAAAGCAAGGAGGTATTCTGCCAATGGAACCTGTAACGATCGGTGGCGTGGAAGCTGCAATACCCCGCCGCTGGCAATTGCCCATCCCCAATTCATTGAACATAACGAACTACAATAACGCCCTCGCTGAAATGCAGACGAGTGGTGAGTACGGCAGCCCTAACCAGCTGACCGGACGCGTATGGTGGGATAAACAGTGATCTTGAAAAAAGAGAAGCCGTCTCGAAGGAGACGGCTTTTTTTATTTATAAAGAAGTTGAATAAATGCCTTGCTAAAAAGAAACGCCCCTTCCCAAAAAATAAAAAACCTCCGCCCTCTGCGGCGCGGCAGGCCCTCAGCAGGAACTTACTGCAACAAATCCTTGATCTCGCTCAACTTCAACAAGGCCTCCACAGGCGTCAGCCTGTTAATATCAACAGATTCCAGCTTCTCCCGAATATCTTTGAACGTATCGCTATGCGCATCAAAAATGCTCAGCTGCACTTTCTGTATCGGTGCAGCGATCTGTTCCATAGGTGCTGCAATATGCTGGCTTTCCAACTGTGTAAGTATCTCATTAGCCCTGTCGATCAGCTGCGGAGGCATCCCTGCAATCTTCGCCACATGAATACCAAAGCTATGCCTGCTACCTCCCGGTGCCAGTTTACGAAGGAAGATGATCTTATTTCCCACTTCTTTATTAGTGATATGAAAGTTCTTCACCCGGCTGTGCTTATTTTCCAGCTCATTCAATTCATGGTAGTGCGTGGCAAATAATGTTTTGGGCCGGTGAGGCGTCATATCATGGAGGTAATCCACAATGCTCCAGGCAATAGAAATACCATCGTATGTACTGGTACCCCGCCCGATCTCATCCAGGATGATCAGGCTCCTGGGGGTAAGGTTATTAATGATGCTGGCCGTTTCATTCATTTCCACCATAAAGGTACTTTCCCCACCACTCAGGTTATCAGAAGCCCCCACCCGCGTGAAGATCTTATCCGTCAACCCGATCTCAGCAGCGGAAGCAGGTACAAAACTACCCATATGCGCCATCAATGTGATGAGCGCAGTTTGCCTTAATAACGCAGACTTACCACTCATGTTGGGCCCGGTGAGGATGATCACCTGCTGCTCATTCTGATGTAACAACAGATCGTTGGTCACATAAGTCTCTCCCGTAGGCAAGCCCTGTTCTATTACAGGATGCCTGCCATCTTTGATATCAATGAAGTACGCATCTGTAACATTCGGACGGCGGTATTTGAATTGAACGGCATTATGCGCAAAGCAAAGCAGGCAATCCAACCGGCCAAGCGCCTGCGCATTACGCTGAATAGGAAGGATGTATTCCTGTAAAGCAAGCAGCAAGGCATCATACAATTGTATCTCCAGCACCTGTATCTTATCTTCTGCACCGGTGATCTTCTCTTCGTATTCTTTCAGTTCGGGTGTTATATATCTTTCTGCGTTGGCCAGCGTTTGTTTGCGGATCCAGTTGGCAGGTACTTTATTCTTGTGGGTGTTGGTTACTTCAAGATAATAACCGAACACATTATTAAAGGCTACTTTGAGGGAAGGGATGCCCGTAGCCTCAGATTCCTGCTGCTGAATGCGCAGGAGGTATTCCTTACCGGAGGTAGCGATCGCCCGCAGGTCATCTAATTCTGCATGAACGCCTTCCCGGATCACTCCACCTTTATTCGCCAGAACCGGGGGATTATCGGAGATCTCTGCGAGGATCTTTTCGAGGATCGTAAAACAGGGGTCAAGCAGTCCGTGTAACTCCTGTAACAGTCCTGTGCTGGCATTGGACAATAATTCCTTGATGGCGATCACCTGTTGCAGGGAACGGGCCAGCTGCATCACTTCCCTCGGATTGATCTTCCGCAGGGGAATTTTGGATACCAGCCGTTCCAGGTCACCCACTGCCTTAAGATGTTGTTGCAGGGCATGGGTACGGTCTGCTTCTTTGATCAGGTCCTCTACGGTATCCAGTCTTTCATGAATACGTGTGAGGTCACGCAGGGGGAATACGATCCAGCGTTTCAATAAACGTGCACCCATTGGCGTGAGTGTGTTATCGAGGGTGCCGATCAGTGATCTTCCCTGTTCCACGGTGCTTTGCAGCAGTTCCAGGTTACGGATGGTAAAACGGTCCATCCAGAGGAAATCATCCTGGTCGATCCGCTGAATGGCGGTGATATGTTGCAGGTGAGGGTGTTCCGTATCTTTCAGGTAGTGCATGGTGGCACCAGCGGCAATTACCGCATCGGTAAGGTCCTCTATACCAAATCCTTTGAGGGAATGTGTTTCGAAATGTTTATGGAGTATCTCCCGGGCATAATTATTCGTAAAGATCCACTCTTCCAGGGTGTAGGTATAAAAGCGGGAACCGAATGTTTGCCGGAAATGTTTTTGCTGTTGTTTGGCAAAGATCACTTCCGCAGGGCGGAAGCTTTGCAGTAATTTGTCGATGTATTCCGTACTACCCTGCGCAGCAAATAATTCCCCGGTGGAAATATCCAGGAAAGCCACGCCGGTATTATTCAATCCAAAATGTACCGCAGCCAGGAAGTTGTTGGTGCTGTTTTCCAGCAGCTTGTCGTTCACCGCCACACCGGGAGTGATCATTTCTGTTACACCCCGTTTTACGATCCCTTTCACTGTTTTAGGGTCTTCCAGCTGATCGCAAACGGCCACGCGGTGACCAGCCTTCACCAGTTTGTGCAGGTAGGTTTCCAGCGAATGGTAAGGGAAGCCGGCCAGGTCTATATAAGCGGCACTGCCATTGGCCCTTTTGGTGAGTACAATACCTAATACCTTCGAAGCTATTACAGCATCCTCATTGAATGTTTCATAAAAATCCCCCACCCTGAAAAGCAGCACTGCGTCAGGATATTTGGCTTTAATAGCCTTATGCTGCGTCATGAGGGGTGTTTCTTCCGATTTGCTTTTAGCCATGCGGCAAATATAGTAGAAAAGACAAATAATGACCCGATCAAAACAGGGTGCCTGCATTAACTGACATCAACTATCTTTGCAGGATGCGTAAACTGAACATGCATGAACTGGGCCGGAAAACGGTCAGCGAGTTTAAGGCGGCAGACAAAACCCCGCTGGTGCTGGTGCTGGATAATGTGCGGAGCATGCACAATGTAGGATCTGTATTCAGAACGGCAGATGCCTTCCTTGTACAGGGTATTATATTATGTGGGTATACACCCGTTCCACCCCACAGGGATATTCAGAAAACCGCCCTCGGTGCCACAGAAACAGTGGAATGGCAGTATTTTGCCACAACCGTGGAAGCGGTGAATGCGTTAAAAGAAGAGGGCTATACTATTATGGCCATCGAGCAGGCAGCACAAAGTGTGATGCTGGATACCTTTAAACCTTCCCAAACGCCGCTGGCGCTGGTATTTGGCAACGAAGTGTCCGGTGTGGACGGAGAAGTGATGAAACTGGTGGATGGCTGCATCGAGATACCGCAACTGGGAATGAAACACTCGCTTAACATTTCCGTGAGCACGGGTATCGTAATTTGGGACCTGTTCTGTAAATTAAAAACTGAAAACTAGCCATATGAGTTCACCTGTTATCCGGAATTACCTGTCGCTCGTAAAATTCAGCCATACCATTTTTGCCATGCCTTTTGCCATGATCGGATTCTTTCTGGCAGTGACCTGGGCAGGGTATTCATTCAACTGGTCGAAACTTTTACTGGTGGTACTTTGCATGGTCTTTGCACGCAGCGCGGCGATGGCCTTCAATCGCTGGCTGGATGCGGATTTTGATAAAAAGAACCCCCGTACTGCACAAAGGGAGATCCCTGCCGGCATCATTTCCGCTTCCAACGCTTTGTATTTCGTGATCGGGAACGCAGTGTTGTTTATGGCTACCACCTGGTTCATCAATCCCGTATGTTTCTTTTTATCTCCCATAGCCCTGATCGTTGTATTGGGCTATAGCTATACCAAACGTTTTACGGCTTTATGCCACCTGGTTCTCGGTATTGGCCTGTCGCTTGCGCCCATAGGAGCTTTCCTGGCAGTAACCGGGCGTTTTGCCGTATTACCTGTTCTGCTCAGTTTCCTGGTGTTGTGCTGGGTATCCGGTTTTGATATCATCTATGCCTTGCAGGACGAAGAGTTTGATAAATCACAGCAATTGCATTCTATTCCTACCTGGTTAGGCAAAGCAGGAGGGTTGAGGTTTTCAGAAGCATTGCACCTGGTGGCCGCCGGTTTGGCTGTTGCCATTGGCCTGCTGGGAGGTTTTCACTGGCTGTACTGGATAGGTGCCGGTGTTTTTATCCTGATGTTATGGATGCAGCACAGGCTGGTAAAACCCGATGATCTTTCCCGGGTGAACCTGGCTTTTATGACAACAAATGGTATCGCAAGCGTGGTTTTTGCCGTGTTTGCCATTGCAGATATGTTTATATTAAATCAATAGGAATATGCCCAGGATAATGGCTATCGATTACGGGAAAAAAAGAACAGGGCTTGCGGTGACCGATCCGCTGAAGATCATAGCCAGTGGGCTGGGCACAGTTCCTTCACATGAACTGATCCCTTACCTCAAAAAATACTTTGCAGCAGAGCCGGTAGAACTCATCCTCATAGGCCTGCCGCGTAACCTGGATGGTAGTGCCACAGATGCTACCGCACTGGTGGAAGAATGCATCCGCATCCTGCAAAAACATTTTCCTGACATGCCGCTGAAAAAAGTAGATGAACGTTTCACCTCAAAGATGGCTTTTCAGAGTATGCTGGATAGTGGAATGAAGAAAAAAGACAGGCAGAATAAGGGTTTGGTGGATGAGATCAGTGCAACCATCATCCTGCAGGAATACCTTCAGCATACCGCTAGCTGAAAAAACCTTACTTTTGCAGTTCAAATTTTGATCAATTTACCAGATGATATTACCAATAGTCGCCTACGGCAGCCAGGTTTTAAGAGAAGTAAGCCAGGATATCACCCCGGATTATCCAGGTCTGCAAACGCTGATCGATAATATGTGGGAAACCATGTATGCCTCCAGTGGGGTAGGGCTCGCAGCACCACAGATCAACAAGCCCATCCGCCTCTTCGTAATTGATAGTGAGCAGATTATCAATAATCTTGAAGAAGATGAAGTGAATGCATACCCCGGCGATCTGGGTATTAAGCAGGTGTTCATCAATGCCAGGATAGTGGATACAGAAGGAGAGGAATGGCCTTACCAGGAAGGTTGCCTGAGCATTCCCAAGATCCGGGAGGACGTATACCGCCCTGAAAAGGTGACCATCCGTTACGTGGACGAAAACTTTAAAGAACACGAGAAAACATTCCATGGTATCACCGCCCGTGTGATCTTCCATGAATATGATCATATAGAAGGAAAACTGTTCATCGACTACCTTAAACCATTGAAAAAGCGCCTGTTAAAAAGCAGGTTGGACGATATTTCCAAAGGAAAGATCAAGGTGGATTATAAGATGACCTTCGCTAAATAGCTGAAATTTCTTCCAGGTAATTGTCAGGGGCCGGTGAT
Source organism: Chitinophaga niabensis (assembly GCF_900129465.1). NCBI lineage: Bacteria > Pseudomonadati > Bacteroidota > Chitinophagia > Chitinophagales > Chitinophagaceae > Chitinophaga > Chitinophaga niabensis. Next base: position 3,510,181 of record NZ_FSRA01000001.1, on the reverse strand, counting down.
CACCGGCCCCTGTTCATTTTAGCTATTCTTTAACAGCTATATAAAATTATTATGCCTAAGAATTTTATATTGTAATAATTTTCCCTATTTTAGTGCCACTATTTTCGATAATTACATTTGGGAACTGCAAACACATACACTGAAGCCGAATTGGTCCAGGGTCTGAAAGACCGGGATCAGGTAATATTTGGTTACCTGTATGACAATTATTCCCCCGCTCTCTACGGGGTAGTTCTTAAAGTCCTCAACGACGAGTCCGCGGCAAGCGATGTTCTGCAGGAAGTCTTTCTGAAAATTTGGCGGAGCATAGAAAAATATGACACAGAGAAGGGGCGTCTCTTTACCTGGATGCTCAATATTGCCCGGAATTCTGCTATTGATTCATTACGCTCTAAAGCCCACAAGCTGGATCAAAAAATCCAGGAGCTTAGTAATGACGTATATCATCATACAAGTCACTTAACGGTTCATCCCTCCGTGGATCACCTGGGCCTCACCAAGGTGTTGGAAAAGCTCAACAAAGAACAAAGAATCATTATTGACCTAGCTTATTACAAAGGTTGCACCCAGGAAGAAATAGCCAAGGTGCTGGATATTCCTTTGGGTACCGTGAAGACTAGAATGAGAAACGCGATTATTCAACTTAGAAATATTCTAAAAACGATCTAGTAAAAGTGGATGTACAACGTTACATATCATCCGGAATAATTGAAAGCTACGTGGCTGGCTTAGCTACGGACCAGGAGGTCCGGGAGCTGATCGCTGCGATGGCCCAATATCCGGAAATAAAAGCTGCGGCAGATGCTGCTCAGCTTGATATGGAGCGCTATATCCAGATGCAGGCGGTTCCGCCTCCTGCTATTGTGAAAGACAGGATCTTCCAGATCGTGGATAATGAAGGGGTGGAAACAGCAGTACCGGTTAGCGGCAGTTCATCTTCTGCACCGGCAAGCTTGTATGAAGATGCGTATGCAGATGAAGAAAAATCTGCAAGGGTTATCTCCGCTGCACGCAAATGGCAGTGGGTGGCAGCCGCCGCCATCGCAGGGCTGATCACCAGTGTTGCCTTCAACGTTACTTACCTCAACAGTTCCAAAGAATGGAAAGGTAAATACGAAGCGTTGCTTGTAGACCAAACCAAAGTACTCGCACAAAGTGAGGTATATCAGACGAAGATGAAACAATCGGATGATATGCTTGCCATGATGCGCAATCCGGATGTAAAAGCAGTACGTATGTTCACGGCATCCAAAGACAGGCCTAATCTGCTGGCTACTGTTTTCTGGAATCCGAAGACCAAAGACGTGATGCTCACCGTTAATAACCTTCCTGAACCATCTGCAGATCAGCAATACCAACTCTGGGCCATTGTAAATGGCGTACCGGTGGATGCTGGTGTGTTCGAAATGGGCGATACCGCTAAAGGCTTCCAGAAAATGAAAGCTATTGAAGGTGCGCAAATGTTTGCTGTTACCCTTGAAAAGAAAGGTGGTAGCCCCACACCAACGCTTACTGCTATGTACGTAGCCGGTAAAGTATCCAGCTGATAAAACGTTTCCTTCAACTCATAAGCCTGAATTTCCTTAAATTTGCCAGATGCGCAAGTTTCTGCTACTGTTATTACTTTTGTTCTGTTGCACACCTTTGTTTTCCCAGGATACTGCTTTTAAATACAAAGGCATGACCATTAACCTGGATGAAGTAGTGGTGAAAGCCAAACGTATAGGCTTTGACGTGGCCGGCTTTATCAAAAGGGTAGAAGAGGATACCACTTTCTACCGCGCATTCAAAAACCTCCGCCTGGTAGGGTTCACAGCAGATAACGACATCCGCGTAACAGATAAAAAAGGAGGAAAGACCATCGCCTCCCTTAAAAGTCACACCCGCCAGATCATGACCGGCAACTGCCGTAAAATGGAAGTGATAGACGAAAAGACCACCGGTAATTTCTACACAAAAAAAGGCGACTATAATTACTATACCGCAGAACTTTACGCCAATCTCTTTTTTACGCATGGCACCGTATGCGGGGATGAGGGCGGATCCAGCAAAGGAAGCCTTGCACGGCATAAGAACCAGTTGAAACAATTGATCTTTAACCCCGGTAAACCCATCACTGGCGTACCTATCGTGGGAAATAAGGTAGCCATCTTCGACCGCGACCTGATGAAGTATTACGATTTTTCCATTACCTCGGAAGCATATACCGGCACAGATTGTTATGTATTCAGCGCCACCATGCGGAAGAACCTTAATAGTATAGACCGTGCAGAAATTGTGATCAACGAACTGATCACCTACTTTGATAAAGAAACCATGGAGATCGTAGGCCGTAAATATTCCCTCTCCTACAAAACCATGATCTTCGATTTTAATGTACGCATGAATGTACAGATGACGAAGAAGGACGACCTTTTATTGCCTGCCCTGATCACTTACTCCGGTACCTGGAACGTACCTTTAAAAAAGCGCGAAACAGCAGATTTTACAGCGAAGTTCACCGAATTCAAAAGCGAACAATAACTTTATCGTATCAGGGTAACAGTACCTCGTTTCTGATAGAATTTCTGATTCAGTTCATCTACATACTCAACCGTCCAAACGTATGTGCCAACAGGCGCCATTTGCCCGTTATGCATACCCGTCCATGCAACACCGGGATCTGAGGTGAAGAAGATAAAATCTCCCCAGCGGTTATAGATGGCTAATTTGTATTTACCTAAGATACATCGGTACACCGGTCGGAATACATCATTCCGCCCATCTCCGTTAGGGCTGAAACCCGTTGGCAAAAAGAGCGTACAATTACATTCCTGGTAGTAGATATTCACGGAGTCTGTAGCCCTGTTACACACATTGCTTGCTACAATCGCATAAATACCGGGTTGTGTAACCAGGAAGGTGGAAGTGGAAGTACTGTCCTGCCATTTAAAATTTGTACCTGCGCCGCGTGGCAGTAAAGTGAGCGTTTCTCCCACGCAAAGCATGGAATCCTCTCCCAGCGTTACTCTCAGGCTATCCTGAAAATCAACACGGATCGTATCTCTTTCAATACATCTGCCTATCTGCACGGTAACATTATAATATCCGCTACTGTCCACGTGATAAGTGGCCTGGTCTGATCCATCCTGCCAGAGATAATTACCCGTTCCAAAATCCGCACTCAGCACCAGGAAGTTAGGATAACACAAGGTGGTATCGTTTCCTAAACTGAAATCCCTTAAGCGGCTATAGCGCACTTCAATAGTGTCCACCACATCACAGATGCCGTTGACGGTCATGAACACAGAATACTCGCCACTCCTGTTCACATTGATCCTCGGTTGCCTTGAACCGGTGTTCCAGGTATAACTTGAACCTTCAGGCCTGGTGGCATCCAGTATCACGGATTCTCCGGGGCAAAGTAAGGTATCAGGGCCAAGGCTGTAAGGATAAGGTGTGCCGGTGAAGTTAATGGTCACCTGGTCTGTAAAGTCACCGCAACCGGCAACTGTAGCAACAACAGTGTAAGTTCTGCTCACGCCGCTGGCTACAATGGTAGGCGTAGTTTCTCCCGTACTCCAAACATAGGTGGCGTTTTGTGCGGTGGCATCCAGTGTAAGCAATTCATCCGTACACAAGGTCCTGTCTGGCCCCAGGTCAAAATCAGGTATCGGAGAATAGAATACATTCACCGAATCTATTTCCCGGCATCCATTGATGGCCACATGGTAGGTAGCCATTTGTGAAACAACGAAAGTATTCGTGCCGGGCACAGTATCTTCTAAATAATACCAGGTATAAGTAGCGCCGGGAATAGCAGGTCCTGTCGTCAAAGTAGTAGTGCCATTCTCACAAAGTGTAAGATCCGGCCCCAGGTCAATACCTAAACGGGCAGCGATAGTGATAGACATCGTGGTGATATCTTCCACACCTCCGCGGTATGCTTTTAATGTAATGGTATAAGTACCAGGGGTTTTATATACATATTTGGCACTGTCTATACTATTGGAAGAATCTACAGGTAAGGCTGGCGGACTCACAAAATACCACTTCACGGAATCAATGGTGGTGATATCGTCAGTGATCCTGAAGCGTACAGTATCGTTCAGGCAGGTAGTGCTATAGGTGAAATTTGTGAGTAGGGGACGGTTACCGGCTCTGGCTATATGAATAGCAAAGAAAGCCAGGAACAGAATAGTCAGGATACGGGCAAGGTTTTTCTTGGGACGCATTATGCTACTAAATTAGTAGAAAAAATGATATGTAGAATGTTTTTAATAAAATAATTAATATGAAATTAAGATGAAACGCAGGCGCATAGGCTGATTTTGGTTTGCATAGAATTTTAAAAAATAAGCGGAACGATCTATTTAACGGAATAATGCCTTAAAAATTACACTCAATCCTCTTCCCGGCGTTTATATCTTCTCCATTTCTCCAGAACGGCCGTGAAATCCGCCGGTAGCTCACTTTCAAACAGCATTGGTTTGCGGGTCCTGGGGTGAATGAACCCTAAGGTTTGTGCGTGCAGGGCATGCCTGGGCATTACCTCGAAACAGTTATCTATGAATTGCTTGTATTTTGTGTATACGGTACCTTTAACAATACGGTCCCCGCCATAGGTTTCATCGTTGAACAAGGGGTGCCGGATATGCTGCATATGTACCCTGATCTGGTGCGTACGGCCGGTTTCCAGTTTGCAGGCAATGAGGGTTACATAGTTAAAACGTTCCAGTACCTCGTAATGGGTGATGGCTTCCTTGCCATGTTCCCCATCCGGGAAAACATCCATGATCTTGCGGAGACGCTGATGGCGGCCCACATGTGCTTCCACCGTACCCTTATCTTCTTCAAAATCACCCCATACCAATGCCATATAACGCCTGTTTACGGTATGGTCAAAGAATTGTTTGGCCAGGTCCGTCATCGCTTTTTCTGATTTGGCGATCACCAGCAGGCCGCTTGTGTTCTTATCTATCCTGTGTACCAGCCCGAAACGGGGAATAGTTTCCACCACATTTTCTTTATCCTCACTGAGGTAATAGGCCAGGGCATTCACCAATGTGCCGTTGGGGTTGCCGGAGCCGGGATGTACCACCATGCCGGGAGGTTTGTTGATCACCATTACATCCTCATCCTCATATACAATGTTCAGGGGAATGTTTTCCGGGATGATCTCATTGCTTTCGGGGCTCCTGTTGGAATAAACGATGAGGCGGTCCAGGGGCCTTACTTTATAGTTGGCCTTGGTAGGTTTATCGTTCACCAGCACCATTCCTGCTTCAATAGCCTGCTGAACTTTACTGCGGGTGGCACCTTCAATGCGGTTCTGGATGAACTTGTCTATCCGCAAAGGCTCCTGCCCCTTGTCTACAACAAGGTTCACCCTTTCGTATAGTTCCTCACTACCTTCCCCGTTTTCCAGTTCATCTTCCAGTACCGGCAATTGATCGCTCATCAGTAAAAATTTTTGCAAAGATAGCTTATAGTTATCTTTGCAGACGAATGAAACAGCAGATAAGAGTGAACGATTTGGGTGTAATTCCCTACCAGCGCGCCTGGGACTACCAGGAACAGTTATTACAGGAAAGTGTGCAACTGAAGGCTGCCCTGCGTAATGGCACCGCTGCCGGATCTGCTGTTATTGCCCATCACCTGCTTTTTTGCGAACATCCTCCCGTATATACCCTCGGCAAAAGCGGCCACCTGGAGAACCTGCTGATCAACCGCCGGCAGCTGGAGGAAAAGGGGATAGAATTTGTACAAACCAACAGGGGAGGGGATATTACCTTCCACGGCCCCGGCCAGGTAGTAGGTTACCCAATCATAGACCTGGAACTGTTCTTCACAGATATTGGCCGTTATTTACGTTTCCTGGAAGAGGTGATCATCCGTACCATGGCAGATTACGGCCTGAAAGGGGATCGTTCAAAAGGAGAAACAGGCGTATGGCTTGATCCGGAAGATCCTGCAAAGGCCCGGAAGATCTGTGCCATGGGAGTTCGTTGCAGCCGCTGGGTAACCATGCATGGCTTCGCCATCAATGTGAATACAGACATGGATTATTTTAACAACATTGTGGCCTGTGGTATTGCAGATAAGCAGGTTACCTCCCTGGAAAAGGAACTTGGCTATGCCGTTCCTTTGGAAGAAGTGAAAAGTAAGATCGCGAAATATTTTGCAGAAGTGTTTGAAGCAGAATTACTTGTAACTCAGGGGAATAAATAAGTTCCATTTCTCCAGCAGCTTCCCATCCTCAAAGATCTCAAAATTGAACCAGCCGGCATGCATGAAAATGGCCTTTTCCATGATCAGGAAAGGCTCCTGCACATGCTCTACCTCAAACAGGAAAACCCCTGTAGGCTCATAGAACTTAACGAGATATTTCTTCTTTAAAGCTTCCGGCAGTTTGATATTCACATTTCCGTCTGCTGTAGTATAGATGTAATTGGATGGTTTCCAGGGAACTGCATCTTCTTTTTTAGTGTTGCTGAGATTAGCGATATCCGAAGCGTTCAGTTTGGTGTCTGCATTGATGGTAGAGTCCTCAATAGCCAGTACTACTTTACTGTGCATATAACGGTTATTGGAGAAGAGGATGAAGAGGCGATAGTAATTTTTACCGGGTAAAGGTTTGTTATCCATGTAAGCATTACGGCTTTCTCCGGGGCTGCTCGCATAACCGATCGTGGTAAAGTTCAGCACACTGTCCAGCGAACGCTGGATGCCTATCTGCACAGCATTGGGGAAGCCGGAGATCCAGTCCAGCTGTATCTTCCCTGTTTTGATCAGGGCAGAGAAATCAGGTAATACAGGCGGTACGCGCTCTTGAGCTTTTGCAGCAGTGATGCTACCCAGTAAGATCACCGCAACAATTATTCTTCTAACAGTCTGCTTCATACGTTGGCTAAAATACAAATATACGTTGTCACTCTTTAAAAGCATAGAACGTCAGGAAGTAATGAATCATTGCCCTGTAAACCACCGGAATGGATCAATAATAAACGGCTATTGGCTGGAAAATAATCCTGTTCAATCAGTTTTTTTACGGCCAACACCATTTTCCCGGTATACACCCTGTCCAGCGGAATATTTGTCTGCCGGTAGAAATCATTCATAAGATCGATCAACGCAGGGCTGATCTTTCCATATCCTCCTTCATGAAAATCATGCAATAATTCCCAGGGGCCCGGGCTGATCAGCAGGCTTTCTATTTCGGCCTGCAAAGAAAAAGCACCTTTTAATGCAGAAATGCCGATCACTTTTTGTACAACATGGCCGGGATCGCCGGTCACTAACCGGGCAAGGTCATGTAATACTTCTTCCGCCATGTTTTCGCTGCCTTCCACGGTTGAATTGATCAGGCCGGCCAGGGTAGTGCCTGTACCTACGGAACAGATAATGTGTGTAAAATCTTTCGTGTCAGCTAAAGAGAGTATTTCGCTGCATCCTTTTACGCCCAGGGCATTGTGACCACCTTCGGGGATCACGTAGGCATCGCGGGGAATGATCTCATCGTTCAGCTGATAAACTGCATACATATGATCATCTGCTCCAAGATCGTCTGTATCCGTCAGCAATTTGTATTCCTCCCTGCTTACAAATACCAGCTGCATACCCATCCTGCCGGCCTGTTCCAGTGTAGGGCTCAATATCAAAGGTTTTTCTCCGCGGATAATACCTGTGCAGGCTAAACCTTTCATTTGGCAGGCAGCAGCAGTAGCGAGGATGTGGTTGGACCATGCACCGCCGAAAGTAACAATAGGTTTGCCTGCCGCCGCTTCCAGGTTGTATTTGAGCTTGAACCATTTATTCCCTGAAACAAGTGGGTCCAGCTTGTCCAAACGCAACATGGCTGCCGGGATATGCTCCGGCAGCCATGTGGTATGAATAGGTTGTAATATGTCTTTAGTGGAAAAGTGCATTCCGCAAGTTAACACTTTGTTTGCCTTTCAGCCCAAAGCTCACCTGCAGCCGTTGATCCCCGCCGGCATCAAAGTATTTTACACTGATCTTGTGAAAACCTTTACGAAGCGGTACCATACCTGATTTCTCAGTAGGTGCGTGTTCCCCGTCGTTATCCACGATCACTTCATCATCAATAGAGAGTACGGAACCATCATCAGAATTGGTTTTGAATTCATACAAACCATCTGTTTCAATTTTCAGGTATCCTTCATAACGCACACCAAAAGTAACTTTGGCAACGAATGGACGGATATCGAAAGCAGGTATTACACCTGTTGAATCCGCTTTTCCACTGCCGATGTTTTTAGCCTGGTTAAAGGTTTTATAGAAGGCATCAAACTTTACCCCTTTATTAACAGGGTTTACATTCAATGCTGTTTTATATTCCTTGCGCATGTAAGCAGCAGAATATACCGCACTCGTCCTTCCGTTAGGAGTGACCACAATACATTTAACAGTAGTGGTACCATTGGATGGAGGAGCAACCACAATTGGTTTTGTATATAAAGTGCTGTTTGCTGTAGGTATGGTACCATCCAGTGTATAACGGATAGTGGCGAAAGCTACAGATGGTTTTAAAGTAACCGTTGTGCTCGCACCGGTTAATACTTCATCTTCCAGGCCCGCTGGTTCAGGGATGCGGAAGTTGACACGTGCATCATCCAGCCTGGCCAGTTGTTTAGGCAACGCAGCTGTAAAGCGGGAGTAATTCTTTTTGTGCTGCGGGCTCCAGGTGATCTCTGCCAGTGCCAGTGCGCGGGGATAGGTGAAATAGTCCACCGATCTATCGTCAGGGATATACTCCGTCCACACATTTCCCTGCACGCCTTTAATGTATTTTTTCTCTTCTTCCGCCAATGCAGCAGGATATGGCTCATAGCTATATACCTTTTCCAGTGGCAGATATCCGCCGATCGCCAGAGGTTCTGTTGAAGGATTGCCCTGGTGATAATCGAGATACAGATAGGTGTTCGGCGTCATGATCACATCATGTTTTTGCCTGGCAGCTTCAATACCCCCTGCTTCACCACGCCAGCTCATCACTGTGGCATCCGGTGCCAGGCCACCTTCCAGGATCTCATCCCATCCGATGATCCTTTTGCCCTTGCTGTTCAGGAACTTTTCCATCCGTTGAATGAAGTAGCTCTGCAATGCATGTTCGTCTTTCAGGCCCAATGCTTTCATACGTGCCTGGCATTTAGGGCAGGCCTTCCATCTGTCTTTCGGGCATTCATCACCACCAATATGAATATACTGGCTGGGAAACAGTGGGATCACTTCCGTGAGTACATCTTCCAGGAAAGAGAATACCTCATCATTTCCTGCGCAGTACACTTCTTTATGAACACCCCATTTAGTGACCACTTCGTATGGGCCACCTGTACAACCCAGTTGTGGATAGGCTGCCAGTGCGGCTTGTGCGTGACCGGGCATTTCAATTTCCGGGATCACCGTGATAAACCTGTCTGCAGCATATTTAACTACCCGTTTGATCTCCTCCTGTGTATAGTAACCACCATAAGGTTTTCCATCAAACTTATTATCGCCGTAAGGCCCTTCCATTGTTTCCTTTCTTTTGGAGGCAATAGTCTGCAGCTTCGGATATTTTTTGATCTCAATGCGCCAGCCCTGATCTTCCGTTAAATGCCAGTGAAAACGGTTCAGCTTATAGGAAGCCATGATGTCCAGGAATTTTTCAATGTAAGGAACGGAGAAGAAATGCCGCCCTACATCCAGCATCAGCCCGCGATAGGCAAAACGCGGCTCATCCTTTATGAGCACACCGGGAACAACGATCTTGTTCTTTACAACCTGGCCGCTGAAAGGCAGCATCTGTTGCAGTGTTTGCACACCATAGAACAAACCTGCCGCGCGGCCTTGCAGTACAATTTTATTTTTGGCCACAGTGAGCTGATAACCTTCAGCAGATAAAGCATCATCTTCCGAAAATACCAGCGTACTGTTTTGCATGGTCCCTTTTTCCATTACAAAGCCATAGTTGGCAGAAACAAACAACACAAACAGTTCCGCTGCTTTATCAGCTGCGGCACCATTGGAGAAGTATTTCATTTGTGGACTGATCGTTACCGGGCTACCCAGCATTTCTACGGACTTAGGTTCCGGGATAATTGACAAGGGTTGCTTTTCCTGCGCTATGCCTGTTAAGCAGGCCAGCGCCATAAAAGCAGATAGGAGCGTTTTTTTCATATTAATTGAGTTGCTTGTGTTCATTTATCCATTCAATCCGCCTTTGCCGCGATACAACTTCACGGGCTTATCCAGCTTCAGTTCCAATACGGTCATGTATTCATCCTGTACAGTGGATGGTACATCAATATAGATCAATCCCGGCACGGGGCTCCAGGAAATTTTCCCCACGATCTTATGTGTGAGCTTAGTGCCATTGCCAACAACGGTAATATCCCGGACCTTATTATCCAATCCCTTCACCATGATCTGTCCGCTTACTTTGCCCGGCAGAAAGAGGTACAGTGTGGTGGAATCTTTGGATAAGGTAGTAGGGCCATAGAAATGCCCCTGGGGAATACCCCCTATAGTATTAAAGATGGCTTTGTCGTGTTTCCTGTTCCACTTTCCTAACTCCTTCAATACATTCACCTGCTCGGGAGGAATGGTACCATCTGCTTTCGGGCCAATGTCCAGCAGCATATTACCGCCATTACTGATCGCGTCTGCAAAGATGGTGATCACTTCATAAGGTGTTTTCCAGTTAGTGTCCTGTGGCTGGTATCCCCAGTTATTGTTAATGGTCATACATAATTCCCACCAGTGGAATTGCGGCCTTACCACGGGAAAGTTCTGTTCTGGCGTATCATAATCGCCATAACCCTGGAGGCGACCATTGATAATGGTTTTAGGATTATGTGTGGTGAGCATGTTGCGGACCTTCACGGCTTCCCATTCTTCCGCGCTGCGTTCCCAGTCTCCATCAAACCACCAGAGATCAGGGTTGAACTGCGTCATTACTTCGGACAGCTGGCCCTGGTAAAACTTTTGGAACCGCTCCCAGCGTTTGGGATCATCGCTGATCTTATAACGGCTGCTGTCTTTCAGAAAACCGGGATAATCAGGTGAGCTCCAGTCCAGTAAAGAGAAGTAAGCACCTGCTTTGATATTGTTCTTACGTAAGGCGGCAAAGAAGGGGCTGAGCACATCTCTTTTGGCAGGTGTGCTTTTAGCCGTGCTGAGTTTATTCAGTTTGGTATCCCATAAAGCAACGCCATCGTGGTGTTTGGTAGTGATCACGGCATAACGGGCCCCGGATTCCTTCACCAAGTCTGCCCAGGCTTGCGGATCGTATTTGTCTGCCGTAAAGCCTTTCAGCTGTGCCATGTAATCAGGATAAGCGATCTTTTTATTGTAAAAGCTCCAGCTTTCATCAATCCCTTTCACTGAATAAATGCCCCAATGAATAAAAATCCCCAGTTTGGCATCTGCAAACCATTGCATTTTGGGGCTGATCTCTTCCGGGTTAGTCTTTTGTTGTGCATGTGTAGGCTGCATGAAATGCAGTGCCATGGCTCCCGCCACTACTAATCTTTTCATCTGCGTTTAATTTGTAATAAAATATTGGTTCACTGTAGACGTTAACGTCAGATAGCAACTATAACAAAAAAATAAAGAGTTGGGGAAAAATTTAATCACTAAATTTAGCCCCCGATATTAATTCGTTCGAAATTTATAAACTAATATCAACAAATGCAACCGACATTATTGATTCTCGCGGCAGGCATGGCCAGCCGTTACGGAAGTTTAAAACAGATCCAGCAGTTTGGCCCCAGTGGAGAAACTATCATTGATTATTCTATCTACGACGCTATCCGCGCGGGTTTTGGCAAGATCGTGTTTATTATACGCGACAACTTTGCAGAAGAGTTTAAAGAGATCTTTGAGCCCAAGCTGAAAGGTAAAGTAGAAACTGCATATGTATTCCAGGACATGAATGCTTTCGTAGGCGAACATGCTGTTCCCGCAGACCGCACAAAACCCTGGGGTACCGCACATGCTGTACTTTGCGCGAAAGACGCTATCAACGAGCCTTTTGCCGTAATCAACGCAGACGACTTCTATGGCCGGGACGCCTTCGAAAAGATGGCTGAATTCCTGAAAGGAGAATGCGCAGCAGACAGGTACAGCGTAGTAGGTTACGAACTGGGTAAAACCATCAGTGAATACGGTTCTGTATCCCGCGGTGTATGCGAAGTGAATGGCACCGGCAACTTGGCTGGCATCACGGAAAGGACCAAGATCTACATCGATAACGGTAAGATCGTATACGAAGACGGCGATAAGAAAGTGGAACTGGGCCCTAAAACCCCTGTATCCATGAACTTCTGGGGTTTTGCACCATCCGTATTCCCGGTAAGCGAAAAACTGTTCGATCAGTTCCTGGACCAGAAGATCACAGATCCTAAATCTGAATTCTTTATTCCTATTGTGGTAGATCAGTTCATTGCCAGCGGTACGGGTTCTGTTAAAGTGATCCCTACCAGCTCACAATGGTTTGGTGTTACTTATAAAGAAGATGCTCCCGGTGTTCAGGCAAGCCTCTCCGCATTAGTAAATAAAGGGGAATACCCGGATAATCTCTGGAAATAATGGTGAATGCTGAAATTGTCAGTGCATTTGGATTGAATGCGGCCGATTACGAAATAAAGAAATTTGGAAGCGGCCATATTAACAATACCTTCCTTTTAAGCGGACAACAGGATCAGAAGTACATCCTTCAAAGGATCAATACCTATGTTTTTAAAGAACCGGGTATAATAGCCCGTAATCTCAGGCTGGCTGCCGATTTTCTGGCAAAACACCATCCGGATTACCTGTTCATCACACCTATTCCCACCGTAACAGGGGAGGAGATGTTCTTTTTTAACGAGGAATATTGGCGGATGATCCCTTTCATTCCCAACTCTACCTCTGTAGATCAGGCAGATACGCCCAAACAGGCGTACGAAGCTGCCCGCGAGTTCGGGAAAATGGCCCGGCTCCTGCATGGTATAGACCTGCATGAGTTCAAAGCCTCCATCCCTAACTTCCATAATCTCACTTTGCGTTATTCCGCCTTCCAGGAGGCTATCCGCACAGCTAAAGAAGAAAGGAAGAACTTCGCGGAAGAGCTGATAGAGCAATGCCTGCGCTACTCAGACATCGCCATTACCTTCGAATCCCTTAAAACGGATCCCGAATTCGGCGACCGCCTGATGCATCACGATACCAAGATCAATAACGTACTGCTGAATAAGGACACCTTTGAAGGCATCTGCGTATGCGACCTGGATACCCTCATGCCCGGCAAGATCATTTCAGACCTGGGAGATATGGTGCGTACCTACGTAAGCCCTGTTTCCGAAGAAGAACGTGATTTCAGCCAGATCAGCATCCGGGAGGACTATTACGAGGCATTAATGAAAGGATACCTCTCTGAAGTGGGCAGCACCCTGTCCCAGACAGAAAAAGACCATCTTTTCTATGCCGGTAAGTTCATGATCTATATGCAGGGCATCCGCTTCCTCACAGACTATCTGAATGGCGATGTATATTATCCCATTAAATACCCGGAACACAACTACAACCGGGCTAAGAACCAGTTAGTACTGCTGGAGAAGCTGTTAGAGAAAGAACCGAAACTACAGGCAGTGATCGATAGCTGCCTGTAAAAACTATATGGAAAGGGCCGTCTTTTAGACGGCCCTTTTTGATAGGAACCATGGGAAGCTAAGTATTCTTAGATTTTATTCAATCTGAGAAGTCATTATTTCGATATTTTTAAAAATCGCCCCTGTGTTTAATATTTGACAAAATATTGGTGCTTGTATTGTTTTTTATTCCAATCACCAATACATTTGTACTGATCAACAAAAAATTGATTAGACCTCCATGTGGTTAAATAAAAACAATAACAAGATCGGTAACATAGTACCTCAGTTGAACTGGGCTATTACGCTAGTCGTGATCGTCGTTGTCATTATCAGCCACCAGACCGGAGGATAGATTAGCGTGTATTAAACTAACTGAAAATAGAACGCCTTCCTCCACACAGGAAGGCTTTTTTTATGTGTGCAAATTCCAATAATATGTATAGCTATTACAACGAAAACACGATTCTCTACTTTGACGGGGCTTTTACCAAAGCCACCGAAGCCAAAATCGACCTCTATGGTCAATCTCTCCATTATGGATACGCAGTGTTCGAAGGCATCCGTGCTTACAAGACCGAAAGCGGTGAGGTGAAGATCTTTAAAGCCAAAGAACACTTCGACAGGTTCAAGCGTTCCTGCGAACTGATCCATATCCCCTACAAATACAACAACGATGAGTTGATCGCTGCTTGCTATAAAGTATTGGAATTAAACAACATGCAGGAAGCGTACATCCGTCCGTTGGTATTCTGCCCTCCTAACATGACGCTCAAAGCTGCTACAGAAACACATCTGCTGATCTGTGCATGGGAGTGGGGTGCTTACCTGGGTGAGAAACTGCTGCGCGTAATGTTGTCTTCTTACCAGCGTCCGAACCCGAAAGCATTCAAAATAGAATCCAAAGCCGCGGGCTTGTATGTAAACTCCATACTTGCGTCGCAGGAAGCTAAGGAAAAAGGATATGAAGAAGCGCTGCTGCTGGATATCGACGGTTTCGTCGCTGAAGGCCCCGGCGCTAATCTTTTTTATGAGAAAGATGGTAAGATCTACACTCCTTCAAAAGGGAACATCCTCCCGGGTATTACCCGCGCTACCGTTATTGAGATCTGTGGCGAACTGGGTATTCCATTGATTGAGAAACAAATTACCGTGGAAGAGCTCAGGCAGGCAGAGGCGGTCTTCTATTGTGGTACTGCTGCTGAGGTGATCGGATGGGATTCTCTGGACGGTCAGGGCTTCAGCAAACCATGGGCAGCATCTTTAGGAAAGGTCATTCAACAGGCCTACAAAGCAAAAGTCCTCGAAAAAGAATTCAAACGCGAAGCTATTCCAGCTTAGTGTACCGATAGCAGGGTGGTGGGCCAGGCTATCTGCGGGGCCGCCACCCTCTTTTTTACCTTTGAATGGCGTAACCGCTAAAACCCCTAACTCACTACCATAGCGAATTTTGGCCTTCGGGGCCTCCTTTTGAAGACCGGGAACCGGCAAATTATAGGTTTGGAACATGAGGCACTCCCGGGATACTTTTACCAATATTTCGAAATTAGGCTAACTGACTTAATCATATGGAGTTAAATAGATACAGCAAAACGATTACACAAGATCCAACGCAGCCGGCTGCACAAGCAATGTTGTACGGAATTGGATTAACAGAAGAAGATCTGAAGAAAGCGCAGGTAGGAGTGGTGAGCATGGGTTACGATGGTAACACCTGCAATATGCACCTTAACGACCTGGCAAAAGAAGTGAAAAGAGGCGTCTGGGCTAACGACCTGGTGGGCCTTATCTTCAATACCATCGGCGTAAGCGACGGTATCAGCAATGGTACGGATGGTATGCGTTATTCCCTGGTTAGTCGTGACCTGATTGCTGACTCCATTGAAACGGTTTGCGGTGCACAGTATTATGATGCCCTGATCACTGTTCCGGGCTGTGATAAGAACATGCCGGGTTCCCTCATGGCCATGGGCCGTTTGAACCGCCCGGCTATCATGGTGTACGGTGGAACCATTGCTCCGGGTAAATACAAGGGGCAGGACCTCAATATCATCTCTGCATTTGAAGCCCTGGGGCAAAAAATAGCAGGCAACCTGGATGAAGGGGACTTCAAACAGATTGTTCAGCATTCCTGTCCTGGTGCAGGGGCATGCGGTGGTATGTATACCGCCAATACCATGAGCTCTGCAATAGAGGCGCTGGGAATGAGCTTACCTTACAGTTCCTCTAACCCTGCACTCAGCAAAGAAAAACAGGAAGAGTGTTTCGAAGCAGGCCAGTACATCCGCCTGCTCCTGGAAAAAGATATTAAGCCAAGAGATATCATGACGCGTGAAGCATTTGAAAATGCCATCACCGTGATCATGGCACTTGGCGGCAGCACCAATGCTGTATTGCATTTTATCGCTATCGCAAAATCTGTGGATATCAGTATCACTGCAGACGATTTTCAGCGTATCAGCGACAAAACGCCACTGCTGGCCGATCTGAAGCCCAGTGGTAAATACCTCATGGAAGATCTGCACAACATTGGCGGCGTTCCCTTAGTCATGAAATACCTCCTGAAAAAAGGTATGCTGCATGGTAATTGTTTAACCGTAACCGGTAAAACAATTGCAGAGAACCTCGCAAATGTTCCCGACATCGACTTTACAACACAGAATATTATAGTTCCGCTGGAACAACCACTGAAACAAACCGGTCACATCCAGATCCTATACGGAAACCTGGCTGAAAAAGGTTCCGTAGCAAAGATCACCGGTAAAGAAGGAGAGCGCTTTGTTGGCCCTGCCCGTGTTTTTGATGGCGAATTTGAATTGATCGCAGGCATAAGTTCCGGTAAAGTAAAATCCGGTGATGTGGTAGTGATCCGTTATGTTGGTCCTAAAGGCGGGCCCGGCATGCCGGAAATGCTAAAACCTACTTCCGCCATCATGGGTGCCGGTTTAGGAAAGAACGTAGCCCTCATTACAGATGGCAGGTTCTCCGGTGGCACGCATGGCTTCGTCGTCGGACACATTGTGCCGGAGGCTTACGAAGGCGGTACCATTGCCCTGGTGAAAGATGATGATATTATTGAACTGGATGCAGTCAACAACATTATCAAAGTTAACCTTACTCCTGAAGAGTTGGCAACCCGCAAAGCCGCATGGAAACAACCGGCATTGAAGGCAACGAAAGGAATATTATTCAAGTACGCTAAACATGTTAAAAATGCAACAGAAGGATGTGTTACCGATGAAGACTAATGAGTCTGACAAGCGGGCCGCCGCTGCCAACATTATTACCGGTGCCGAAGCTGTGATCCAGTCACTGATCGCAGAAGGTGTTAAAACCATTTTCGGTTATCCCGGTGGCGCAATTATGCCCATTTACGATGCCCTGTATGATTTCCAGGATAAAGTCCATCATATCCTTGTTCGTCATGAACAAGGCGCTACACACGCCGCTCAGGGTTTTGCCCGTGCAAACGGAGAGGTAGGTGTGGTATTTGCCACCTCTGGTCCCGGTGCCACTAACCTGGTAACCGGCCTCGCCGATGCCTATATGGATTCAACTCCCATGGTATGCATCACCGGCCAGGTAGCAGCAGCATTACTGGGTACAGATGCTTTCCAGGAAACAGATGTGATCGGTATCACCACACCCATCACCAAATGGAACATCCAGGTAACCAGGCCGGAAGATATTCCCGGTGCCATTGCCAAAGCATTCTATATTGCCAGGAGCGGCCGCCCCGGCCCTGTACTGGTGGATATCACCAAAAATGCACAGGTAAACAAACTGGACTTTCAATACAAAGCCTGCGAATATATCCGCAGCTACCGCCCGGTTCCCGAACTGAAGATGGAAGATGTAAAAGCTGCTGCTGAATTGATCAACAACGCTAAAAAACCTTACATCCTTTGTGGTCATGGTGTATTGCTCTCCAGCGCAGAAAAGTTACTGATCGAACTGGCAGAAAAAGCGCAGATCCCTGTAGCTTCCACACTGCTTGGGCTTTCCGCTGTACCGGTGGATCATCCATGTTATGTTGGTTTCCTGGGTATGCATGGTAACTATGCACCCAATGTCAATACCAATGAATGTGATGTGCTGATCGCCATAGGTATGCGTTTCGATGATCGTATCACCGGAGATGTAAATACCTATGCACGCCAGGCAAAAGTATTACACATAGAAATTGATAAAGCAGAGATCAACAAGATCATCAAAGCAGACGTAGCCGTGCATGCAGATGCCAAACAAGCCCTGGAAGCATTGCTGCCGCTGATCAATCCTGCTGAACATAAAGAGTGGATGCAATCCTTCAAAGACCTGGATAAACAGGAATATGAAAAAGTGCAGCAGAGAGAACTGCATCCAACAGAAGGTATGCTGAAGATGGCAGAAGTGATCCGCATCATCTCCGAACAAACAAACGGAAAGGCTATCCTCGTAACAGACGTAGGGCAGCACCAGATGATCGCTTCCCGCTATTACCGCTTCAAAGATCCCAACACCAATATCACCAGCGGTGGTATGGGTACCATGGGTTTCTCGCTGCCTGCAGCCATGGGGGCCAAAGTTGGTGCTCCTGAAAAAGAAGTGGTGGCCATCATCGGAGACGGTTGCTTCCAGATGACCTTACAGGAACTGGGTACTATTTATCAATCACAGATAGGAGTGAAGATCGTGATCCTGAACAATAACTTCCTGGGCATGGTACGCCAGTGGCAGCAGTTGTTCTTCGACAGGAGATACTCCTCAACAGAAATGACGAATCCTGATTTTGTACAGATCGCCAAAGGATTTTTCATTCCGGGCCGCAAGGTCAGCGAACGTTCTGAGATCGAAGCAGCAGTAAAAGAAATGCTGGACACACCAGGCGCTTATCTCCTGGAATGTGTGGTGGAGCAGGAAGACAATGTATTCCCAATGGTTCCCGCAGGGGCACCGATCTCAACCATCCGCCTCGAGTAGTAGTATTTCACATTTTAGAAAAGACACAACATGCAAAAAGAATATACCATAACGGTGTACACGGAAGACAGGATTGGGATCACCAATCGTATTTCTGTGATCTTCACCCGCAGGGGCATCAATATCACCAGTTTAAATACTGCGGAAACAGAGATCCCGGGCGTTTATAAGTTCATTATCACTGTACTTTCCAACAGGGAACTGCTGGATAAAGTAGTGGGACAGATAGAAAGGCTCATCGAAATACATCGTGCATTCGTACATGAAGAAGATGAAGTGGTGTACCAGGAGCTGGCATTGTACAAGATCTCAACCAAAGCCCTGCATAGCGGGGATATTGAAAAGATCATCCGGGATAACAATGCACGTATCCTTACCATTACGCCGGACTATTTCGTATTAGAAAAAACAGGCCACCAGCAGGAGCTTACAGCAATGCTGCAAAAGCTGGAACCATATGGCCTCATAGAATATTCCAAAAGCGGTCGCGTAGCGATTGTGAAATGGAGCCGTCGTTTCCACGAACATCTGAAGGACTTGTCCCTGATTGAAACAGACAACCTGAAAGACTAAC